>JAQURS010000004.1 GCA_028715505.1 Patescibacteria group bacterium
GAAAGCCGCGCCTTTGCCGGGGTTAACGTGCTGAAAATCCGTCACGATCCAAAGCTCATTGTTTTGGATGATGACGGCGCCTTTTTTGATTTCGCTTGGGCTGCTCATAGGTGGCGGTATTATTATCGAGAAATGGCTCAAAGTCAAGAGTTTATATATATGGAAAGGCCAGCGCGAGGCGCTGGCTTTTAGGCGGCCCGTAGGAAAGTGGGCCAAAGGCGGGACTGACCGGAGTCAGTTGGCGAGGGCAGGTTCGAGTCTTGGCATGCTCTGCGAAGCGGGCGGGGGAGTGCTGATGCAGTTCGCTGCAGGCTTGGGACGGTCGAGATGCCGGTACTCGTTGCAAACGGCGTAGAATTCATCGACCAGCACTTGCGCGTGCTCGCGCCGACGCTTGGCCATGCTGAGGTCCGAAAGGGACCTGATGAGGCTCTGCAAGCCGCCGCGGCATTCGTTGAGGTCGCGACGGAGATCGCTGGCAGCCTTGGAGAGCTGATCCGCGTACTCGACGACCCCGTGATTCTTGGCCATGACGACGGCCGTGTTGAATGCGACGAGCGAGTTCCTGTACCGCTCGGTGCGAGAGGACAAGACGACCTCCTCGTGATCTCCGAGCTTTTTTCCGAAAGGCCCTGAGTTCACGATCCGCACCATGTCTTCACAATAGATCCTGAGTTGTCCTGATGTTCCTGACATTGCGTACCTCCATGGGAGTTGTCCCGGGGCTCAAAAATACAGGATCTCCGCTGGGCTGTCAAGAGAAACGGTTGGGGAAATAAAAAGACCTCTCACTCGAGAGGTTAAATGGAGATATTCTTAGTTTTCTTGTAGTATTGGCGGATTATCGAATGGATCGATTCGAGATCTTCAATCGCGGGTAGTGGCTGTCGCGAGGCCTCGGCTCTTCGTCGAGAATTGTCACCCGGTGTAGATAAACTTAGGTCGAATGGGTGGCCGCCTGATTGAATAAGCTCGTGAGCCTCTCTGTGCGCAATTAAACGTTCTCTGGCGGCTGTTATTATTCTGATCGGGACTTGCCCGGATGCAACGATGGCGATAAATATAGATTCGTTGAATTGAGGGATTACATCGGACTCGGCTACTCGCGGTGGTTTATCCGCGATGTAATCTTCGAACATCTCATCTTTTTGGCTCATAATATCCTTCTCTTTGATCGAATTTTCCGCCTGCCCATGCTTTGGCCCAGCGGAGTTGCTGAGCCAGAGGAGGGGAGTCGGAATCAAGTGCCGCAAATACGGAGCGTTTGCGACAGGATTTGCGCGCGGATCAGGTCTTCGGGATCGACGTTGGCCATCACATCGTTTTTGGCGCCGTACAAGTAAAATTTGACCATGCTTGCCACGGAGGGCGTTTCTTTTGCCAGCACGCGTCTAACCTTCCGTTTGAAGGCGGACGTGAAGAGTTGCATGATTTGATCCGAGTTTTTCATTTTCGTTTCACCGGTCGTTTGGGCAGCTGGTACCCAGCCGAGCTTTCCAAGATTAGGGCTTCACGATAAAGGGCGAACGCGTGGATTACTTTTTCGTAATCCTTGGGAGAAAGCAGAGCCAGTTCTTCAGCCACGCCGATCCACTCGCTCTTTTTGAGGGAATTGAGCAAGCCTGTGGCCGTTAGTCTCTGTTGCGAAACATGTCCACCGCACATGATAGATCTCCTTGTCGAAGAGCAGTTGTACTAAGAAGATATTGATATATTGTGTGATCGCCAAGTATTTTAGAAAAAAATTAGCAACTAATTAAAAACTTGCTTAAATTAGCCAAATATGTTAGATTTATTTCGTCAATTATTTCCGACATATGTCTAGCAAAACAACTCTTTTAGCCTGGCTGACCCAAGCTGGGCTGGACGAACAACGGGCCAATATCTATTTGGCGGCCCTATCTAAGGGCGAAGCGTCGGCCGCGGATTTGGCAAAAGAGCTCAAAATGGGCAGGACGACTATTTATGATAACCTGCGTTTTTTGGAAGAACGCGGTTTTGTTCAGACTTTAATGAGAGGCAAACGCAAGGTTTTCGTGCCCTTACATCCAAAGGAATTATTTAAGAAAATTGAAAGTCAAAAAGATCAACTCAAAGATCTGCTTCCGGATTTTTTGGCCATTTACGCCAATCAAGATAAGCGGCCCTTCGTCCAGTTATTTACCGGACCGTTTGCCGCCCGCGAAATTTACGAGGATATCCTGCGGTCCGCCAAAGGGGAGTATGTGTATTTTTCTCCGGCTGCTTTGACGCTCCAAAATATCGACAGAAAGTATATTGAACAATGGATTGGGCGGCGCGTAAAAGCCGGTATAAAGTCCAGGTCATTGCGGGTCAAATCCAAGAGCGTGCCGCAGGCGATATTTTCAGAAGAGACGAAGTATCTGCGGCAAATCAAATATCTTCCAGAGTATGTTGATCTAAACTCTACGATTTATATTTATGGCGAAAATGTCGGTGTAATCTCAACGCGTAAAGAGGGCTCATGCTTCATTATCCATTCGCCGGATATGGCTTATAGCCTCAAGCGGATATTTGAATTTTTGTGGGGAATTGGAAGTAGGAGCTAGAAACCATGTGCTGCCTTGTCTCATGTTCGAAGGAATGACGCAGCTTTATCCCAGGAGTTCGTGTACTTCCCTCATGAATTCATTCTTAGGAATACCTAAAAGTTTACAAACCGCGTCTTGCCAGAATATTCCGGTTTCCTGCATTTTGATGCGCGCCATTTTAGAGTCCTCATCCCCCGAATCCTCCATAACGGTTTCTTGAATTTCGATTAATGAACGAATCAAACGAGCGCGTTTCTCGGGTGACATTTGGATTTTAAGCGGTTCGAGTTCTTGCATTTTAGCTTCAAACAGTGAGACGTCCTTAGTATTCGGCTGCTCGAAATTTTGCATATATCTGATACTTCAAATTAATGTCGAAATCTTATCAATATATTAAAACCGCGGCAAATCCCATCAAAGTAAAAACCGACCATCAAGTCGGTTTTTGCAATGGTTTTCGATTTCGATTAGGGCTCCCCGACCTCTTGGGCCCACCTCTCTCTGCTCTTTTCCTCGTGGATTTCCTCCCATTCATCGGCCGAGAAGCCAAGTTGTTGCTGCAACAGCGCAATGCCAGCTTTCTCAAACTCGATTATGGCCTTGAGCGCGCCGTGGAACACTTCCTTCTCCTCTTCCGTCATCGTGTCGCGATGTAGCCTCATGTACGTGACGAGCTTCCCCTCTGCGCTCCCCTCGTACCCGCCTATCTGCTCGTGGAGGAGGTTCAAGAACTTTTTCACGAAATCCCTCTTGCTCAACGGTCCCTTTTCTATCGAGGTGGGTGTTTCGGAATGTTGCCAGCGTTCTGGCATATTCAAAGGTGGTAAGGAGTTATGCGCGTCATCATATCGGTAGCGCCCTCCGAGCGCAAGAACGCGTCGTTTGCCCGTCGTCCATCCCCACAGGATATTCAATGTATGGGTAGTCCCTTCCGACTCAGTCGCACGGTCAGCCGTCGTAATATATTTCCATAAAAAAATGACCCCCAATAATGGGAGTCATTTCTTTTGGAGCGGGTAGCGGGAATTGAACCCGCCTCTCGACCTTGGCAAGGTCGCATAATAGCCACTATACGATACCCGCTTGGTTGGATTGTTACGGCGAATAAGTTATCAGATATCTAACCGCGGCGCAAGAGTCACCGAAACAGGTAGTTTAGTCTTAGATACCAATTGTAGGAAATCCAGTGATTGGGTTTATCGGCAAAACAAAATGAGCGGTTTAGTGACTTGCTCGGGTCGGAAGTTATTTGAATTGTTTGAAGATTTGCAGTTCCTCTTCGAGGAATCGGCTTCCCGCGAATTGCCACCACTGGTCAACGCATTTCCGATAGGCTTTCCGGAGGTCGAAATAGGGTTTTAGCTGCTCGACCGTGAATCCGCGGAGATCTCGTCCGTTGCCGTAGTATCCGCGTTGCAGATCAGAAAGCTTTTCGCCGATCGAATGGGCAGTCCGGTAAGCTCCATCAGCGTCGATCAGGAATGTCTCGCCAGGCCAGATGGACAAAGGGGCGTAGATGAATGGAATGTCTCGAAGAGTGAAGTGCACTTCGCCGGGCGCAACACTTGCGCCCTTGAAGGCTTCTTTCATCTCGCGGCGGCTTGTCACAGCCGCCAGCTTGGCTAACTCCTGGTGCCTGTAGAGTCGGAAGAAAATTCTTTGCTTGCCATCCGTCTGTCCGTAGCGTCGGTAGATAGTCTGTGTTTGCTTCCAGAAGGCAGAGAGATTCGGCTGTTCCAAAGCCTCGAGGTGCGGCTTGGCGGGCGTGATGGTCGAGACGTGGAGCTCGTCAATGAGTCCTCTTCCGAAGAGCGCGTCGGCGGCTGCTTCAAGCCGGTCGTGATTGAGCTTGGTTATGGTGAACAATGAAGTCACCCTGCCGTTCGTTACTTCCCTGGCCACCTCAAGACCTCGCATGGCTTGTTTGTAAGCCTTGGGCGAACGTCGTTGTTTGTTGTGCGCCTCCTCATCCCCGTCCACCGAGATATCCAGCCAATCAAGTGTGAGGTTTTCTTGGCGGAAAGCATCGAGATGTTGCGTGTAGCTCCCGTTGTCGATTAGGCCGACCTTCAGATCCGGACGAATGCGCTTGGCTTCCGCCATGACGCTAATGTGCCAAGGATGAATGACGCGTCCTTCGTGCAAAAGCAGGGGATTGTTGCTGGGGAGCTGTTTTACTGCGCTTTTAACCAATTCTGGAAGGACTCTCCGTGAGCAGGCCTCGGTCGACTTGCTTGGCGGATAAATGCAGTGCGCGCATTGCAGGTTGCAACCGCGCTCGAAAGTCACCGAACACATTTCCGGGATTTCTTTTCTCAACGCCTGAAGCATGAGGCGGACCAGTTCGGTTTGGGTATGACCGGTCTTTCGTCTGGTCGCCAGGGCGTACCAATAATCGGTTGAAAAAAGTGCTCGTTTCATTTGCTTCCTCCCATGGGCTTTCAACTTTAAGTCCAGGGGAAGTGCGGAGAATGAGAAAAGATCTCCGCTATGAGGAAGGAGCGTTGGTTCTTTTGCGCGGCTTGGGGCGTCGCGGCTTGGCGGGAGGACGGGATCTGTCCTTTTTTGCTGATCCGATGTTGCTGACGGGCATTGCCTCTTCCCTCCGAGTTGACCCAATGTTGGTTGCGGGCATCGTTTCCTCCTTATGAACCGATCCGGAATTCGCACCGGCCATTTTTGGCCTCCTTTGTGTTGTTAAGAATAGCATAAAAATTGAATTAAATCAAGATTTATGACCCTATTCGATTAAGAAATTTTGCTAAATTAAGCAATATAATTATATTTATAATTTAGTCGTCAATAATATTGACTAAAATTGATATTTCATGTACGATGACAATATTATGGATCTCCAATCCGCTATTCAAAATCTTGGTCTTACGGAAAAAGAAGCCAAAATATATCTGGCCTTATTGCAATCCGGGCAGAGCACGGCCTATCAGATAGCAAAAAAAAGCGGACTCAAGAAGCCAACGACTTATGTGATCCTTGACGGCCTGATCGAGAGAGGCGCAGTCCGGAAAATTCTAAAAACAAAAGCCATGCAGTATAAAGCTACCGATCCGGTAGAGCTATTCGTGACCGCCCGCAGCCGAGTACAACAAGCCGAAAGCGTTTTGCCGGAGCTTCGCGCGTTAGCCAAAAGCGATAACAAAGTTGTGCAGGCGACTTATTACGAGGGCGTATCAGGCATCAGGGAAATGTATAATTTTTTAATGGCAGAAATGAAAGGTAAGGAATACGTGGGTTTCTACGCGCATGAAAAAGATACGCCCAAAGAACTGGCAAATTATTGGAATGATTTAAATGAGGAATTAGTCAGAAATAAAATTAAAAGGCGAGCCGTTACGCCGATCGACGAGACGACAAAACGGTACATTGAGAGTAGGGCGATTCCACGCGAGCTCGCGGACATCAAAGGCCTGCCGAAAAATGTTTACGACAGCAATATTTCAATCGAAATTTTCAACCAATATACCCAAATCATTTCCCATCGTTACGAGCAGGGGATCTTGATTCAAAATCCGGATATCGCGAATACCTTGCGTATGGTTTTTGAGATTGTTTGGAAAGCCGCTGGAAAATCTAGCGAAGCCTGATCGCCACAATTTCCGGCCTTGCGAAGACGCGCATGGTCGGGCCCCAACCGCCCGTGCCGGTCGTAGTGTAGATTTGCATTGGTCCGACTTGGTGCAAGCCGTAATCGTACCCATGATAGATCAAATATGTGATCAAATTTATCGGCCACATCTGGCCGCGGTGCGTGTGGCCCGAAAGCATGAGGTCGACCACGCCCGTGCGGCTCACGGCCTCGACTTGGACCGGGCTGTGATACATCAGGATCGTCGGTTTATTCTGGTCAGGATTAATCTTTTTGATTTCTTGCGAAAGATCAATGCCGCCGGTTAAAGACGTCGGGTAATTTATGCCAATGATTTGTAGTCCGTCCAAATCAACCAGCTCGTTTTTAAGCGGCTTGACCGGCACTTGGCTTAAAACCTCGCTGACTTGTTCGGGCGGCAGGAAAGTTTCGTGGTTGCCGGTAATAAAATACATGCCCTGCGGAGTTCGAATATCAGAAAGCGGTTTTACCGAATGCTTTAAATCATCACCCATGCCGTCCAAAAGATCACCCGTTATCAAAACGACTTCGGGATTTAAGTCATTAGTCCGCTTTACGACTTCCGACAGAAAGCTCGATCCGAAAACATTGCCAAGGTGGACATCCGACAATTGGACGATGGTTTTGCCTTTCCAATTTTCAGGAAGATTTTTTAGTGTCACGTCCAAATATTTGATTTTGGGATGGTACGAGCTCCAAATTCCGTAGCTCGAAACTATCAGGGCGATTGCGACGGCCAATCCTCCCAAAATGATTCGTGGGAAAGATGCCCAAGTCGCGGCAATTAACCAAGCGGCCAAGAATCCAATTACCAAATACAACAAAAGGCCCAGCCAAATGCCGGCTAAGAAGTACAGGATTTTCGTTACGGTCGTATCCATCCAGCGCACGAGCAGGGAAGAGATTAAAAAGCTGAAAGCCAGGACCGCCAGGCCAATCCCGAGGGCGATTTTGTGCGAAACGACGGTTATGCCGAAT
This sequence comes from Patescibacteria group bacterium, assembly GCA_028715505.1. Classification (GTDB taxonomy): domain Bacteria; phylum Patescibacteriota; class Patescibacteriia; order 2-12-FULL-60-25; family 2-12-FULL-60-25; genus MWCR01. The sequence goes on from JAQURS010000004.1 coordinate 7,156, forward strand.
AAACTGATGATTGAACCATATATAAAGTAGTGGACAGCCAGCATCAAAGCTTGGGCAATGGCCAGGAAAACGGCAAAGATAAGGTAAGTAGGCATAGAGCCACGTTAACATATTGCGGATTTATTTGACTATAGGTAAAATCCAGCCACTTACTTTTAATATTGTTGTTATGTCGCATACTTGCACTTCGCTTCTCATGCATTGCATGGACTTTCGTTTCGGCAAAAAGATGAAGGAATTCATGGAACAGAATAATTTGATGGGGGATGCCGACCTGGTTTCGATCGCGGGTGCGGCCAAGAACATCGTTAATCCCGAAACCCAGGCTTTGGCCTTGCGCCAGTTGGAAATCTCTAAGGATTTGCACGGCATGAAAGTCGTTCATCTGATGAACCATACGGATTGCGGGGCTTACGGCGGCAAAAAGGCCTTTACGGACGAAAAAGCCGAGTACGAGAAGCTGACCGGCGACCTTAAAGAAGCGGCCCAGATCGTCAAAGCCAAATGGCCGGAATTGGAGGTTAAACTCTGGTTGGCCCATATAAATGAGTCGGGGCACGAGGCAGAGATCAGTTTTGAGCCTATCGCCTAGGACCGGTTGACAAATAAGCGGAATTCTGCCATAATAATAATGGATAGTTCGTGCGATATGCCGTCCTGTCCTTTGTATAACGCAACCTTGCGTCTTATATAAAGGATCGCAAAAGTGTCGAGGGAAGTGGTCATGCGCAAACGACATCCTGTTTAATTCATACTGTCAAACGCATGCCTACTAAGTTGTTCGTCGGCGGTATCCCTTACCGCACGACCGAGGACGAGCTCTCGCAGCTCTTCTCACAATTCGGCGAAGTCGTCTCAGTGTTCATCCCCATGGACCGTGAGACCCATCGCCCCCGTGGTTTCGCTTTTGTCGAAATGAACGATGATGCCGCCGCTGAGGAGGCCATCGCCAAGCTCGACGGATCGGACATGGGCGGCCGCCGCATCGCGGTGAACAAGGCCCGTGCTCCTGAAGAGCGCGGTGCTTCTCGCCGCTAGTAATCCCAAAGATTACAAGCAACCCCCCGACTAACCTCGGGGGGTTTTGATATTAAGGGCTTCGCGTGTTAACCTAATGTCCGATATATGGCTTATCCATTCAAAGAAATTGAGCCTAAATGGCAGGCTTGGTGGGAGAAACAAGGTACCTACCATGCCAAGGACCCGAGCGAAACCGGCCAGGAGAAATTTTACGGTTTGATCGAGTTTCCGTATCCCTCAGGCGAAGGTTTGCACGTCGGCCATCCGCGTTCGTACACCGCCATCGACATTATTTCCCGCAAACGCCGCATGCAGGGCAAAAACGTCCTTTATCCGATCGGCTGGGACGCTTTCGGTTTACCGACCGAGAATTTCGCCATCAAAACCAAGCAACCGCCGGCCAAAGTTACCGCCAAGAACGTCGCCAATTTCACTCGGCAGATTAAGATGCTCGGCTTAGGCTTTGACTGGTCGCGCGAAATCAATACTACTGATCCCGAGTATTACAAATGGACACAATGGATGTTCATCAAGTTTTTTGATTCCTGGTTCGATGAAAAAATGCAAAAAGCCCGGCCCATGGCCGAGTTGGTCGTGCCCAAGGAAGTGGAGGATCGGGGAGCGGACGCCGTAAGGGAGTATCGCGATTCTAAGCGCATGGCTTTCAAGCAGAAAACGGTCATCAATTGGTGTCCCAAAGATAAAATCGGCTTGGCCAATGAAGAGGCAGCCGGCGGAGTTTGCGACCGTTGCGGCGGGCCAGTCGAAAAGCGCGAAAAAGAACAATGGATGTTGCGCATCACGGCTTATGCCGAGCGCTTGATCAAGGAATTGGATCAGGTTGATTACTTGGAAAAGATTAAAACCTCGCAGGTTAACTGGATTGGTCGATCAGAAGGAGCTCTGATCGACTTTGTCATTGCGAGGAATCCGATGACGAAGCAATCTACTGTAGATTGCCACGCTCCGTCGAACTCCGCTCGCAATGACAGTGTTGTTAAGGTTTTCACCACTCGCCCCGACACTTTGTTTGGCGCGACTTACATGGTCTTGGCGCCCGAACATCCGTTAGTAGCCGAATGGCTCGAAAGTGGCGCAATCAAAAACGTCAAAGAGGTTAAAGCCTACCAAACCAAGGCCAATAAAAAGTCTGATCTTGAGCGCCAAGAGAATAAAGAGAAGACGGGGGTTGAACTCGAAGGTTTGAAGGCTATCAATCCGGCGACTAAAAAAGAAATCCCGATCTGGATCGCGGATTACGTTCTCTCAGGTTATGGCACGGGCGCCATCATGGCCGTTCCGGCGCATGACGAGCGCGATTTTGAGTTCGCGAAAAAGTTTAAGTTGCCCATAATGGAAGTCGTAAAGGCTCCGGCTTTGGATAAAGTATTTAATGCTGATGTTTCCGTTTCTGAAGCATTACAGGGTGAGTTCCGGGTCAAAGCGGATTGTTGGGTGGGTGAGGGAATCGCAACGAATTCGGAGTTTTTGGACGGACTCGAAACATCTAAAGCCATCGAAAAGATGATCGTTTGGCTGGAAAAAGAGAAGATCGGCGAAAAGAAAGTCACTTACAAGCTTCGCGACTGGGTTTTTTCGCGCCAGCGCTATTGGGGAGAACCGATTCCCATGGTGCATTGCGATCATTGCGGTTGGGTGCCGATCGATGAGAGCGAGCTACCGTTGTTATTGCCCGAAGTCAAAGCCTACGAACCGACCGACACGGGCGAATCGCCGCTTGCGACTATTAAAGACTGGGTCAAGGCCAAGTGCCCGATCTGCAAAGGGCCGGCCAGGCGCGAAACGGACACCATGCCCAACTGGGCCGGGTCGTCTTGGTATTTCCTCCGTTATTGCGACCCGCACAATCAAGATCATTTTGCCTCTGATTTCGCATTAAAATATTGGATGCCGGTTGATCTCTACAACGGCGGCATGGAGCACACGACTTTGCATCTCCTATATTCCCGTTTTTGGTACAAAGTCTTGTTTGATTTGGGTCATATCCCGTCGTCATGCGGCAACGAGCCTTACAAAGTCCGCCGTTCGCACGCCATGATCTTGGGTGAGGGCGGCATCAAGATGTCAAAGTCAAAAGGCAATGTCGTCAACCCGGATGAGATGGTTGAAAAATTTGGCGCGGATGTTTTTAGGACTTACGAGATGTTCATCGGCCCGTACGACATGGACGCGCCGTGGAGCGATAAGGATATCCAGGGCGTGCGCCGCTTTTTGGACAAGGTTTGGGCCGTAGGACAGGCTAATCTTGAACATCAGGCTTCTAAGACCGACGGTAAAACGCGAACTTTGAGCGTGCCGGGCGTTGATGCGGAGGATTCCCAGCCGTACGATTTAGTGTTCCATCAAACCATTAAGAAAGTCGGGGAAGATATTGATGGCTTACACTTCAATACGGCCGTTTCGCAGCTCATGATTTTGACTAACGAGCTCCAAGGCAAAGCTTTGCGGTCTTTGGACTTCAGGTCATATATAAAGATGATCGCGCCTTTCGCGCCGCATCTGGCCGAAGAGCTTTGGCACCAATTAGGCAACGAAAATTCCATCCATCTCGAAGCTTGGCCTGAGTACGATGAAACCAAGTTAGTCGTCGAATCGGTTACGGTTGCCATTCAAGTCAACGGCAAGCTCAGGGGAGAGGTTAAAGTTAAAATCGATTCGGATCAGGCAACCGTCCAACCGGCGGCCGAGCAGGAGCCCAGCGTTAAAAAGTATTTGGACGGCCAAAAAGTTAAAAAAGTCATTTACGTCAAAAATAAGATCATCAATTTTATCGTCTAGACTATGTCAGAACCAATCATTGCCGATATCGGCATCATCGGAGCAGGGCCGGCCGGTTACAGCGCCGCCGTTTACGCGGCGCGCGCCGGGTACGGCGTGGCCCTGTGGGCAGGGCCTGAACCGGGCGGCCAGCTCATGACCACTAATGAGGTAGAAAACTACCTCGGCTTTGCCGAAGGCATCAAAGGCCCGGATCTCATGGAGCAGAGCCGCAAGCAAGCCGAACGCTTGGGCGCTAAAATCGTCTGGGACACGATTACCGGCATCGAGAAAAAGGACGGCGGTTTCGTTTTGCAGGCGGAAAAATCGCCGGGTTCGGTTAAAGCCGTCGTCATCGCGACGGGAGCCGTGGCCAAATGGCTGGGAACGGAATCAGAGACAAAGTTCCGCGGTCGAGGCATCTCGGCCTGCGCCACGTGCGACGGGTTTTTCTTTAAGGGAAAGAAAGTCGCGGTAATCGGAGCGGGAGACGTGGCCATGGAAGACACGAACACGCTCACGCAGTACGCGGAATCTATCGTTGTTTTCGTGCGCGGCGACGAAAACAAGATGAAGGCTAGCAAGATCATGTACGAACGGGCCAAAAACCATCCCAAAGTTAAATTTTATTTCAACACCGAAGTCGACGAGTTTTTGGGCGACACGATGATCAAGAGCGTGCGCGTCAAAAACAACGCGACGGGCGAAAAACAGGAGATCCCGCTCGACGGAGTCTTCATCGCCATCGGCCATAAACCAAACACCGATCCGTTCCGCGAGCTGGTTGAATGCGACGAAGGCGGTTATATCAAAGTTAAAGGCACGGAAACCAGCGTGCCGGGCGTTTTCGCGGCCGGCGACGTGGCTGACAAGGTTTACCGTCAAGCCATCACCTCGGCCGGCACAGGTTGCATGGCCGCGTTGGACGCAAAAAGATGGTTGGAACACCTCGGGCATTAAATTTTTATTGACGCGTTGGCTGACTTGCGGTAAGAAAAAAGAACGAACTTTTTCCAGGAGGCCCGCATGTGCGGAATCGTTTGTTATACGGGAACCCAAGACGCCAGGCCGATCCTTTTGCAGGGTCTGCAGACTCTTGAATATCGCGGTTACGACTCAGCCGGAATCGGTCTCGCTCGTTCAATACAGCCGGTAATCCAGATTGTCCACGAGGTTGGGGAGGTTAGGTTGCTGGCAGAAAAGGTCGCGAACGATCATCTCAAGCCGGCGACTTGCGGAATCGGGCACACGCGTTGGGCATCGCACGGCAAGCCGTCGATGGAGAACGCGCATCCACATCAGGACTGCGACGGTTCGATCCTGGTCGTGCACAACGGCGACCTGGAAGGCCACTTGGCGCTCAGGAAGGATCTGATTGCCCGCGGTCACGTCTTCCGGTCCGAGACGGACACGGAGGTGATCGCACATCTGCTCGAGGAGGAGCGGAGCCGTGGGTTGGATCCGATTGGCGCCATCCATGCGGCCTTGGGCATCATCCGCGGCACTTACGCCTTGGGCGTGATTTTCGCCGACTTTCCGGATCGCGTCTATCTCGCGAAGCTGTCGGGTAGCCTCATCGTCGGTAAGACTAGCCACGGCACGCTGGCGGTCTCGGATGCGCCGGCCATTCTGCCCTACACGAATGACGTGGTCCGTCTGCGAGATTACGACGTCGCGGTGCTGATGCCCGATAGTTTCGAAATCCTGGCGCCGGACGCGAAGGTTCTCTCAAGAAGGACCGAAAGGCTCGAAGGATCAGTCGAGGAATTGCAGAAAGACGGACACCCGCATTTCATGCGGAAAGAGCTTTTCACGCAGCCCGACTGTCTCGCGGAACTGTTGCGCGGGCGGTTGGACGAACGGGCCGGGACGGCAGTCCTCGGCGGAATCCGATCGGTCGAGAACGCGCTCAAGAACGCCGATCGGTTGATTCTGACAGGCTGCGGGAGCGCGTACTACGCGGGACTGATCGGCAAGCGGTACTTCGAGACAGGCGCGAAAATCCCGACGCAGGTGGTACTCGCCAATCAGTTGCCCTTCGACGAAACGCCGATCACTCCGAGAACAGTAGTCATCTCGATTACGCAGTCGGGCGTGACGGCCGATACGGTCGAAGCCCAGCGCGAGGCTAAACGGCGTGGAGCGATCACCCTGGGCATCGTCAACGCCGTCGGGACGACTATTCCAAGCGAGAACGAGGGCGGCGTGTACTTGCGCGTCGGCACGGAATCCGGCGTCGCGTCCACCAAGGCCTTCACGGCCCAAGCGGCCGCGTTGGCCATGGTCGCGCTTTGCATGGGGCGCATGCGCGGGATGACGCTCAACGCCGGCCAGGAAATCGTCGAGGCTCTGAAGAGGCTGCCCAAGGATGCCGAAACGATGATTAGAACCTCGGAAAAGCTGACGGAAGTCGCGCGGAAATACCTGGTGCCCAGCATGTATTACCTCGGCGCTGGCGCGTTCCTTCCCACGGCTTTGGAGGGCGCGCTCAAGCTCAAGGAAATCGCCTACATCCATGCCGAGGCCTACGCTTCCGGAGAGATGAAACACGGTCCGTTGGCATTGGTCGATGAGGGTTTTCCGGTGCTCGTATTGGCGCCGCATGACGCTACCTGGAGCCAGACGCTGAGCGCTCTGGCCAAACTCAACGCCGTCGGGGCGCGCGTGCTTCTGCTCACCGACTCGGACGACACGGATATCGGGGTCATGGCGTCCGACCTGCTCATCGTCCCTTCCATGCCCAAGCTGACCGCCCCGATTTTATGGACGATTCTACTCCAACGTTTCGCCTACGAAGTCGCGGTTGCCAAAGGCCTCAATCCGGACCGTCCGCGCCACTTGGCAAAGACCATCACCGTCCGCTAACCCTCGAACTAATCGAGGGATTTTTTTATTTGATAGTTGATAAATTAAAAATTTTCTTATCTTAATGACACGGATTATCGCGCGATGTAAAATCCCAGCATGAAAATCAATCAGTTTCTTAAGATCCTGCTTTATGTTCTGATGGCGGGAATCTTGAAATTCGTCATCTCGGACATCGTTCTCGAGAAATCGGTTTGGTGGATCCAAATTTTGGCCATGCTCGTCATTTTCGGCTTTGGTTTGGTTTTCATCTTCCGTGGCACGGCCAACGTGATCGAAGAGACGACCGATGTCTTAAAAGATCGGACGGGTTTGGCCGGCGGATTTTTGCAGGCCTTTGGCACGGCCTTCCCAGATATGATTATCGGCGTGGTGGCGGCCATGGTTTCGTTGCAAGTCAGGGACACGGATTATTTCCGCGCCATCAATTTGGCCATCATCGCCGCTTCGGCGACTTTTGGTTCCAATATTTATAACATCTTCCATGCCGTTTGGTGCGTTTACCGGCAAAACCTGGCGGATTTGAAGAATAAGGTTGTTTTGATGTTCCCGCCGTTCAAGTTTGGCGGGAGCTTGAAGCCGGTCAAGCAACATGAAATCAAACCGTCGATCCGGGAGATGGATGGCGCCATCCGCGTGCTCACGGCCCTGACCCTGCTCACGGCTTTCGTGGCCATGAGCATGGTTTTATTTGGCAGAGTGGGCGGCTACAGCGAACTGTTTGCCGGCGACCTTTACCAACTCATCCGTCCGGTCGGCATCATCCTGTTCTTACTCTGTGCCGGCGTTCTGTTTTATTTTAGGAAAAGCGAGCGTCCAGAATCGCCCATCGAGGAAGTGGCCGAGGAAGAGAGATATTACGCGCGCAAATCCACTTGGCGGATCTGGATTGATTTGGCCCTGTCCGGCCTCGCGATCCTGCTCGCGGCCGAAAGCATGGTCCACGCGATGGAAATCTTTTCGGAAATGACGCGCATGCCGTTCGTCATCACCGGCATCCTGGCCGGAATCATCGGCTGCTTGGGCGAAATGCTTGTCGTTCATAACTTTTCAATCAATCCCAAGGGGCGCATCGGCGACGCCATCGTGGGCGTGGCCATGGACAACATTATCACGACTTTAGGCGCGTCCATCGTGGCCATCATGGGTGGCATTTTCTTGGGCGGCAATTCTTTGATACTGATTTTCATCATCATCCTGACGGGGAACACCTTGCTTATCCAGCAGATATCAAAATTCAAGAACAGGTTGGCGGCGTGACCTTTTAGCCGATTAGGTTTACACTGGTGCGCATGACCAACACTACCCAGCTTCCCCCCGGATTTTACGGCTTAGGCATCGCGCCTAAGCTTTTGGAAGTCCTTTGGAAGCTCAAGTTCAAAACGCCCACGCCCATCCAGCAGAAATCCATTCCCATCGCGGTTGAGGGGAAGGATATTATCGGCGTGGCGCAAACCGGCACCGGCAAAACGCTGGCTTTCGGCATCCCGCTCATCCAACGTTTGGCGCAGGTCAAAGGCAGGGGACTCGTCATCTTGCCGACGCGCGAGTTGGCCCTCCAGGCTGACGAAGTTTTCCAGCAAGTTGGCCGTTCCATCGGCTTGCGCACGGCGGTTCTGATCGGTGGCGCGTCGATGAATATACAGATTAAGGATTTGAAAAAGAACCCGCACGTGCTGATCGTGACGCCGGGCCGGTTGATCGATCATTTGGAACAAAAGACGTTGCGGTTGGACGACGTTAAAGTTTTGGTTTTGGACGAAGCTGACCGCATGCTCGACATGGGCTTCGCGCCGCAAATCAAAAAGATCCTCGCCGCCTTGCCGCGGGATCGCCAGACCATGCTTTTTTCGGCCACCATGCCAAGCGAGATCGTGAAAATCGCGAGCACTTACATGAAGCTGCCCGTGCAAGTCGAGATCGCCAGGCCCGGCACGGCGGCGGAAAAGGTCACTCAGGAGCTTTTCGTGGTCAACAAGGAAGATAAGGTCCGACTCTTGGATAAAATTTTGGATGAACACCGCGGGTCGGTTTTGGTTTTTACCCGCACTAAGCACGGCGCCAGCAAAGTCGCGCGTTCGGTGCGCGCCATGGGCCACACGGCTGACGAAATCCATTCCAACCGTTCTCTTCCGCAGCGACGCAAAGCCTTGGATGGCTTCAAGTCCGGACTCTACCGAGTCTTGGTCGCGACTGACATCGCGGCTCGCGGCATCGACGTCAAAGGCATTGAGCTTGTCATCAATTACGACCTGCCGGATCAAGCCGAAGATTACGTACACCGCATCGGACGCACCGGGAGAGCGGGGGAATCGGGCCACGCCATTTCGATCGCCACCCCGGACCAGCGCAAAGAGGTCATGGCTATCGAACGGCTGACTCGTTCGTATTTGCCGATTACAAAAAATCCGGATTTGCCAGGCGCCCGACCATTATCGAAACCGGAACGCGCGCGTGAGCCAAGCCGCGGTCGTCGGAGTCCGCCGAGACATTTCAGGCGGAGGAGATAGATTAATCCTTTTTGGCTTGCTGGCGGTAAGAATTTCCGGCTGGAAAAATATCCAGCCTTTTGTCGAATTCTTCCAAGGTTTTTTCGAGTTTTTCTTTAATCGATTGGATCCTGGTGCGGACCGCTTCGTAGCCGTATACGTCGTCCGGGGGCCGTTGCCCGTTGATTATCGGGATAAATTCTTTGGGAATAGAACCTTTGACCGCCAAGGCCCAATATTGCGAAACTTCACTCAAAAATTCTTCGGCGTCTTCCACTACGAGCGTCCCAGATTTGAAACGTTTGGCCCATAAGGCCTGTTTTTCGTTTTCTTGTTCGTCGGCGTAATCGATGTCGCGGGTTTTTTCCAGAAATTTCAGGAATTTTTCGTTATCGCATAAGTCTTCCATGAAATCAGACCAGATTTTGTCCCACTTTTTTTGCTCCGGGCTTTGGGCGTGGAGCCCGTCGTCTTCCAAACCGTAGACTCGACGGCTGTCGATGGACTGAATTTTGGCGGAGGTTCCATTTAAGGGGAAGTAAATTATCGTTCCGCCATCGTCATTCAGTTCGTTAAGGGATCCAGAAAAAAGATTCCGTTTGTCTTCGTTGGTTTCGTAATAAATTCGGCCCTCATGGTCGACGCGGCTCACCACGATTTGCTTTTCATGATGCATGCTCCCGCCTTTTTGAAGATGGAAAGATCGGCCGTCAGGCAGGCCGAAATCCATCGAAGGGCTGTCCTTCATGTCGTACCGGAATACGTGATCCGAAGTTGAATCATGAAAAGCCTGTAAGTCCATCAAGCTTTTCCAGGTCAGGTCTTTTTCGGGCAAGTTTTCTTGGCCGGCAAATGGATTTTTCGGTTTTTCGAAACTCATAACGATTCGATTGTAGCATTAAACCAATAAAAAAACCCCTTTTGGGGTTAGTTGTTGAGTCGAGCGAGGTACAAATGGACGTAGGCCAACGAACGCCTTTCGGGATCGCGGATTTTTTCCGCCAGCTCCCGTGCCTTGCCGACCTGGTATTGGCATGAATAGCCGATCGAGAAGTGGTGGTTGTAATGATCGGGTTCGTCGTCGAGCGGAACTTTCAATTCCTCGGCTTTCGCGAGTGCGAGGTCGGTCAGGCCCGTTCCCGCGATCATGCGGATCTCGTTGGCGATCACCATGGCCGGGGCTTGGAGTTTGATGAGCCGTTCCAGCCGGGCTTTCCTGCTCATCTTCAACCACGCCGCCTTGGCCACCCAGTAGGAGTCGTTGGAACGGGCGATGAAGATGAACTCGTGGCCGATGTGCTCGCCAAGTTCCTTGGCGTTTTCATCGGAGATTCCCTGAAGCTGATCAGTGGTCTGGTCCAGGAGGAGCTTGTCTATCGCCGCCTTCGTCTGACGGGCGAAGAAGATCCGCAGTTTGATCAGCAAAAGAATGTCCGGGATATCCAAGCAGGCTTCCCGGGCTTGGGGCAACTGTCCTTTCGCGAAAAACCAAACGGCCCGATAAATTGTCGGCCAGGCCTTAGGATTTTTCATTGCGCCGATGGCCGCCCCGAAGTTCTGAATGTCTTTCTGATCGAAAGTGCTTAGGCACAGATCGAGCAGGACAGGAGCCTTGAAGTCTGGGTCATTAATCTCATAGATCATGGCACGGGCCAGCTCCGGATCTTTCGGGATTACTTCCGAAGCCATCCTCATGAAGGCGCTGTCGCGGTCCGATTCGGCGCACGTGTGGGCGCACTTGATCGCTTCTTGGATGTCAGCATCGTTCAACGCGGTTGTCATGGCTTACCTCATCTCGTCTGTAGTCGAAGAACGACCTTGAGACTGACACGAAATCGACGGATTGTCAATCCTTAGCAAAAAATAAAAAAGCCCCTTTAGGCAGTCAGGGCGTCTTGGCGGCGGGACTCGCGGTTGCGAGCGGCCAGGCGTCCTTTGCCCGTGGGGTCCAGGAGATGGTAGGCGATGAAGAGACATTCGTTCAGACTGGTCGTGAGCGAGACGGGGTAATGCAAGCCGAACGTCTTGATCCAAACTCCGTGCCCGTAGAGGAAGGTGGTCGCGAACCGAAGGGCGTGTTGCCACTGGGTCACGACCGTGATTTCGGCCGGCCAGGCATCGGCTTCCATGAGCACCCCGACGCTGTTGTTCACGTTCTCGAACGTGTCTACGGATTTGTCCTCGGTCAGGATGTAATCTTCCGGAACGCCTTGGTTGACCAGCCAATCCCTCATGATGTGGGCGGCCGGCTTGGTCTGGATCCAGCGCGGGTGGAAGATCCCGCCCGTCACGAGGATCATGTCGTAAGCTGCCATGTGCCAGAGCTTGAGGCCTTGGCGAAGGCGGATGAGCGTGTCTTGCGGCGAGGGAAAATCGACCGGCTGGATGCCGCAGCTTGGAATGAGCAGGATCTTGGGTTGTATGACAAACATGCGTTCCTCCCGTTTGTTTGGGAAAGAGCGTAGGCAAAAAAGGTGGGTTTGTCAACCCTTAGAGAATTACGATAGGGTTATTCGTTCGATACGAATTTATACTTCTGTAAATCAATATAGCCGCTGATTTTGGCGGAATGTTCAACGTAGCAAAATAATTTATCAGGCAAATGATAAGCGTATTCTTCTAATTGCGCGATCATATTCTCGGAACCATTCGGCTCGTTCTGTAACGATAACCCGTTTAAATTACAAGCCATCAGTTTTTTCTGTTCGCTGCTTGCTTTACTTTCGATGAGGTGGAGATTATCGGAATTTTTAGAACTGATTAGATCCATGGCCGAATCGCAATCAAGGCCGTTGCACCTATTTTCTACGAACAGAAAGTCCTTTGTTTCTGGTTTAAAAATGAACAATGAAAAGGTCGAGCCTGGCGCATCGGCTGCCACGAACCACGCGATGGCTTTGGATTGTTTCAATGTGAAGGGTCCTTGCATGTAACCTAGGGATGGAATTCCTTTACGAAGCGTTTTCTCTTCGTAAGGAGGGATGGTTGAAACAGTTTTCAAAGTGTATTCATGTTCAGATTTAGCCTCGTTCCAAATATCTTCGCTGAATAAGATGATGTGCTGATCGGGAAATTCATACGCGGCATAGGGAAAAGTTTTACCGCATAGATTAAGGGCAGAGGAGAACGATTTCGTCGAGGTCACGCGCGGAGGGTTGGTTTCAGAGCAGCCGACCTGAGCGGAAACGGTATCTTGTTTCGTAGTGGTCGTTGTTGATTGCTCGGTATTTACCGCGGCTTGATTGCCACAACCTGAAAAAGCCAGCAGGACCAAGGTAAGAATTAGAAGTTTTTTCATAATTATAAAGCTTGGATTAAACCTATTATTTGAAAAATCAAAAAAGCGCCTATCAAGTAAAGACTAAGCGCCAATAAATATTTGTACCACAATTTTTCATTATGTTTGGTAGTTATTTTTCTTTGAATGTAGCGGCTTAAAAAGTGTGAAAAAATTCCAGATGGAATGAGAATGATTTGGATTATTATAATCGGTAAAATAGCCCAAAATAAATTTTCAAAAAAGAATCCGGTGACGCTGCATTTCTCCACCGCTCCAGAGCCGAAGCCTCGGGCAGAGCATTTGAGAGTTTCTGAAGTGAAGATGGCGAAGAAAATGGGGAATATAAAATAGGCGACCATCAGCAAGTTTATTGAAAGATAGATGGTTATGGCCTGATACTCTTTAATCAACTTTTTTAACATAATTTCGGATATGTCTGGTATGCCGTGTTAGGTGATGTATTCCTTTTCTTCTGTCTTTAAATTTGTAAACTTATCCAAAAATAAAATGCCCCAACAAGGAAGATGACACCGCCCCAAACTATTTGTCCGCCTTTAAACATTTGTGCTTTTTTGTTAACACGATCAGGAAATCCAATTTTTTCAATACCTTTAAATAGAGTTATCCATCCTAATATTGTGATGGCGACTGGCCAGTCGGTAACCCAAATGTTATGAGCAACTACGGTGGCTAAGCCTAACAAAAAAGTAATATAACCTGTGGCGATAGTGATAGTCTTGTCTTCGGTATATTCAATAACCCTACCTAAAAATTTTGCACTGATAGACATTGCGCCAAGAATCATGAATAGACTACCCCAAAATTTTGCTAAAAAAATTGTGATTTCCATACTTTTATAATTAGGTAGTAAATTTATTAAAGAAAAGGAATATTTCAGCTAACTCGTTTCTATGCGCAAATATTGCGTATAGATGTTCACATCTTGCCACTTTGCCCAGAAAATGTATAGTAAATATAGGTGCAAGCAAAGCCTCACGTCGGTGAGGTTTTATGTTGCAAATTTCGCGTTTTCGTCCGGCGGTTGCCATGGTTGGCTTCCTTTTAGGCGTCGCTATTCATTCTTTTTGGCCGTTAATCAAGTTTCCTTTTTGGACCTGGTTGATTATTGCAGGAATTCTAGTATTTTTTTGTATTTTTATCCGTCGTCTCGCGTATCGCGTTACACGTTTCGCGATTGTGTTCCTTGTCTGCTTCGCTGCTGGTCTATGGCGCTTTGACGTCGCCGTTCCGCCCACGGCCAGCTCACAAGCTGGGGAATTCACGGCCATTGTCGCAGAAGTTGAAGACGGATTTTATGGAAAACAAGCGATTGTAAAAACAGATGATCTCAACTTACAAACTTCACTCAAACAAGATGTCCCGCTTGGATCAAAAATCAAATTTACGTGCGCTTTAAAACCGCTTGAACAGAAAAAAGATGAGCTTGACCGGCGTTTTGCCTATCGCCTGCACCAAGCTCAGGCCCAATGCACGCCTAAAGATCTGATTGTGATCGCTAAGCCGCCATGGTGGGATATCCGCCAGAGTTTCGCAGACCTCCGCGTTTGGACTAATCGCCGCATTGCGACTGTTTTGCCGGGGGAGGATGGGATGCTGATCGCAGGCATGCTTTACGGCGAGAGGGGAATGTCTCAAAAATCGAATGACCTGTTCCGCCGCGCGGGGCTGACGCACTTGATCGCGGTTTCCGGATCAAATATCACGATCGTGGCCTCGATCGTTTTCGCCGTGTTGCTCGGTTTTGGACTCTGGAGATGCCAAGCTTTTTGGATGACGACCATCATCCTTGGCGCTTACGTCACGTTCACTGGTTTTTCGGCCTCAGTCGCCCGCGCGGCGGTCATGGGTTGGCTGGTTTTGCTCGCGCGCCACGTAGGACGCCAGCCTCGGACTTGGCACATCCTCCTCGTCTCGGCTTTCGCGCTCTGTTTGATTGATCCTTGGATGCTGGCTTTTGACGCCGGCTTCGCTCTTTCGTTTCTCGCGACCATCGGCCTCATGATTTGGTCGCCGATCATCGCGAAGAAGTTGTCGATTGTTCCAGCGGCTGGCGGATTGCGCGAAGCGGCGGCCACGACCATCTCCGCCACTTTGATGACCACGCCTTACATGGCTTTTGCTTTTGAAAGAATCTCTTTGGCGGGGCTGATCACTAATTTGATCGCCGTCCCGCTCGTGCCTTGGGCTATGTTGTTTGGCGCTTTGAGCGCGGTTTGGGGTCCGTTGCCCGGCGCGAACATCATTTCTTTGCCCGCCTTAGGAGTCGCGAGGCTGATTTTTTGGTCGGCGAGTTTGGCGGATTATTTCCCTTGGCTTTCTCAGGAAACTCCACGCTTGGATTTTCTTCTGCTCGTCACGAGTTATGCACTGCTCACCTGGATTTATTTTAAACTGCGCGGAAAAAATGATTTTTCCACAGAAACCGAGCTGTTTTGTCAAAGGTGAAAGAACAAATTGCAGGATGTTGAACGCAATAAGACAAAATTATGTCATTGCGAGGAAGGAATTCGATGACTGACGCGGCAATCTACTATCGGCTTGTAGATTGCTTCGTCGCAGACTCCTCGCAATGACAAGATGGGACGCGGAACGGACGGTTTGTCCATTGTCACTGACATTCAAAATTGACCATGGACGCTAATCGTCGGACGATGTTAATGAGGCTTCACAGCTTCGCACCTCGAAAGCAACAGACTCGGAACGTGAGACGGCATTGCAAAATGCGTCAGTGCTGGCAGGACCAACGAGCTAATCGGGCGTTGGCCTCTGCCGCGGGCTGGTCAGGCAACTGGCCCGAAAAATGCATTTTCAAGCGCGCAATTTTCATACATCAGCGGTGATGTCCTTTGTGGGTTTTCATCAAAGATGGAGGAGCGTGTCGTCCGCCATTCGGCTAAAACCGGCGTCCAAACCCGGTTCGAGAAAAATATCAAAGTTGTTTCTTTGCCGCGCGAGTAAGTAGCGCGTTGGCGATCTGGTCCCAGCCTTTATTTGGCGACAGGGACGGGTCAGATGACCTTGGTAAGTACCGTCAGGGCCTTAGCCAAAGGCCCGGAGCAGAGCCGTTCCGAGTTTGCTGCCCAGATCGCCTTGGTCTCCTCTACGACGCGTATTGGAGGAAACCGGAGGCGACCATGGAAAAGAAGCTCGGCACATTCGAAAAAATTATTTCAATCCTAATCGTGACGTTGTTTGTCACCGGAGGTTGTGGCGATCTCGCGCCCGAAGCGGAACAGGCGGGAGGGGGATCGTCTCTGGCGCACAACTCGAATCCTTCGACCGGCAGCCAGACTTGCGTGGTGGACTATGTCCGTTATCCGACGACGTACGACGATTTCCAAAACCTGCTCTACGGCGATCGCGGATTCCTGGCCGTGTACAACGACGTTAAGCATCTGGGATATGACGTCGTGTACGCCGAAGGGAAGGCTATCCATCCCATCGCTTGCGGCACAATCGTTTTCTACGGACCCGCGAGCGGTTATGGCACGCTGGTCGTAGTCATCGAACACAAGCTGGCCAAAACTATCACCGTCACGAACGGCGGCGGCTCATCAACTACGGTTACATCTTTCCTTACGATTTACGGCCATCTGCGCAACTCGTCTTCCAAATCAGGAGGGCAGGTGCTCGGCCTGAAGGTGGGCGACAGCGTGAGCGCGGATGACGTCATCGGCTTTGTGCAAAGTGATGTCTTGAATGGCGACGGGCCAGAGCATTTGCATTTGGGCGTAAGGGTCCAAAGCGCGTCCGATGCTAAGAAAGTTGATCCATCGGCTTGGTTCCGCGGTTACGACACGGCCGGCGAAGGGACGTACAAGAAGTATTACGCCGATCCCAAGGCGTTCATCGTCAAAATCCAGTCATCACACGAGGGCGTGGACGCCGGCACGAGCGATCCGATCGTGTCGCAAGCCAACCACTTCCCAATTGGCACGATTCTCGAGGAGTTTGGCCAGGGCTATTGGTTGGTCGTCAACGAGAGCCAGATTCTGGACGTCACGAACTATGGAAAATTGCCGACCAAGTGCGCGGTCAAAGTTCAGCCAAGCGCGTTATCGTGCTACGAACAGGCGATCTTTGATCCGTTCTCGCTCTATCTGGATGCCAAGGCCGTCAAATTCGACGGGGAACCGCAGGTCTACCAACTTTTTCCGGGCAATGGCTTCGAGCCAACGGGTTACCGGACGTTTCTCTCGTACGATTCATTCTTGTCGTGGGGCTACCAAGACTCTGACATCGTGAACTATCCCGCGACGCAAAAGGGATCGATCCTTAGCGCATTGCAGGATAAGGGAAAGGTTGGCTTCTTTCCGGGAGCGCTCGTCAAAGGCAAGGGCGAAAGCGAAGTTTCGGTCGCCGACCAGGCTGGCAAACGACGTCCTATTTTCAACTGGGATGTGTTCCAAGCCTTGGGCTACCGACCCGAGTGTATTTTCGAGATCGAACCCACGACATTAGATATAGTAGCCGGTCAAAGATCCGATCAACTCATCACGCTGACTGAGACTTCTCAGTGCGGATCAACGGGAGCGGGAGGGTCGTCTGGATCGGGAGGCGCTGGCGGGTCAGCAGGCTCGTGCGATTCTCAGGATTATTGCTCGTGTCCTGAGCAGCGCGCTTGCGTAGGCAATGAAACCCAGCTTTGCGCCTGTCCTGGCGGTAAAGAAGGAGTGCAGATTTGCATGACCGACTGTTCAGGCTGGGAGCTTTGCCAATGTCCTTCTGCTGGAACAGGAGGTTCGAACGGATCGGGTGGTTCATCCGGTTATGGCGGATCGCCTGGATTCGGAGGATCTCCTGGTTCGGGCGGAACGATCAACGCTGGTGGATCGAGTAGCGGAGGATTTGGAGGTTCTGGTGGATCCGTCGGAGTCGGTGGAAGTGGGGGATCGGCTGACGCCGGATCAGGATCGGGCATTTGCCAGCAAAAAGGTGTAGCCGGACAAACGACATTCATCGTCCAGGCTCCCGTGGGCTCAGCTAAGGTTATCTCCGTTTCCGGCTGGATTGATTATCCCGGTTGGAGCGGCGCGCCTGATCTTTCCTGGCATGGTTGGGCTTGGGGTACGCCGGGTAATGGCGAGCTTGTTTTCCAAAAAGGTGAGGCTTACCAAGGAACGAGATACATCTTTGCTCCTGGCACTTCGCCTGCTCCGGGTCAGCCGCAAGATGCCTGGTATTGCGACCAAACGAGTTGCCCAATCGGGACTTTCATCGTCTGTGACGGCCTTGAGGAAGTCTGCCGGGTTCAGAACGGCATTCTTTCGGGCGGGGCTTCTTACACCCCGAATCAGTCCAATTGGCAAAATATTCAGTGCATTCTTCCATAACTCAAGCCTCGAAACTCTTCGGGGCTATCTTTTTCTCAAGTTATCCCCATGACTATCCAAAGATGACTTGCTAAGATGTGCCGAGTAGAACAAATATAGAACAGCTTAACTCAATTTATAAAGAATTTTAAAGAAATATGGCAAAGAAAGTTG
The DNA here is from genome assembly GCA_028715505.1 of Patescibacteria group bacterium. Classification (GTDB taxonomy): domain Bacteria; phylum Patescibacteriota; class Patescibacteriia; order 2-12-FULL-60-25; family 2-12-FULL-60-25; genus MWCR01. The sequence goes on from JAQURS010000004.1 coordinate 25,095, forward strand.
ATGAGCGTGACGCTCGCAAGCTGGCCGCCCAGGAGGCCATTGATCAAATCAAAGAACGTTTTGGCGAAGGTTCGATCATGCGCCTCGGAGAAGCCAAGAAGATGTTGGTGGAGTCCGTGCCAACCGGTTGCCTTTCGTTGGATTTGGCTTTGGGCGTGATGGGCGTGCCGCGTGGACGCGTGGTCGAGATTTATGGCCCTGAAGCTTCCGGCAAAACCACTTTAGCCCAACATATCATCGCTGAAGTCCAAAAAATGGGAGGTCTGGCGGCTTTCGTGGATGCCGAGCACGCGCTTGATCCTGATTACGCCCGCAAAATCGGCGTGAACATCAATGACATGTTGATCTCGCAGCCCGACACGGGGGAGCAGGCTTTGGATATCGTCGAGACTTTGGTGCGTTCCAACGCGGTCGACGTGGTGGTCGTCGATTCGGTGGCCGCTTTGACGCCGAAGGCTGAAATTGAAGGCGAAATGGGCGACAGTCACATGGGTCTTCAGGCCAGATTGATGAGCCAAGCTTTGCGTAAACTGACTTCGGTTATTTCGCGCACCAAGACGGTCGTGATTTTCATCAACCAAATCCGCCAAAAGATTGGCGTCATGTTCGGCAACCCGGAAACCACGACGGGCGGTATGGCGCTCAAATTTTATTCATCCATGCGCATCGAAGTTCGTCGCAGCGCGCAAATCAAGATGGGCGACCGCATCATCGGCAACCGAGTAAAAACTAAGATCGTAAAAAATAAGATGGCCGCGCCGTTCCGCACCTGCGAGTTCGACATCATGTACAACGAAGGCATCTCGATTGCCGGCGATTTGGTTGATTTGGGCGTGGAGTGGGGAGTGCTTAAGAAATCCGGCAACAGCTATGCCTTTGAAGATGAGAAACTCGGTATGGGACGCGAAAACGCCAAACAGATGCTGCGCGCCAGGCCTGATTTAATGTCTAAAATCCGTGAACAAGTCATAGCCGCCTGGAAGGAAAAAGAGGAAGAAGGCGGATTAGCGCCGGTCGGCGTGGGGGCCAATGGCGGAGATGAAGAAGGGCTGCCGTCCGAGGAATAGCGCATAACTTAGCCAAATCGACAAATGGGCTAAAAAATGCTAAAATAAGCTATAGCATGAGGAATTTACGTCGAAAAAAGAATTTTTCCCTCAATCTTAATTTGGATGCCCAGACTAAAAAGGGGATTGCCACGGTTATTTGCTTTGCCTTGGCCATCTTTATCCTTTTGTCGCTGTTTGATTTGGCCGGATCGGTCGGCATGGCGTTGGACCAGGCGCTCTCCCATATTTTCGGCTGGGATAAAATAGTCGTTCCATTTTTTATTTTGGCCGCGGCTATCTTTCTTCTGTCTCCGGAACGTCTCCCCCTTAAAATTTCCAACGGGATAGGATTTACTTTGTTTTTCGTCGGGCTTAATCCCTTGGTTCATTTATTGACGTTTGGCGCCGAGATGCCGGCCGGAGCTTCGGTTGACGCGGCCGCGGGCAAACTGGGTTATATGTTGGCCGATCCGTTTATCCCGATTTTCGGCGAAGCGGGAACCATAATTTTCTTCGCGGCTTTATTCGCCGTATCTTTGGTTCTGATTTTTAACACGTCACTCGGTACCATCTTGCAATGGATCATGACTTTGCTCCGGGGATTGAAGACGGTTTTGATTTGGCTCGGAAAACCTTTCGTGTGGCTGTTCAATTTGATTAAGGAAAGCCGGGCCAAGCGCGCTGAAACTCCCGCTTACGAACCGCAGTCATATCAGATGCAGATGGCCGCGCAGCCGGAGCTGGCGTCAAAACAAGAGAAAGCTCAAACTGACGACGAAGAAGAGGTCGAATCGGACGGAGAAGGCGAGAAAGCGCCTCCGCCCAAACCCAAACGTCATCGGGCCAAAGTTGAAATTCCTTTGGAACTTTTGAACCGTCACGATCAAAAACCAACTTCGGGAGATATTGTGGCCCGCCAATCCGTCATCCAGCGCACACTTGAGACATTCGGCATTCCGGTCGAGATGGGTGAGGTTTCCGTCGGCCCGACGGTCACGCAATTCACCTTCAAGCCGGCGGACGGCATCAAGCTTAATAAGATCACGGCCTTGCATAACGACTTGGCCCTGGCTTTGGCGGCGCATCCCATCCGCATCGAAGCTCCGATCCCGGGTAAATCTCTTGTCGGCATTGAAGTGCCAAATCAAAGCGTGGCTATCGTGGGTTTGCGCGAACTCTTCGAAACCCGCGAGTGGCGCGACCGCCGTTCGGCCATCAATTTCGCTTTGGGCCGCGACGTAAGCGGCAAGCCGTGGACCGGAGACATTGCGAAAATGCCGCACTTGCTTGTGGCTGGTGCCACGGGATCGGGTAAGTCTGTTTGTTTGAATACGATCATCATGTCATTGCTTTACTCGAACGGGCCGGATGATCTCAAATTGATATTGGTCGATCCGAAGCGCGTGGAATTTCCGATTTACAATGGCATTCCTCATCTGATTACGCCCGTCATCACAGAAGTCGATAAGACGGTCAATGCCATGAAATGGGCTGTTAGGGAAATGAACCGTCGTTTCGATTTGTTATCCAAGCAACAAGCCAGGGACATCGGCAGTTACAATCAGCGGGTCCAGGATAAGCTTCCGTACCTGGTGATGATAATCGACGAGTTGGCCGATCTCATGGTCACCAATAAGCAGGAAGTCGAATCGCAGATTGTGCGTTTGGCGCAAATGTCACGTGCCGTTGGTATTCACCTGGTGCTCGCCACTCAGCGTCCGTCGGTGGATGTCATTACGGGTTTGATCAAAGCCAACATCCCGGCGCGCGTCGCTTTCTCGGTCGCTTCGCAAATGGATTCGCGTACCATCCTCGACCAGTCCGGCGCCGAAAAACTCATTGGCCGCGGTGACATGCTTTACTCCACGGCGGAGATGACTTCCCCGCGCCGTATCCAAGGCGTTTACGTGGCTGATGACGAAATTAACCGCGTCGTTGAATACATTAAATCAAAATATGATCCGGCCGATTACGATGAAACAGTAGTTGAAAGGGGCGGGACGCCCACGGCTTTTACGAATAACGGCATCGCCGATGAGGATTCGGATGTTTTGTTGCCGGCCGCCAAAGAAGAAATCATCCGGGCCGGCAAAGCCAGCGCTTCGCTTTTGCAAAGAAGGTTGAAAGTCGGTTACGCCCGCGCGGCCAGGTTGCTCGATTTGCTCGAACAGGAAGGTTTCATTGGTCCGGCTGACGGCGCCAAACCCCGCGAGATTTTGAAAGTTGAATTTACCAAAGGCATGGATCAAATTCCGGCGCCAATCAACCATGCCGCCCTCGAACAGGTCAACCGAGAAATACCGGATATCGAAGAGGAGGTATAGCACTCGACTTAGCTTTTGCCATGGTTTAAGCTGAAGCCATGTCTTTTGTCCGTAAGAAAGTTGATGCCGAGAGAGGCTTTGGCGAGGACTTGAAGGAACTGCGAGAGCTTCGCGGCTGGTCTTTAGAACAACTGGCCCGCGTCACGGGCATGCCGATTTCCACGATCGACGCCTTGGAATCGGAAGACTTGGGCCGATTGCGCGATCCGCTTTACGCCGAACGGCACGTCAGGGTATTAGTTAAAGCCTTGGAAGGCAGAACCGGTTTTTTCATGCACAAATACAGGTTGCTTTTGGAACAGCGCGGCCTTTCGGACGACCAACGCCCGTTAACTTTTTTTGCCCGGGTCAGGCGTTCGGCCTTGTTCGTGCCATCAAAATATCTCCTTTTGCTTATTCCTTTGCCACTGGTATTGATCCTCGGATGGTATGTCTGGCATCAAGCTTCATATTTATCAGCCAGGCCCCCGCTCGAAATAATTTCGCCCGCGGATCATTCAGTCATCCGCGATCCTTCGGTCAACGTGAACGGGATGACCGATCCGACGGCCAGCGTTTTGGTTAATGGAACTCCGGCTGTGGTTGAATCGAGTGGTAGGTTTGGTTTGACTTTGAATATTCCAAGGGGCATGACTAAATTGAGCATCGTAGCCGAACGCCGTTACGGTGGCCGGTCGGAAGCTACGCGTTACATCACCTACGAACCGGAATACGCTCCAGCTATTTTGAACCAACAAGATTTGCGATCCGTTACATCGACGACTTCAACATCCGGCGCGGCAAACTAAAAATCCCCGGAGGGGATCCTTCTCTTTCTGCGCCGCAAGCTGCAAAGCGAAGCCACAAATAGAGTAGCGGCGGATTTCATGGGAGGAGAGAAGAACTCGGAATCCTTGAGGATCCAGAGGGTCCATGGACTCTGCCACTAAAGGTTGTACCTCGCTTCGCAGGTTGCGAAGCGGAAAGTCCATTCAATATAATTCCAGCCTTTGACATTGTCAACCTAAAATCCCTTAAAGCAGTTAACTGAGTTAATGGCTTTAAGGGATTTTGCGACGGGCCGTGGAGATTGGCCCGTCGCAGAGAAGACCCAGAGGAACTTGCCGTCAGGAAGGGGTGCCGTTGGTCGCCGGAGGAGGCTGGCCCGGCAAGGTCTGGCCCTTGGAAGCGAGCACCTCGCCAATGCTGGCGCCGCCGCTCCCGCTCCTCACGATCTCGGCAGAGGCTGGCGCGGGCTTCGGCGCCTTCTTGCCGCTGATCTTCTTCATGCCAGACGGTTGCTCGTCCTTCTTGCTGGCATCGTAAGCTTCCTTGGGAATCATGTCATGCGTCAAGAACAGCAGGCCGCCGACGCGAGACACGTAACCCTTGTTGCAACGGTCCGTGAGGAAGCTCCCGATGAAGCGCTTGAGCGCTTCGGCGTCGATCAGGACGGCGATCGGACGGCGCCCCGGTTCCTCGTAATCCTGCAAGAGGATAAGCGAGGTGATGACCGGCACGCTGCTCGAACCCGCCACGATCTGCTCGGCGCTCTCGGCGATCCTGGCCTCGACCCATTTTCCGGTCACGGCCGTGCGGTCCCGCCACCGGTAGTTCTTCCGGGCCCTGGCCGCCTTGGGTTTGGCTTTGGGCGCATCCTCTGCCTCGGCAGCTGTCGCCGTGGCCTCATCCGGATCCTCGTCGGTCTGATCATCAGCGTCCGCGTTGTCCCACTTGGGGAGCGTGTACGTGCTCGTCCGGTTATCGGAGCTGAAGCACCGCAGGTCGTCGATGATCATGCCGATCCGATCCAGGAAGAAGAAGGCCTCGCCCGTCCAGAGGACGTTTCCTTGCTCGTCCGTCTCGTGCTGCTCGGCCCTGGTCTTGGGCCGGTAGGATCCGGCCGGCGCGCGGCTCGTGAACTGGTACAGGTCACGCTCGCCAGAGATGATCTGGCGCTCGACCTCGATGTTCAGGCCTTCCTGGAATTTCTTCAGGACGGCCGCGCACTTGTCGAGGGGTACGCGGTTCTCCTTGCCCAGCCAGAATCTGATCGTGGGCTTGCCCGGCCAGTGATACGCGCTGTCCAGGTCGACGCCCGGCGCGGACGGGTCGATGTACTTCCGGATCAGACTCCGCTGAATCTCAACGGGGGATCTTCCGCGATCGATGTAGATGTTGTTGTCGCAGGTGAATCGCACGGTGGGGTAGCCGCCGAGCAGCTTGCCCTCGCGCATGGGGCGCACTTCGAAGTAGCAGCGCTGGATCTTGCCCGGATTGTTCATCCAGGGGGGCGCCGTGTTTCCACGCACCATGGTGAGTTCCCGTGCTTGCTTCGAGGGAAGCGTAGCAAGTCCGAAACTGCATTCTGCTTCGTGAGCAGGGAGTCCGAGCCTTCCGGCCTCTGACTTGAGATGATACGCGATGCTGACGTTTTTTTCCTGTGTCATGACTGTCTCTCCTTGAGCTGTGCGTTGTTGCTACCTCAGACCACTGTCTTCGGGAACGCGAGAAAACGACCACTGACATTGGGGGACGTGAATCAGAACGAGAAAAATTTTCTTTTAGCTTTGTTCCTTTCTGGGTTGTCGATGTACGAACGAAGTGCCTTAGGCACCCTTCATCCTGTACAGCCTGATTTATCTTCCGTACTAGACGGAAGAAAATCAAGCTGTGCGATGAATATGGCCGAAGCTAACTGGAGGCGAGGCTCACGGTTGGGGCAATTGCCCTCCGCGAACATGAAATGTGTGGTCCGAACAGCCCAGAGTCCAGCCTAAGCCGGAGTCGGGTGTGCTCTTCACACCACTTCGACTGTCCGCTGTCGTTAAAAACGCAACGGACTCTTTGCCGAAGTGCTTCCCCTCCATTTAGCTTAAGCCATAATAAGCTCTTTTAAGAGCTCTAGGCGCTATTAAAGAACCACTAAATTTAGCAGTTTTTAACAATTTTGTCAACCCCTGGCCTATTCATCGCTGTTTTTCGGATGCTTGCTTTTTCGGCTATAAACCTTCTTATTTTTGTGCAATTTAGAGCTTGGCAGGCTGGGCCGCCTTATTTTACGTTCTAACGCGAAAACGTCTATTTTGACGGTATTCGGTGCCTTTCGCTTAAGGCTGGTCGGCTGGGCTTTTTTCTTAGCCATGGCTGTATTTTATCACGATAAATTAAAATCCCCTGACAAAGTGAAGGGGGACAGTCCTTTGGGCAAGCCCAGGACAGTCAGAACGTTTTGGCCATGGCTGCCCAGTGGTTACCAGGCGAATATGGCTTAGACGTTCCTCTTTGTAGCGGTCCAAAATTAATTGGGACTACTCGGAGTTCTTCTCTCCTCCACTTTTTCAGGGGATTTATTGATTTTTCAAAGATGGTCCTCCGGCCATCTGTTTAACTTTTAATGTGTTTTACCGGTGTCACCGGGACGGTTATAGAGGTAAATGGCTCCCGGTCGCCGAAGCGACGGAAACCTTGGGGTTGTTTCTGGCATTGAGTCCCAGCCGAAGCCGGATCCCAATGTCCTCCTTCCCCGTCCGCAGCATAGCCCGTGTTCGGGTGCTGCAGGATTCCTCCTCTATAACTGTCCTGACGACGGTTTTGCATGCTTTAAAGAACAAACTAATATATCATAAAAAGATGATTTTGTCAAGGGCTTCCGGATGATATTTTTATCTAAAATTAGCCAAAAAATGCGGTGCTAAGTTAAGCCAAAAAGCTTAATTTTGACAAAAAATGGCTAAAAGCCTACTAACAGATAACCCTTGACGTCCCTTTACACCCATGGAATAATTGCCCGGCGAACGCAAATTTGACAGATCCGGGACGGGCTGTTCTCGTCGCCTGATCACTAAATTATCCTGGTTTTTCATGAACAGAGAATTGCCGGGATAGCGCAATTTACATATTGGTTTAATGACCACGCTGGCCTAACAAAGGAAGAAGAGGAGCCCCCAGTCCGATTTGGGAAGTTTTTGCGTCTTAAGCCGTTCGCGCCACAATTTGAATAATCGTTAAGGTTCGCCACTTTCTGGCCAACACCCAGCCACCCGACTGCATGGTCTTTGGGCTCGGGCCTGGCCGGAGGAGACGAATCTCTAATCACTTACTCGAATGCCCAAGCAGGTTTTCAGGCGCCAGCCTCTCAAAGAGGCGGAACGCCGCTACTTCACGGCCTCCCGTGACGCCATGGCACTGCCGGATCTGATCGAGGTCCAAAAATACAGCTACCGCTGGTTCTTGGAAACCGGACTCAAGGAGCTGTTCTCAGAGATATCGCCCATCCGGGATTTCATCGGACGCGATTTGGAACTCTGGTTCACCGATTACTTCATCGACGAACCCAAGTTCGACGAAAAGACCTCTAAGGTGAAGAACATTACCTTTGAGGCTCCTTTGCGCGTCAAAACCAAGCTCATCAATAAGAGGACGCAGGAAACTAAAGAACAGGAAATTTACCTCGGCGACCTACCCGTGATGACTGACAGGGGAACGTTCGTGATCAACGGCATCGAGCGTGTCATCGTTTCGCAGCTCGTGCGCTCGGCCGGCGCTTTCTTCATGGCCGAACTCGGACGCGGCCGCCGTTATTACGGAGCCAAGGTCATCCCGAACCGCGGCGCTTGGTTGGAATTCGAAACCGACATGAACAGCGTGATCTGGGTGAAGATCGACCGCAAACGCAAAGTGGCCGCCACGTCGTTGTTGCGCGCTTTTGGCATGGCGACCGACGAGGAGATCATGGAAACTTTCAAGGAGATCGACATCCATCCGCTTAACAAATATATAGAGGCGACCATCGCCAAGGACCAGGCTAAGAATGAAGACGAAGGCCACATCGAAGTTTACAAGCGCATTCGCCCGGGCGACTTGGCCACGGCCGATAACGCCAAATCGTTGATCCACTCGATGTTCTTCAAATTCGAGCGCTACGATCTTGGCCCGGTTGGCCGCTACAAGTTCAACCAGCGCTTCGGCATGCCTTGGGACGATCAAATGGTGGCCAAGGAAGAGAACCGCATTTTGTCCAAGGAAGACCTGGTGCTCATCATGAAGGAAATCATTAGATTGAATAACACCCAGGAAGAAGCCGACGACGTGGACCATCTTGGCAACCGCCGCGTGCGCGCCATTGGCGAACTTCTGCAGAGCCGCTTCCGCATCGGTTTGGCCCGCATGGAACGCATCGTCAAGGACCGCATGTCGACCCAGGAAATCACCACGCTTTCGCCGGGCAGGTTGGTTAACGCCAGGCCGGTCATCGGCGCCGTGCGCGAGTTCTTCATGTCGTCCCAGCTCTCGCAATTCATGGATCAGACGAACCCGCTTTCCGAACTTGAACACAAGCGCCGCTTGTCGGCCACTGGCCCCGGAGGTCTCTCCCGTGAACGTGCCGGCTTCGAAGTCCGCGACGTGCATCGCACGCACTACGGCCGCATCTGCCCGATCCAATCCCCGGAAGGTCCGAACATCGGTTTGGTCGGCCACATGTCGAGTTACGCCCGCATCAACGAGTACGGTTTTATCGAAACCCCTTACCGCAAAGTTAGGAACTGGGCCGAGAACGACGGGGCGGACGGCGTCGGTTTGACGCTGCGCGCCGACGTGCGCGATGGCGAAGGCAAGTTGGTCGCCAAGGCGGGGGAGGAAATCACCAAAGACGCGGCCAAGAAGATGGCCAAGATCTCTATCACTAAATTGCCGGTCACGCCGGTCGTCACGAATGAGATCGTTTACCTGAACGCGTTCACCGAAGAGCGTGGCACCACGGCTCCGGCCACCACGCCCATCGGTCGCGACGGCAAATTCCAGGTGGAACGCACCCCGGCCCGCAAAAACGGCGAGCCGACCATCGTGGACGTGCATGAGATCGATTACGTGGACGTCTCGTCAAAGCAGATTCTTTCAATTTCAACTTCCTTGATTCCGTTCGTGGAACACGACGACGGCCAACGCGCGCTCATGGGATCCAACATGCAACGCCAGGCCGTGCCGTGCATCAAGCCCGAAGCCCCGATCGTGGGCACGGGCGTGGAACGCCGCGCCGCGGTCGACTCCGGCCACGCGCTTTTGGCTCCGGATGACGGAACGATTACCAGCTTGGACGGCAACCATATTGAATTGCAAACCGAAAACGGGGAGATCAGGCGTTATGACCTGGTTAAGTTCCAACGTTCCAACCATTCCACTTGTTTGAACCAGCGCGTGCGCGTGGACAAGGGGCAGAAGGTTTACGCCGGCGAGGTTTTGCTCGATGGCACTTCCTGCCAAAACGGCGAGATGGCTTTGGGCCAGAACCTGTTGTGCTCGTATTTGATCTGGGACGGGTATAACTTTGAGGACGCCATCATCCTTTCCGAACGCTTGGTCCACCAAGACCGTTTCACTTCGATCCACATCGAGCATTACGCCATGGACGTGCGCGACACCAAGCTCGGTCCCGAAGTCGTGACCAACGATATCCCGAATGTCTCTGAAGAAAAGTTAAAGAACTTGGATGAGAACGGCATCGTGCGCATCGGCGCCGAGGTTAAATCCGGCGACATTTTGGTCGGCAAGATCACACCCAAGGGCGAGACTGACCTTTCGGCTGAAGAAAAATTATTGCGCGCCATTTTCGGCGAAAAAGCCCGCGACGTGCGCGACACCTCGTTGTATTTGCAACACGGCGCCCGCGGCAAAGTCGTCGGCATCACGGTTTTCACCCGCGAGAACGGCGACAAGCTGCAACCGGGCGTTCTGAAACGCATCGTGGTGGCCGTGGCCGACCTCAGGAAAGTCCAAGTGGGCGATAAGCTGGCCGGCCGTCACGGCAACAAGGGCGTCATCTCCCGCATCGTGCCTCTGGCCGACATGCCGTTCCTCGAGGATGGAACTCCGGTGGACGTCATCTTGTCTCCGCTTGGCGTCGTCTCTCGTATGAACCTGGGACAGACTTTGGAAACGCACATGGGCCTGGCGGCCAACGCTTTGGGTTACCGCGTGGCCACGCCGGTCTTTGACGGCGTGCCCGAAGGCACCATCCGGAGCGAGCTCGAAAGGGCCGGCTTCCCGGACGACGGCAAGATCAAGTTGTACGACGGCCGCACGGGCGAAGGTTATGAATACAATCCGACGGTCGGCTACAACTACATGCTCAAGCTGAACCACATGGTCGAAGATAAGATCCACCAGCGTTCCATCGGCCCGTACTCGCTTATCACGCAGCAGCCTCTGGGCGGCAAGGCGCAATCCGGCGGCCAACGCTTTGGTGAAATGGAAGTCTGGTCACTCGAAGCTTACGGCGCGGCCCATACCCTGCAGGAAGTCCTGACCATCAAATCTGACGACGTGCCCGGCCGTTCCAAGGCTTACGAATCCATCATCAAGGGCGATCTCATTTCAAAGGTCAACGTGCCAGAATCATTCAACGTGCTGGTCCGTGAACTCAAGGGCCTGTGTTTAGACGTGGAATTGCTTAAGGACGGATCCCGCATCGAAGAGAGCAAGCCCGAACACGTGGCTAAGCCCAGCGCCCAGCCCGCTTCGGAAGAAATTTCCTGGGATGCTCCGCCTTCCGAAGAATTCAGCGCTTCCTAACCTACGACAAGCTTATGTCTTTCTTCCAATCAGAAAACGTAAAGACCACGGATTTCAACGGCATGCGCCTTAAGCTGGCGTCTCCCGAAACCATCCGCGGCTGGTCGTACGGCGAGGTTACCAAGCCCGAGACCATCAACTACCGCACCCAGAAACCGGAAAAGAGCGGCCTTTTCGCCGAAGAAATTTTTGGCCCCTCCAAGGATTGGGAATGTTATTGCGGCAAATATAAAAAGATCAGATACAAGGGAATCATTTGCGACAAATGCGGAGTCGAAGTCACGCACTCGCTGGTTCGCCGCGAACGCATGGCCCACATCGAGTTGGCTTCGCCGGTCACGCACATTTGGTTCCTGCGCAGCGTGCCTTCCAGGATCGGCACTGTTTTGGACGTGTCCGTCATCGCTTTGGAGAAAGTTGTTTACTTCGCCGCCTTCATCATCACGGACGTGAACGAGGAATTGAAGCAGCAGGTGATCGAACAGCTCTCGACCGAGTACAAGGGCAAGCGCAAGCAGATTGAAATGGATTATGAGCGCGAGGTCACCCAAATAAACGACAAGGCCAAAGAGAAGGGGACCGCTTCGGACGCCGTCACGAAAGAATTGGACAAGGCCCAGGGCAACAAGGACCGCAAGCTCAAGGAACTCGAAACCGACGTGCAGGAAGTGGAGCGCGAGCTTAAGACCCTGCAACCTTTGAAGATCATTTCCGAGAACGAATACCACGAGTACTCATTGAAGTTCGGCCACATCTTCGAAGCCAAGATCGGCGCCGAAGCCGTGGACGAGTTGCTCAAGAAAATCGACATCGACGGGACCATGCAGGCTTTGCAGGGCGAGTTGGCCCACGCCTCTGGCGCCAAATACGAACACATCATCCGCCGCCTTAAGCTTTTGAAATCCTTCACCATGCAGACGCTTGATCCGCATTGGATGGTGCTTAAGGTCATCCCGGTTATCCCGCCCGACTTGCGTCCGATGGTCGCTTTGGACGGCGGCCGTTTCGCGACTTCGGATTTGAACGACCTGTACCGTCGCGTCATCAACCGCAACAACCGTTTGAAGAGGTTGCTCGAACTGCACGCCCCGGAAGTCATTACCCGCAACGAAAAACGCATGTTGCAGGAAGCCGTGGACGCCTTGATCGACAACAGCGCCCGCCATTCGAAGACGGTCATCGCCGCCACGGGCAAGAAACGCCAGCTCAAATCATTGGCCGACATTTTGAAAGGCAAACAAGGCCGCTTCCGCCAGAACCTGCTCGGCAAACGCGTCGACTATTCCGGCCGCTCGGTCATCGTCGTCGGCCCCAACCTCAAGATGCACCAGTGCGGTTTGCCGAAGAGCATGGCCTTGGAACTTTTTAGGCCGTTCATCATTTCACAACTTATCAAGCGCGAGATCGTGCACAACATCCGTTCGGCCAACCGCTTCATCGAGGGCGATAACTCGGAAGTTTGGGATATTTTGGAAAGCATTGCCAGCAACGCCGTGGTGCTCTTAAACCGCGCCCCGACTTTGCACCGCCTGGGCATCCAGGGTTTCCAGCCCGTGCTCATTGAAGGCAAGGCCATCCAAATCCACCCGCTCGTTTGTACGGCTTTCAACGCCGACTTCGACGGCGACCAGATGGCCGTGCACGTGCCGCTTACGGAAGAGGCCCAGTGGGAAGCCAGGGAAATCATGCTTTCGACCAAGAACTTGCTGAAGCCCGCCACCGGCAACCCGGTGACCACGCCGACCCAGGACATCGTTTGGGGCGTGTACTACATGTCGACCATGATCGAACCGCCAGAAGGCAAAATTAAGTCGTTCGGCACGGCCGACGAGGCGGTTTACGCTTACCAGGTCAAGTTCATCTCGGCCCGCGACAAGATCAAGGTCAGGCCTTCAGCCGACGCGCCGATCTTAGAGACTACGGTCGGCCGCATCCTGCTCCACCGCCTGTTGCCGCAAGGCATGCCCTTCATCAACGAAAGGCTTGGGAAAAAACAGATTGGCGAGCTCACGCAGCAATGTATCGACGAATACGGATTCGAAGAGACGGCCAAGTTTCTGGACCGCATTAAGGAATTCGGTTACCGCTACATCACGCTTTCCGGCTTTTCGTACGGCATCGGCGACCTGCCCCGCATCGCGGGCAAGGACGAACTTATGACCGAGGCCAGCCAGCGCGTGCTGCTCATCGAAGAACAGTATAAGGAAGGTTTGCTGACCAAGCGCGAGCGTTACACCCAAATCATCAAAGTTTGGTCCGACATCCAGGACAGGATTAAGAACATGTCCAAACAATCGCTCGACCCGAGCGGATCGCTTTCGGCCATGATCGATTCAGGCGCCCGCGGTTCGGTCGTGCAGCTCATGCAGGTCGTCGGCATGAAGGGCTTGGTGACCAATCCGTCCGGCGAAATTATCGAATTGCCCATCAAATCATCTTTCCGCGAAGGTTTGGACGTGCTCGAATATTTCATCTCGTCCCACGGCACGCGCAAAGGCTTGACTGACACCGCCTTGAAGACGGCCAACGCCGGTTACCTGACGCGTCGTTTGGTGGACGTGGCCCAAGACGTAATCATCACGAGCGAAGATTGCGGCGACACGGACGGATTCCACCTGACGCACGAGGAGTGCGAGGAAATCGGCGAAGGCATGCTGACCCGCATCGTGGGTCGCGTGTTGGCCAAGGACATTGTTCCGCCGCGCGCCAAAAAGCCGCTCATCGCCAAAGGCACGTTGATCACCGACGCTGAAATCGAAAAATTAAAAGCTCTTGAAAAACCGCTTGAGGAAGTTTGGGTGCGCTCCGTCATGACCTGCAAGAACACGCGCGGCTTGTGCCAGAAGTGCTACGGCTTTGACTTGGCCTACAACCAGGAAGCCAGGCTGGGCGCGGCCGTAGGCGTGGTGGCCGCCCAATCGGTCGGCGAACCAGGCACGCAGCTCACCATGCGCACCTTCCACACCGGCGGCGTGGCTTCCGGCCAAGACATCACCCAAGGTCTGCCTCGCGTGGAAGAACTTTTCGAAGCCCGCGTGCCGAAACACTCGGCCGTGATGGCGACCGTTTCCGGAAAAGTCTCGTTGGTCGAACCCGAAGCCAAGGAGATTAAGACGGCCACCGGCCAGCATCTGGTCGATACGGCCCGCACCGGCAAGATCATCCGCATCATGTCCGACCAAATCAGCGAAGACGTGTTCGTGGTCACGAGCAAGGACGGCGTTAAAGTTAAAGACGGCGACAAAGTCGAAGAAGGCGAGATTGTGATCGTGAGGCACGACGGCACCGAAATCCAGTCGGCCCACAGCGGCACCATTAAACTTACCAAGAATCGTGTGACCGTCATCTGGCAAGGTTTGGCTGCCACGGATCTGCCCTCGCCGATCGGCTTTAGGGTCATGGTCAAAGACGGTGACGAAGTCCAAGCCGGCGATCAGCTGACCGAAGGCCATCTGGACCTGCAATTACTCTTCAAGACCAAGGGCCAGAAAGCCGTCATGCAATACCTGCTTAGGGAAGTGCTGTCCATCTACGCCACGCAGGGTCAAAAGATCAATTCCAAACACATCGAGCTTCTCATCCGCCAGATGTTCTCGCGCGCTTACGTCAAAGACGCCGCCGATACCGAGCTTTTGCCGGGCGAGATCGTGGAGCGCTGCCGCGCCCAGGAAGAGAACGACCGCGTGACTGGCAGGGGAGGCCGCCCAGCCGAACTCGACGGCTTGTTCATGGGTATCACCAAAGTGGCTTTGACGACTGAATCCTTCCTGTCATCCGCCTCCTTCCAAGAGACGGCCCGCGTGCTCATCCATGCCGCCATTACCGGCAAGGTTGACCACCTCGAAGGCTTGAAGGAAAACGTCATCATTGGCCGTTTGATCCCGGCCGGAACCGGCTTTGGCTACCACCATCCCGAGCTCAATCTCGAAGGGATTCCCAAGCCGGAACCAGAGATGTTGGAACCTGAACCAGAACAAAATTTAGAAGAAGCAACCCAATAAAAATCAACCAGTAAAAACGCCCATCCGGGCGTTTTTACTATGCTCGACAAACCAGGGGACGGAAGGTAAGATCAAGCCGATATGTCAGGCCACAGCAAATGGAGCAAGGTCAAACAATTCAAGGGCGCGATTGATGCCAAGCGTTCGGCTTCCTTCACTAAATTAGCGAGGGAAATCGAAGTCACCGTCCGCGAGAAAGGCCCGGATCCAGGCATGAACTTCATGTTGCGCGTGGCCATCGACCGGGCGCGCGCCGCCAACATGCCCAAGGACAGCATTGAGCGGGCGATCAACCGCGGCTCGGGGGCGGATGGTGAAGTGCAAGTCGAAGCCCTGCGTTACGAAGCTTACGCGCCCGGCGGAGCGGCTTTGATCGTCGAATGCCTGACGGATAACCGCAACCGCACGGCTAACGACGTCAAACATCTTTTGAGCAAAAACGGTGGCAGCCTGGCCGCTCCGGGTTCGGTTGCCTTTCAGTTTGACCATAAAGGGGTGATTAGGGTCGAGAAGCTGCCTAAGGATCGTCGGGATGAATTGGAACTTGCCCTGATCGACGCCGGCGCTGAGGATATTAAAGAAGAGGAAGAAGAGACGACCATTATTTGCGCGCCGCAGGATTTGGGCCGGATCAACGAAGCGGCAGCCGGGCTTGGATTGAAAATCGAGTCGGCTGAATTTGAATGGATTTCCAAAACGCCCGTTGTATTGGACGAAATTAACGGTGAAGCCATCTCTAAATTGATCGAAGAATTGGAAGAACATGATGACGTGCAAAGCGTTTTCACGAACGCTTCCTAACCTATGCTGGTTTTAGGCGTTGACCCAGGTTTTGGGCGCACCGGCCTGGGCGTAGTTCGGATTGAGGGATCAAAAATGATTCATGTCTGGCACAGTTGCATTGAGACCGACGTCCACGAGGATTTTGCCTGCCGTTTACAGGCCATCCGGTCCGTGTTGGATCAAGTTGTCAAAGAATATCAGCCGGAGGTGGCCGTGGTTGAAAAACTTTTTTTTCAAACCAACGTCAGTACGGCCATCAACGTGGGCATGGCCAGGGGAGTGGTTTTGTTAGTCCTCGCGGATGCCAATCTTCCGGTGGTTGAATTGACGCCCAACGAGGTCAAACAATCCGTAGCCGGCTACGGCAGCGCGGATAAGAAGCAAATGCAGGCCATGGTCACCCGCCTACTTAACCTGAAAAGCGTACCCAAGCCCGATGACGCGGCCGATGCCTTGGCAATCGCCATGGCCGGCGGGCAGGTGTTTTTGACCCAAAAAAGGCTGGCTTCCAACCGTTGACAGGGGCCGGTTTTTCCCTTGTGCCGAGCCTGTTTTTATGGTATTCTTTAACGGTCAAAAATACACAAATTATGCAGATTTATTGGCACGGATATTCGACCATCCGCATCGAAGCGAAACACGGGGATAACGCCTCGGTCATCATGACCGATCCTTTTGAAAACGAGGCGGCCATCCGTTTTCCGAGGGCCACCCAGCCCGACCTGCTGTTGCTCTCCCACCAGGACAGGAAGAATTTTAATTTGGACGGCGTGGCCGGCTCGCCTTTCGTCATTTCGGATCCCGGCGAGTACGAAGTCAGAGGAGTGATGGTCAACGGCATCCAAGATCCCAAAGCCGACCAAGGATTAAAGCGGCCGCTCGTCTATCGCATCGAAGCCGAAGGGATAAGCGTTGGTTTCCTGGGCCAGCTCAACCGCAAATTGACCGATTACGAACTCGAGCCCCTGGGCAACATCGACATCTTGATTCTGCCGGTGGGCGGCGGTCAGGTGATGGATGCCAAGCTCTCCGCCAACCTCATCTCGCTAGTCGAGCCCCGCATCGTTATCCCGATCCATTACCACGTGGCCGGGATCAAGACCAAGCTCGGGACGGTTGAAAATTTTTGCGACGCCGTGGGAGTCTGTAAACGCCAGGACATGAACAAGCTCAAAGTCACGAAGAAGGATTTGCCGGCGGACGACCTCATGATCATGGTGATCGAACGCACATAAAATATTGACTATGCCCTTTGACCATCGATCATTGCCCAATAAGAAGGCTGCGCGCCCCAAGGCGCCCAATGAGCCCCGTCCCATGATCATGAGCGACGAAGAAAAACGGCAGCTCATCATGGCCCACGCCGCCAATCGCAAACCGACGGATCGCGTCCAGCAGTTTTCGTTGGTGGCAGGCGTCTTCATTTGCGCTTTGGCCATTGGCCTGGGTTGGCTTTACAGCGTGCGCCAAAGCATGGCCAATATCTTCCCGGCCTCGGGACAAGCTCAGCAGACAAGTTTAAAGAACCAATACGAAGACCAGATCCGGAACGGGGCCCAAGGCATGATCCAGCAGGTTGAAAAAATCGAAAATGAACAATTGGGAGGCGGTTTTAACCAGTTGATCCAAGCGAGCATGATCCTGGCCAGCACCACCAACATGCTTAATTCGTCTTCCACCCGGAATCTCCTGAACCAGGCGCCGCCCGAGCCTAAAAAAGGAGCCAGCGTCAAACTGCCCGCGGGCGTCACTCAAGATTAATAACTTATGCCAGAAAAGGAAATTCAACAGCCAGCCGAAGCCAACATCGGTTCAATCGTGCAGCAGTCGCTCTCCGAAGAGATGCGGACTTGCTATTTGGATTATGCCATGTCGGTCATCGTCCAGCGCGCCTTGCCAGACGTGCGCGACGGCTTGAAGCCGGTGCACCGCCGCATCCTGTTTTCCATGTGGCAGAGCGGCTTGCGTTCCACGGCCAAATTCAAGAAATGCGCCACCGTGGTGGGAGACGTGCTCGGCAAATACCATCCGCACGGCGACGCGGCCGTTTATGATTCTTTGGTCCGCATGGCCCAGGATTTTTCGATGCGCTATCCGTTGGTGCGCGGCCAAGGCAACTTCGGCTCGATCGATGGCGACGGCGCGGCCGCTTACCGCTACACCGAATCAAAAATGGAAAGCATCGCCGACGAGATGCTTTTGGATATCGAGAAAGACACGGTTGATTTCCGCCCGAACTTTGACGGTTCGATCAAAGAGCCATCCGTTTTGCCGGCCAAACTGCCTAACTTGCTTTTGAATGGCACGCTCGGCATTGCCGTGGGCATGGCCACCAACATACCTCCGCATAATTTGAATGAACTTTGCGACGCCATCACGGCCTTGATTGAACAGCCGGAAATCGAAATCGACGAACTGGCTAAGATCGTGACCGGCCCGGATTTTCCGACCGGCGGCGTGATCTACGACAAGAACGCCATCCGCCAGGCCTACGCCACTGGCAAGGGCGGCATAGTGATGCGCGCCAAAACGGATATCCAGGAAGAGAAAGCCGGTTCGTACCGGATCTTGGTGACGGAAATCCCTTACGGCATCAACAAATCGACGTTGTTGGAAAAGATCGCCTCGCTCGTGCAGGAAAAGAAGATCGAGGGCATCCGCGACTTGCGCGACGAATCCAACAAGGACGGCATCCGCATCGTGATCGAGCTCAAGAAAGACGCCTATCCCAAAAAAGTCCTGAACCAGCTCTTCAAGATGACGCAGTTGCAAGAGACTTTCCACGTCAACATGCTGGCTTTGGTGGACGGCATCCAGCCGCGCGTCCTCACGCTTAAGGATTTGCTGGGCGAATACGTCAAACACCGCCAAGTCGTGGTGCGCCGCCGCACGGAATACGATTTGGCCAAAGCCAAGGACCGCGCCCATATTTTGGAAGGCTTGCGCATCGCCTTGCTTAAGATCAACGAAGTCATCGAGACCATCAAGAAATCCAAAGACAAGGATGAGGCCAAGGTCAACCTCATGAAAAAGTTCAAGCTCTCCGATCCGCAGACCATGGCCATTTTGGAAATGCGCCTGCAGCAATTGGCCAACCTGGAGAGGTTGAAAGTCGAGCAGGAATACAAGGAAAAGATGGATCTCATTAAGGAATTGGAATCCATTTTGAAGTCGGTCAAGAAAATGCTGGACATCATCAAGACGGAAACTTTGGAGCTCAAGGAAAAATTTGGCGACGAGCGCCGCACGGTAGTCATCCCGCATCCTGTCGGGGAGTTTTCCATGACTGACCTTGTGCCTGATGAATCAACGATAGTCATGATCACGAAGGATGGCTACATTAAACGCTTGCCGCCGGATACCTTTAGGACGCAGGGCAGGGGAGGTAAGGGCGTGGCCGGTCTTTCCACCAAGGAAGAAGACGAAGTCGAGCAGCTTTTCTCGACAAACACGCACGCTGACATTCTTTTCTTTACGAGTCGCGGCCGCGTTTTCCAACTTAAAGCTTACGAGATTCCGCAAGGCAGCCGTACCTCCAAGGGCCAGGCCATCGTCAACTTCCTGCAGCTGGCTCCGGGCGAAAGGGCGACCGTTTCGCTCCCGCTTTCGGATGTCGAAGGTAGTAAGTTTTTTGCCATGGTCACGAGCCGGGGCACGGTCAAAAAGACTTCGCTCGAAGATTTCGCGCATGTCCGCCGCAGCGGCTTGATTGCCATCACCCTGCACGAAGGCGACGATTTACTTTGGGTCAAACCGACGAACGGCAAGGATGAGATTTCGTTAGTAACTAAGAACGGCCAATCAATCCGCTTCTCAGAGGAAGATGTCCGCGCCATGGGCCGTTCGGCAGCCGGTGTCCGGGGTATCAAGCTTAAGAGCGGTGACGAGGTCGTGGGTATGGACGTGATCGATCCCAAACTGGCGGCTAAAGGGCTGTATACCCTGTTTACGGTGACGGAAAACGGTTTAGGCAAGCAGACGGACATGCAGGAATACAAGACTCAGGGCCGCGGCGGTTCAGGTATCCGTACCATGAAAGTCACTGCCAAAACCGGTCCGGTTATCGGGGCTTTCGTGGCCAGCAAGGATGACGACCGTGACCTTATGTTGATCAGCAAGAAAGGCGTGGTCATCCGCGTAGCTTATAAGGGAGTGCCGACTTTGGGCCGCGACACGCAAGGCGTGCGCATCATGCGGTTCAAGGAAGAAGGGGACATGCTTTCGAGCGCAGCCCTGGTGAACACGGACGGGGAGAGTAAAGGAGAATAAAAAAAGACGCCCTTCGGGGCGTCTTTTGCTAACTCTTGGTGTTTGACAATCCATCCGTTTCTTGTAAGCTAGGCTCAGTTCTATCAAAAGGAGAGGGCGTTGAAAACCTTTAAAGCATTTAGCCGGTGGTTGAGGAAATGTTATGGCAATCAGCCGACGAAGGTTCAAGTCGGTCCGCCATACCGTTCAGCCCAACAAGAGGTTCCAGATTCAACCAACTTCGTAATACTCATCGGGAGGATGGCCATGGAAGGTGCAGATAAAGCAGCAGGGTTTCTCTTCAAACATTGGAAGTTGGTTACAATTCTGGTGCTTCTGATTGGTGCTACCCTGGCTTGGAGGCGTTGGTCCGCTGGCCTGATCGCCAAAGTTGACCTTTGGAATTTTGCAGCAAAGGAAGATCTGGCCGCTACGAAAAGTATTGCCGAAGCTAGGGAACGCGCTCAAGCTGAGCAGGCTAAAGCAGAAGTATCGGCTCGAGCTGAGGATGCCAGACGCTTCGAAAAAGAAATGCGCGAACGTAAACCCAATGGATTCCTTGTCAGTGAGCGTTACTGGGTTTGTATCCGCAAAGTGGTTAACTGCGTGCCTAATCCCGGCTTCGTCGATCCGCGCCAGGCATTAAAATGCGAACCAGGCTATTCTGCTTCAGGTTCGGGGTTTGGTCCGCCTCGTTGCTCCGGTAGCGACATGACCCAAGCTATATTCGTGCTGCAAATGAGGTATGGCCCGGAGAAGCTCGAGGTTTCCCTGCAGGACTATTCGAAGTACGAAGTTGGATCCCAGGTCTTTCTGATGTGTAATGACAAAGGTTGCGACCAGAAAATAATCGATCCACCGCTCGGACCTCCTGCTTCAGCTTCTGTTGCGGCCAGCTCTCAGCCAGCTCTGTAATCTTCGTCCTCTCAAGGGCGTTTTTTTATTCCAGTACCTTATCTATCAAACCGTAGGCTTTGGCAGTTTTGGGATCCATGAAATTGTCGCGTTCCGTGTCCTCTTCGATCTGCTTGAAAGGCTTGCCTGTGTGTTTGGCCAGGATGTGATTCAGTTGATCCTTCATCTTGAGTAACCTTTCGGCGCGGATTTTGATGTCGGTGGCCTGACCTTCGACGCCGCCTAATATCTGGTGGATCATGATCTCCGAATTGGGGAGGGCAAAACGTTTGCCTTTAGCCCCGCCAGCCAATAATACGGCGCCCATGGAAGCGGATAATCCAATACAAATCGTGGAGACATCGCAGGCAATGCTTTGCATGGTGTCGTAAATGGCCAAGCCGGCGTTAACCGAGCCGCCCGGGGAATTGATGTAAAGCTTGATATCCTTGGTCTTATCTTGGCTTTCCAAAAATAAAAGTTGGGCAATGGTGATATTGGCCACGTCGTCGTCGATGGGGGAGCCCAGGATCACGATCCTGTCCTTTAAAAGACGGGAGTAAATGTCGTACGCCCTTTCGCCATATTGGGATTTCTCTATGACAGTCGGCACCAAATACGAGCCGTTCATTTTTGATGTAATGGTGTATGGGTTCATATCAATTTAATATAGCCTAGCCTGATTTAGCAGTCAAATGTTGAGAGTGCTAATCAGATTATTTTAATGCCCGTCTCGGTTTCCACGATTTTGCCCGGCATATTGAAGCCCGAGGCGAGCCGATGCCCGCCGCCGCCCACGAGTTTGGCCACGCGCATGACGTCGGTCCGCACGGAGCGGAACGAGCCTTTGATCAGGTTCTCATCCGCTTGGCTAAGCACGAGGATGGTTTCGGCGCCTCCGCAAATGGCGTTTAGGAAATTGATCAGACCTTCGACGGCTCCGGCATCGGTTCCAGCCTTGGTCATGTCTTCCTGTTTTAAATACGTTACTGCCATGTTGTATTTTTCATTATGCTGCAAACGGGCCAGGGCCGTGCCCCAAAGATTCAGCGTCTGCGCGTCCTTGTTTTTGAACATGGCTTTAGCCACTTCGGAAGAACGCGCGCCAGCCGCCAAAAATTCAGCCGTCAACTCAACGCTGTGGGCTTCGGTCGCGGCATTCGTGAAGTAACTAGTGTCGTTCATGATGCCGACCATCAGGGAAGTAGCCAAGGCTGCATCAAGTTTTTGTCCATTGACTTTTAAGAAGTCGGCAATGATCTCCGAAGTTGAACTGGCCGTGTCGTCCACCAGATTGAAATCGCCATATAAAGCATTGCCTTTGTGGTGGTCAATGTTGATGACGCGGGTTCCGGGCGGCAGGCGGTCCATGAATTTTTGGATGCCAGCGTAAATCGGATTGCCCGAGTCTAAAATTACCAATGCGTCAAAATTGTTATCAAAGATTTTGGGGTCGTTCGTAAGCTCGCTTACGTGGTCCAAAAAAGCAAAAGCCGGTTTGGGCAGGTCCAAACAAAAGAGAGTGACTTTTTTGCCTTTATTTTTTAACCAATGAAACAAAGCCGTGCCAGCGCCCAACGTGTCGCCGTCCGGCCTTTGGTGGCAAACCAAAAGCAACCGGTCCAGGCCGGTCAGAAGATCGAATAATTTGACGTGCTTTTGGAAGTTGGCGGTCATAGAACAAATCAGATTAGCCGATATTGAGATATCTTTCAACCCCCGTCCATTCTAGGATTGACGGGATCGCATTTCTATGCTTAACTGAGCTATCAGATTAAGGGAGATGAACCTTGAAAAGGAGGCCATTATGAATGGCTCAACTGCCAACATCATCGTCGTACCCGATCTCTCGCCCGTCAAGCTCGTAGCTCAAGCCAAGAAGAAGGCCAGGCTGACCTACCTCAACCCCAACCTCAAGACCAGGAATTTCTGTGCATACCGGGTAGAGAAGGATGAGCCTGCGAGAGTTCTGGAAGTGCGTGGTAAGAAGTACGAAGTGCTGACCTGGAAGCCTGGCGAGTACGTCACGACCGAGCAGGTGAGGAATCACTTCAAGGTTTTGGAAGCGGACGGCAACACAGCTGCTTTCATTACCTGGATCTCTAAGGTTAGGCCTGTTGGTTTCCATACCTCCGTCCCAAGTGATGACGCCTTGCTCTTCTGCGATCCTGACGGCAGCTTCTACGCCCCGATTTTCAGCTGCGTCGAGACCTGCCGTCATCTGGACCTGCGCGACGTCGACAATGGTTGGGATGACTACTGGGTGTTTGTGGCCTTCCGCGAGATTACTTCATAGCCCGCCAACGAACAGGAAAGGAGCTCACCATGAGCGGCTCGACTGATATCATCGTCGTACCCGATTTGCCGACCGTCGAGCTCTTAGCTCAGGCCGAGAAGAGGGCTAGGCTGACCCACCTCAACCCTGACCTCAAGACCTGGAACTTCTGTGAATACCGGGTCGAGAAGGGCGAGCCCGCGCGAATTTTGGAAGTCCGCGGCAAGAAGTATGAAGTGTTGCTCTGGAGATCTGGCTACTACGTCGTGACCGAGAATGTGAGGGACCACTTCAGGGCTTTGGGAGCGGACGGTAACACGGCAGCTTTCATCGCCTGGATCTCGGAGGCTGAACTTAGTGGTGGCATTTATGCTTCAATCCCGAGCGACGACGCCTTGCTCTTCCGCTTTCCTGACGGCTACCTCTGCGCCCCGACTTTCAGCTGCGACGGGGCCGACCGTCGGCTGTACCTGCGCTGCGTTGGGCATGTTTGGCTTTACGACTGTGCCTTCGTGGCCTTCCGCGAGATTCAATAACTTCTGGACGTCTCGTCTGCAACCCGCATAAGCGGGGCTCGCAGGCGAGGCGTTTTCAGTTACAGTTCCCCCTTTTCTTTAAGCTCATCAATATATCCTTCTATCTCAGAGGCGTTTTCCTCAGTGTGATCAAAGGCCCAATAGATGTTGGGTAGATGCCTAAGCCGCAGGGACCGGGCCATTTCTTTTATAATGTCGTGTCGATAGGTCTCTAAAGATTGGAGGACGAGTTCTTCATTGGCTATCGGAAGGACGCTCAAGATTACCTTGGCATTAGCCTGATCAGGGGCCATTTTGGCGTCCACGACGGTCACGAAGGTTCCAGGAGGGAACTCAACGGTTTTTTTGACGGTCTTAGCCATGGCTTCCAGGAAGTGTTGTTGCTTTTGCTCGGGTGAAGTCATATCGCGAAGCAGTTTAGCAGCTCCTTAGGATAAATCAAGGCCCAGTGAGCCGGTTTTTCCTCTTGCTTTGAGGCGTCCGAAGACGTAAACTACCCGCGTCTTTTATGTATCTCAAGCGCCTTGAACTGCAAGGATTTAAGACCTTTGCCCAGAAAACGGTTTTGCTTTTCGAACCGGACGCCGGCAACCGCCGCGGGTTGACGGCCGTGGTGGGCCCGAACGGTTCCGGCAAATCGAACGTGGCGGATTCCTTGCGTTGGGTGATGGGCGAACAGAGCCTTAGGTTGTTGCGCGCTAAAAAATCGGAAGACGTCATATTTTCCGGAACCGAGAAAAAGTCCAGGGCCGGTTATGCCGAAGTCAGCATGACTTTGGTGAACGATGACCATCAGGATTTGGAATTTTCGGAGATCGTGATCACGCGTCGCCTTTACCGCGACGGCCAGTCGGAATACGAAATCAACAAACAAGCGGCCAGGCTCGGGGACGTGGCCATGCTGCTCGCGCAATGCGGAATCGGGCAAAGGACTTATAGCGTGATCGGCCAAGGCATGGTGGACGAAATACTTTCAGCTTCGCCTTCTGAACGCAAAGAATTTTTTGACGAGGCCGCCGGCTTGAAGCCCTTCCAACTTAAGCGCCAGGCCAGCTTGAACAAGTTGGACGGAGCCAGGGAAAATTTGAGGCAGACTGAAACATTGCTCCGCGAAATCGGGCCGCGCCTGACTTCGCTCGAGCGACAGGTTAAGCGTTTGGAACAAAGGGAGAGTCTGGAGGTTGAGCTTAAAGAACTTGAAATCCAATATCACGGAGGCACGTGGAAACAGTTGCGCGCGGCCCTGCGAAATTCCAAATCAGCCCACGAAAAAGCCGAACAGCAAGCCAAGCGGGCCACGGAAGAGGCGGATAAGCTCGAATCCGAGCTGCATTCCATGGAAAAAGCCATCCCTCCGTCCGAGGGTTTCCGTGAGCTCAGGGCTTCCATCGATAAACTTTCCGAAGAGCGGGTCAAACTCCGCGAACGCCAGTTAAAACTTGAGTCCACCCGCGAGATCGCCAAAGCCCGCGCCGAAAAACCGTGGTCGCCTTTGCCGCTTTCAAAGATCATCAGCGAGATAGAGGATCTGCATAAGAAACAATTGGAGCTTTTGGAATTGCTCGAAAACGCCAAATCCGATCCGGTCAAAACTAAGAGGTTAGCCAATGAAATTCACGAGACGGTAGCCGACCTGCTCAACAAATTGCAACGCCCCGCGCCTGAGCCGCAAAAGGCAACGGCCGAAGATCCGGCCGTGGCCAAAGAAGCCGAGGAGCTTTTGAAGGCCATGTCCGAGATCGACAAGAAGACGCGCGAGGCCCAGTTTGAATTGGAACAATGGAACAAAAAAGAAGATCAAAAACGATCACATATTTTTGACGTGCAGCGCGAGCTTTCCCATCGCAGGCAGGAAGCGCAGACGGCCGAGCGGCAAATGAGCGAAGCGGCCGTGGAATTGGCTCGCGTTGAGACAAGACGCGACGCCTTCTTGCAAGAGCTCAGGACGCATCGGCCGGAGCAGGAGTCCGAACTCGAGACTTTGGCGGACAAGGCGACCATTAGTGAGGCTCCGGAATCGTTCACTCCCAGGCTGACCAAACTTCGCGCGCAACTTGAGTGGATCGGTGGCATTGATCCGGAGACTTTGAAGGAGCACCAGGAAACAAAAACCCGTTACGAAGAACTGAATAAGCAGACGCAGGATTTGTCGCAGGCCATCTCCTCGCTCGAAATCATCATCAAAGAACTGGATCAGACGATTGCCGAACGCAGCGCGGCTTCTTTTAGGAATTTGAACGCCCAGTTCGAGATCTACTTTAAACGCTTATTCGGGGGAGGGGACGCCAAACTAGTAGAAGTCTTCCCGGAGCCTGAGTACAACGAGCAAGGGGAGCTTATCAAAGCAGTGGATGAAAACGCCGGACGGGTGGGTATCGATATTTTGGCCACACCACCAGGCAAACGCCTCAAAGCCATCGCTTTGCTTTCGGGAGGCGAGAAGGCTCTGGTTTCCATCGCCTTAATCTGCGCCATTATGGCCACCAATCCCTCGCCTTTCGTGGTTTTGGACGAAGTGGACGCGGCTTTGGACGAGGCAAACTCCGGTAAATTCGCCGAAATCGTGAGTGCCCTGGCGGATCGCACCCAATTCATCATTGTTACCCATAATCGGGCTACCATGTCGTCCGCCCACATCCTTTATGGGGTCACAATGGGGGTAGATGGGGTCTCTCAACTGCTCTCGGTTAAGCTCCAGGATGTGATTAAACAGGCCAAATAGATTTTATCTAAAGTTAGCCAATTTACTGCCCTTGACGCTGGGTTTAGCGCATGCCATACTTTAAATAGTTCCTTTAGGCGCCAAGCTGAAATTGGCGTGAATTTGTCATCTCCCTACCCTTGACATAGGGCTAAGGATATGTTATAAAAAGCAATCCTGGACGTTATAAGAGAGGCTAATTAGACAACCGCCAGAGGGTTCCAGCAATCTGCATCCACGACAAGCATGGAATCTTTTCATAGGATTCGGCTGGTCTTCGGACTCGCCACTTCCTACAAAAAGGTTTCTTGGGTGCGGATTGCTAGAGGTCTTTGACGGCCACCCGCGATAAGGCGGGTGTTTTTATTTACAGACTCGTTGTTTGCTTATATCATTACCCGTATTGAATTCCTATGTTGAACGCTAAAATCGCCAAAATCGAAGGGGATAACATCACCCTTTCTGTACCAGACGGCCAGACTTGGGTTGTCCCGATCTCCGCTTTGGAAGGCAAGCCTGCCGAAGGCCTGTCAGTCGGAGTGATTTTGGCCGTTCCAGGTTCGGAAGACGCGGCGCGTCAAAAATTAGCCAAAGATATTTTAAACGAGTTGATTCAGTAATGAACTTATGTCCTCCACCAAAGAAAAGAAAAAAATTGAAAAGACAGTGGTGAAATCAGCCTTCGGATGGCTGGGAGCCATAGTTGGCGTGTTGGTTTTAATTGCCGTTTTGGCCGGAGGCGGCGTGTATGCCTATACCCGGATCTATTCCAACCGGATTTATCCAGGGGTTAGGGTTCTGGGGGTGAGATTGGACGGACTGACCAAAGAAGAAGCTAGGAAACAATTGGACAAAGCGGTCGACGCTTCGCTTGAAAAAGGTTTGACTTTCGCTTTAGACGGCCAGCAAACAAATATACAGATTTCCAGTAACAGTGATTTGCCGGATCTCGTCCGTTTCGATTTGAATGACGCGGTCGATAAGGCTTATCAAGTAGGGCGCCAAAACGCGGCCGTTAAAATAGTGCTCGAAATTTTGGCCGCCCGGATTCATCCAAAGTCCGTTCCGGTCAAGACGGAAATCGACGACGAAAGAATCAAGCAGGCGCTCGAAGTCCAGTACGCGGAGAACCTACCAGCCCCGGTCGACGCCACCTTTGCCATCGAAGCCAAACCCGGTACGGAGCCCAAGGTAAAAGTCATCGCCGACAAGAACGGCCAAGTTTTGGACATGGCCGGAGTCTTTGAAAAGCTTAGGCAGCAGGCTTCGATTTTGGCCTTTCAGCCAATCACGTTGCGCGTTCAAAAGATACCGGCCAAGAGGCACGCGGCCGATCTCCAGCCCTTGATCGACAAGGCCGAAGAAATGCTTCACCGTCCCTCGCTCGCCTTCACTTACGACAATAAAACTTACAAGATTTCGACCTCTACTCTGGCCGGCTGGATCACGGCCGACGAGTCCGACAACGTGACTTTGGACAACATGGCTTTCGCTTCGAGTATCCGCATGTTGGCCAAGAACGTTGAAGTCGAAAGCAAGAACGGTAATTTGCAAACCAAAGACGGCAAGATTGTTTCTTTCACGGCTTCAACCGTGGGCCGCAAGATTAATATCGAAAAAACGCTGGCTCCGGTTTTGACTTCATGGCCGCCATCTTCGACTTTCCCGTTGATCGTTGAAGAGGAGAGGGGAGAGATAACGGGCAGCGATTTGGAGCAATATGGAATCAAAGAGTTGATCGGCGTGGGCAAATCAAATTATGGGAATTCACCGCCCAACCGCATCAAAAACATCAAGAAAGCCGTTTACGAAAAAGTGAACGGCGTGTTGATCGCGCCCGGAGAAGAGTTCTCCATGCTAAAGACGTTGGGTGAAGTGGATGGGGCGCATGGTTGGTGGCCGGAGTTAGTTATAAAGGGCGATAAGACGACGCCCGAATTTGGCGGGGGATTGTGCCAAATTGGCACGACCATGTTCCGCGCCGCTGTAGATACGGGTTTGCCTGTAACTGAAAGGCGCAACCACTCGTACCGCGTCAGTTATTATGAACCGGCCGGAACGGATGCCACGATTTACGAACCCTCGCCCGATTTTAAGTTCATGAACGACACCGGCAAGTACATCATCCTGAACGCTTACATACAAGGTACGCAAATCTTCTTTGAAATGTGGGGCACTAAGGATGGACGCCAAGTAAGCCAGACTAAACCCAGGATCTACAACATCGTGCCCGCGCCGCCCACCAAGCTGACTGAAACCGAAGAACTTGAACCCGGCAAAAAGAAGTGCACGGAGTCGGCCCACGCCGGCGCTGACGCGGAATTTTCAACGACGGTCGAGTACGCCGACGGTCGAAAACGCGAAGAAACCTTCTCGAGCCACTATCGTCCCTGGCAAGCGGTGTGCTTGATTGGCGTGCCCAAAGGCACTTTGGGATCAACGACGAGTACCGCGCAGTAATGTGATATAATGCTCCCTATGCAAGCGACATCGGATAGGGATTGGCTGATGACCCAGGAAGAGGGCCAGCTTTCGGTGGACGTGTTCCGGGATAAGGACATGTTGGTTATCCGTTCATTGGTGGCCGGCGTAGCTCCGGATGACTTGGACGTCTCGATTAGCAGCGACTTGCTGACGATTCGCGGCAAAAGGGAAAGAGAAAATAAGCTGGTTGACGAGGATACTTACTACCAAGAGTGCTATTGGGGTGCTTTCAGTCGCTCGATTGTCTTGCCTTATCACGTGGCGGCCGATTCGGCCGAGGCACAACTCAAAAATGGGGTCTTGGAAATCAGGATTCCCATCCAATCGGACGGTAAGCAGGTCAAGGTTAAATGGGGGTAGTTGAAAAGCATCATTTTGTCCATCGAACTTATTAACAAGCACGCCCTCTGGGCGTTCTTTTTTAGGCTCAGCCATGCTATTATATGGGGGCCTTATGCAGGAGGAATCCAAGGGCTTGAGATTGGTCTTAAAAACCCATTGGGAACGCCTCACGAAAAAGCAAAAAGCGTTTTTCGTCGTTTTTGTTTTGTGCGCGACGGGCGCTTTGGTTTTTTCGTACCTGAGCGTTAGGGACGGCATCTACGCGCCGTTTAAAGTTTCTTTGGAAGAGATACAAAAAAATAAAGATTTACTTAAGGATCCCGAGGTTGAAGCGGAAAAGTTGGCCAAACGCGTTGATTCGGACGGCGATGGCCTTTCGGATTGGGATGAGGAGCATGTTTACCATACCTCGCCCTACCTTCGGAGTACGGCCGGCGACAGCATGCCGGATAACGTTAAGATCGCCTTGGGTGAAAATCCGCTTTGCAAGCACGGCGAAGATTGCGAAGTGACCGGCGCCATGACGTTCAATCTGCCAAGTTCCACTTATCCAGGCGCGGACATGGTCGGCAGCAACGTGCAGGAGGATTTGGGAAGCATTTTGATGGGCAATACACAGGCAGGGCAGAATTTTCAAAATACGGCGAGCCAGGCTGGGGTTGATTTGAGCCTGGATAATCTCATACCGCGCGATCCGGCCATGCTCAGGCAGGCGCTTTTGCAAACCGGTAAAGTTAAACAGGCGGACCTGGACAAATTGACGGACGAGCAACTGCTCAAATATTTCGATGAAGCCAAAGCGGAAGTCGAAAAAAATAACGCAAACCTGGCGGGGCAAGCCAGCTCAACACAAAAAAGTCAGCCGTAATTTATGAAGTTTAAGGAAAGCTTGAAAATTATCGTTGCCGGTCTGGCGCTGCTTTCCTTTGGCGCGGCTTTGCTTTCTCCGGTCGCGCCGGCTTGGGCGCAAGCATACGCCGTACAAGATCCGGGGACTTCTCCGCCGTACGACGCCAATCCCCAGAATTGCATAATCCAATTAACGACAGAGTATGGCGCCCCACAAGGCACGGCGCCTGGTCCTTTGATGACGAAGGATTACGCAAATATTCAAGCTCAATATTACGCTTGCTGGAACGCGGCCGCGGCTAAGCAGCAGGATTGGTGGTACCGTCGTGCCCAGTATTTAAAAAATCAATGGAGCATGCGTTTCATTACTTCCATTTACGGAGGGTTGATAGACGCCATGGCCATGATTTCGCAACGCGTCGCCTATGAGGCCGCGAATGATTTGCTAACCGGCAATCCGGGAAACGAACCCAGGTTTTGGAATTCTGATTTTAGCACCTGGCTCGAAAATGCCGGCATGGATGCCAGTAGTAAATTCCTTGATCGTTTGGACGTGGTGGTGGGGGATTGGACGTCCAGCCAAACGGCGACAGTCGATCCAAAGACAGGCAGGGTGATTCCAGGTCCTCGGTTTAGTTTTTGTAAGCCGCCCGATCCATACTCATTAAAATTTTCATTGGGCGTCGGGGAAGTTGGTCGCATTGGGCCGGGCGCTTGTAACCTCAAAAAAGTTGCCGAAAATTTCCAAGCCATTGGGGATATGGTTAGTTCGGGCGAGGCACTTCAGTTGCACCGCCCGAGCGTGCAGTACGGAGCCAGTGACCTTTCGGTGGGGGTCGAAACCAATTCGCAATATTTTAATTATCTCATAAACCAGCGAGCTGGTTTGTCTTTGAACCGCCAGGAAGATCGCGGATTAAGACCGGTTATGGATATCGTGAGCGGCAGAATTCAAGTTCCCACCGTGCTAGCGGAGCAAAGTTACAGGGATTTGAATCCTACCAGCATGGCTATCAGCTCCGAGGCAGAACAGCGGAGTGCTATTTTGGGCGCTTACTTCCAAGTTGGTTTGGAAAATATTCCGATGCTGGCTTTGCAGACTTTTTCGAATACTTTGATAGTCGGCATGTTGCATAAGTGGCTCGATCCAAAAGCGGGCGGAGGTTTGGATAATAGCGCCAGTCCTCATCAAATCATTTTGACGGCTGAAACCTTAAAGAACGCCGATGCCACCGGTGAAGCGCAGGATTTATATGAGAGACAGGAATTCGCGAAATCTTTAGGCGATTATTTGATCCCGAACTTTGCGTCCACTGAAGATCAGGATATCGTGAGCGAACTCGTAACCTGCAATATTCCCCGCAAACGCTTTAATTGCGCCATGGACCAGGCCTTGGGCGTGGCCATTAACGTCGGCACGCGAGATGGCGCCTTAACCGTTGGCCGGGCTTCCGGGGTGGGCAGCCAGGGCGCTACTTTTAGCGTGGCCTCGCAAGCTTTGCATTCCGCTTGGGAATTGATTCCCGAGAGCGACATAAAAAACAATACCGATCCCACTTGCGCCCAGCGCGCTTATTGCGCCGGCAACTTAAAGAAGATGAGGCTGGCCCGCATCATTCCGATCGGATGGGAAATGGCGGCCAATTCTCCTTACAACATCAAACATAGCGGCAAGTACATAACCTTAGGCGAAGTAATCGGCGGGTTTTACGATTGTAACGATCAGGGCAAGATCGATAAGGAACATCCTTGGTGCCATCTGATCGATCCGAATTGGATACTTACGGCGCCCAAGTACCAGTGCCGGGCCAAGGGTTACGGCGACGCGATCCTGCCGGAAGTCGGAACCCGTCTAGAAGAGTGCGGTGACATGGTTAGTTGCCTTAAATCGAATCAAAACGGCGAATGCGTCGGCGGTTTCGGCTACTGCTTGGCGGAAAGGCCGGTTTGGAAATTCGACGCCAAAGAATGCGACGAGCAATTCGTGAGCTGTCGCACTTACCAATATTCCGGAGGACAAGTTTCCCTATTGCGCAATACGGAAGACAAGGGCAAATGTTCGTCAGAAAATATTGGGTGCCAGTGGTACGCCACGAGCAGGTACGCGACCAGCACCGCCTCGCCGGACGGTTTATGGGTGGGGACTGCCACTAGCGGCCCCAGGGTTTATTTGGATAAAGGCGTCCAGCCGTGTTCCTCGGAAGGCTGCACGAAGATGTTCCGGATAACCCCAAGCACTTCGACGACTACGGCCCAAAGCGTATTGAACTTGGTTCAAAACGGATCATTTGAACAGGCCGACACGAGTAACCAAAACGGCAATATCGTCGTCACGGGCTTTCCGGGATGGACGCTGTTGCATAGCAACGAAGCGTGTCTGCCCTTTAAAGACCTGAGTTCTTCTTTGGCGGGTTCATCGGTCGATGGAAGCAGGGCCTTGAAGGCCTTTTGGCCAACCGGTTGCGCGGGACCCCAGCTGGTTTATCAATATATTCCCATCGTAGGCGGCAGGAATTACGTTTTGAGTTTCAATATCCGCTCAGACCAGCCGACGAACAACGGTAGCCGTGTCCAATTCCAAAGCTTGGCCCAAGATGGGACTTACAAACCGATCTCTGATCAAGTTTCGACTTACGGGGATTGCGCTTGGGTTGGCAATGGTGGTTATATTTCGTTCAATAAACAAGCCGGCAACGGTTGGTCCAAGATGGTTTGCCAGTTCGCCTCACCTCCTGGCGCTTCCAGGTTAGTGCTGGGCTTATTGGTCGCTCCCCAAAGTCAGGATGCTTTGGAGTTCGACGCGATTCAGTTGGAAGAAGGCGAAGTCGTGACGCCTTTCGTTGATGGCGTGGCCCAAGGCTTGGCCGAAACTTATCTTAAGATCGCGCCCGACGAGTACCGTTGCACGGGCGACGATAAGACTGATAATCCGGCTTGCAAACGTTTTGCCCGCGTCTGCCGTCAAATCGACGTCGGTTGCCAGGGCTATCAAGACGCGAACGATGTGACCGCCCCCGAAGTGCCGGCCATCCTTTCGTCCAAAGATTTGTGTCCGGCCATGTGCGCCGGCTACGGCGAGTATCGGAAACTGGCTTCAACTTTCGATTTGGTCAGGGATTCCGCGCACCCGGTTTTTGACGATCCCGAAGATGAGACTTCGGCTTATTTCATACCTAACCTATCCGAACAGTGCGCCTTGGAAGACGTGGGCTGCGAACCGTTCACCAGCATGGAATCCGCCACGAGCACGGGCGAGAAGGTCGCGTATTTCAAAGACGTCAGGCTTTGCGAAAAACCGGGAGACCGTTCGGCCACTTATTACACCTGGGAAGGATCCGAGACTACGGGCTATCAACTTAAGACTTGGTCCCTGATCGCCAATACCCTTGATCCATCTCAAACAAATTCAAGCGCGCCCAAACTAGTTTTGAGGGGAGGCATGCTGGGTTACATAAAAGATCCGGCTTCGTGCAACGCGGACAGTTGGAAACTGGGATCGGATCCTGATTGCCGTCAGTTCTACGGGGTGGGCGGACAAGTGTATTATGTCTTTTATTCTCAGACCGTTTCTTCGGACGCGGCCTGCACCAATTACCGCAAAGACGATTCGACGGAAGCCGATTGTACCAAGACGGGCGGATCGTTCGTGGATGCCAGCAAATCCTGCACTTACCAAGCATTGCCTTCGGAAAGTTTGACGTGTTCGGAAGTGGCCGGCGGATGTCGGGCCTACATGGGCCCGACCGGCCGCAACGCGGTCAACGTGTTTAGAGACACGTTCGCCACCGGCACGCAGATTTCTTTTGACAAACAGCAAGGCAGCAACACCACGCTGCAGTATTCCAACGAGTCGATATTGGTCGGAGATAAATCCCTCAAACTCGAAGCGCCGGCCGGCCAGAGCATCGACGCGACTTTGAAGTTGGCGATCAATACGACCAGCTCGCTCATGCGTATCTCATTCTGGGCGAAAGCCAACGCTCCCAAGAGCTCGGCTGATCAGCCAGCCAAAATCATGGTGGACGGAGTTGAGATTGGAACCTTCTTCCCGGACATCAATTGGTCGCGTTTCGAAGTCGGCCCATTCATGGCTAAGAACAATCCGACGCTGATCGAAATCGTCGCGCCCGCCAAAGCCGGCCAGGCCTCAAACGTCATTTATATTGATACGTTCAGCGTGGACCAGCTTAATGACATCCGATTCGTGCGTAAAAACCATTGGGCCGTTCCGGTGGCTTGCGATTCGACGCCCGAAGGCGTGCCCGAGCCGCGTTACATGGTGGGTTGCCGGGAATACAACGATCGTAACAGTAACAGCGTCTTTGTCCGGAATTTCGGAAGCCTTTGCCGCGACGAGGCCATAGGCTGCAGCGCTTTCATCGACACCAACGACAAAGGCCAGCCTTATCCTGAAACCAAAACCGTCAAAGGCACGCCCTTGCCAATGGATTTTAATTTGAACACTTACGCCAAGCATGGCGCCGCTAAAATTTACGAAGAACAATTCTTTGGCGATTGGTCGGCCACCAGCCGGGGATACAGGTATTATTACGCCATCGACGACGCGCGCGGCCGGTGCGATTCCAGCCAAGCCTCGTGCCGGGCTTACGGCAAGCCGATATTCCAACAAGACCGTTTGCAGCTGGCTACCACGACCCATATTGTCAGCCCGTCCGAAACCGCGCTCTACAAATCGCAAAATAAAGTTTACGGATTTGAGACGACCCTTCTTAAAGACGACTGGGGTAAGTACCTGAAGGATAACGGGGAAAATGATCTGGCTTGCAGCAAAGACGAACTTTTCTGCGACCAATTCCAAAGCGGTAACGTCACCGAATATTTCCGTGATCCGGGCGTCCAGACGTGCAAATGGAGCAAGGCGAAGAAGCTCAAGAAAAATGACGCGTACGGCATACCGTCCGACGGCGAATATTCCGGCTGGTTCCGCGAGAACACTGATATTCCTTGTTACGGATCCTACTTGGCCGCCGGCAACAATTACCTTATCCAATATTCCGGGGAGAAGGATTACGCCGGTTGGGGCGGGAAGTGCCCGACGGAACAGAGCGAGTGCACCGAGTTGGTCGATCCTAACGATACCTCCGATACGACCCATCCGGCTGGCCGCTCGTATTACGTGATTAACGGGCCAAAACTTGATAAATCTTCTTGCGGTGGCACGGCTGACCCGCTTTCGGGCTGCATTCTT
This sequence comes from Patescibacteria group bacterium, assembly GCA_028715505.1. Taxonomy (GTDB): domain Bacteria; phylum Patescibacteriota; class Patescibacteriia; order 2-12-FULL-60-25; family 2-12-FULL-60-25; genus MWCR01. Next base: position 60,341 of record JAQURS010000004.1, read on the forward strand.
TTCCAGGACAAGGGGATAGGCACGCTCGAAGCGAGCAGCCAGGCGACTTATTCAAAGATCATGAAAGAGAAGGGCGCTTCTCAGGTGCCGCTCAACTGCGAAACTGATCCTGAAAACGAGTATTGCAAATCCGCCCGTAAATGCACGGCGCTTTCCCCAAGATATAACGACAACTTCACGGTCGATCCTGGCGACACAGTGGGCGCGGAGCAAAACCAATCCGGTTTCTACAAAGACTGGGTCAAGTCGCTCAAAGAGAGCAAACTGGAGGGTAAAGTGTGCGTCCAAGATTCGGATTGCCAGTCGGAGGTTAAGATTGTTTCCCGCTTGGGCAAGCAATTGACGTTGGGCTACATCGAGGGCAAGTGCCCACCGAGCAGCAACGACGCCAACGTCGTGTTAAAGGTTAAGATGGACCGCGAATGCGCCCGTTGGATGGGCTGCAGGACGGGCGAAACGGTTTTTGACTCCGGACAAAACAAGTTCGTCACCCAGTGCACGGAGATGAACATCTGCGAACAAAACGGTTCGCGTAACGAAGATATCTTCTGCAGTAAGTTCACGGATCGTTACTACGAGGATCTTCTGTCTTACGGCCAGTATATAGACGCCCAAAGTTACAGCGGACGTGACGTGGGTTTCGGCAAGATGGATTATTCGGGTTTGATTTCACCCGACCATTATCTCGCGGCCGATATCAAGCCCAGGGCGGTCGGTTACGACTTGCTTAAAGGGTCAAAGTCCGGCGACCGTTACATTTACGACCAACGCGCCGTGGCCGAAGTTTCGGAAAATGACCTAAATATCGAGACTGGAATCAAAGATCCCAACTTCAATGTTTCGGGTTTGGAGTTGTGTAAAGACAAGAGGACCGGCCGCGTGGGCTATCTGGCTGATCAGCTTTGCATCCTGCCGATCTCAGAACCGACTTCGCTCATGTTGGTTGCCGGACAGGAAACCCAGGATACGTCCAGCGACGTGGCTCAAATTTACAAGGCTTTCGAAATAAACAACGCGGGTGGCGGGAACAACCTTCTCCAGAGCGCCATGCCTTCTCCGGAGTGCCAAGTTTATCCCGAGGAAAATTCTCCGTTGCCAAATCAGTACGTGGCGGAATGGAACATTAATGCTAATCCGCCCAGCCCAAAGAGGATGGCTGAGGGATACGATAACGCCTCGGCTTGCGTTTACGGCGAGGACTGCTCATGTTCTTACCGCAAGGTGCGTTATTCGGGCGGTCAGAAATATTACGCTTTAGACGGCGCCGCTCCGGCCGTTGGCGTTTGCATGGGCGGTGATTTGGACGGCCAAGCTTGCGTCCCGGGAGGTTACGTGGCGGTGGGCGAAAAGAACAAGGTTATCGCGAATTCAAACATAACGGATACGTGTAAAGGAGGAGTGTGCCAGACTATTCAAGACGTGGTCTCGGTCTTCGGCAAGTACGGTTATTGTTTGGAACGTGATTTGACCAGGATAAGCAGCGCCGCCCAGATCATGGCGCCTTGCCTGACTTGGAGTCCTATGTCTGTTTTGGGCGGCAAGTTCGACGTTACCCATCGTTCGCCGACGGCCGGTTACCAACCGCCGCAAGGCATGGGCGAATATTATTGTTCGAGCGGAGCTAACGTCCAAAAGCTCATTACTCCGAGCGTGACCACGGCCTACGTGGGCGGCTACATCAAACATTGGGCAAACGAAAATTTCATCGCCCCGGGATATCTGCAGCAGTTCGCTTTTTCCAGGCCGGATGTTTGGTATAACAAACAATCAAATAATTACAGCAACAAATTTATAGATGGCAGCGATAATAAATATAGCAGCACTAAGTTGGATGAAACGGCAGCCACGCACACCCGCATGGTCGGGGATGAAACTAAGAACTTACGTTTCACTTGCCGCCGGGCTTCGGTTTGCGAGGGGTTCAAGTACCTTAACGATGATATAAGTGAAGATTGTAACGGCGACGCCGCCAACAGGACAGCCGCTTTTGGAAAATGCGAAGGGGCTTCAGATAAATTGGGTCTTTGGATCACTACCGGGGGCGGCCTGAGTCGTTCGTATCTTGAATATTTCATTCCTTACAGGCCGAGCTTTGAAAGCCTGCAATACGACGCTTTGCGTCCGGACGCCAAATACTTTGATTATAGGTTTGGTCTCTTTAGGCTTAGCCTCCATCCTAATGCCATCGGGTCGGCTTGTTTGTGGAATCCCAAATGGTTTGGTTTAGATTACCCAGTGGTCAGCCAGGATAAGAAAACTGACTTCTCATGTTCCGAGTTCTTGTCGCAAGTGCAAAACCTATCCAGCCAGATTTACCAAACCGCCAATCAAAACTTCCCGTTAATTTTGGACCGCGGATCGGAGAAATTGCTGGCGGACACGCAGGGAGTCCCGTATAGGCTTGGTTGTCTCGGTAATAACGTCGGCTCAGCCTGCTACTTTAAATATTGGCAAATCGGCTTTAACGACCAGGATCAGAAAGAGTTCAATTGGATAGACGCCGGCGGGTACAAGGATACGCCTGAGAGCTTCAGATGGGAGAAGGTTTATCAGCTATGGTACGGCCAGCAGTGCAGCGCCAGTCATCCGTATTTCGCGATTAGGGCCGTGTTCCAAAACGTTAATCCGGCCGAAAATGTGCTCGAACCGGACGAAGCGCGCCAAACTAAACTTTCCGGTCCTTGGCAGTTCATAGGCTTCTGGGTGACTACGTGCATGCCGAACCAGGTATTAAATGACCCGGGCAACATGTATTTGCAGATGGATATGGTCAAGGCGGACGTCTGCAAGGAGGTTTCGCAAGTCGTCGCGCCGTACACACGTGAGAACGCCGCTTTCGCGGACAGGGTTTGGGCCCAAGGAAGGTTCATGCTGCCGGTTTTGGGCATCCAATACAATTCGCCCAACGAACCGTTTGGTTCTGCCTTGGCCACTCGGCAGATTGGTAATGATCCCATGCTCATGGGAGCTTCGACGCCGCTTTCCGGTGATTATCTCAAATCTCCAACCTTCGTCGATTCAGGGTTGACCATGCAGAGCATCTTCAATGATCGGCAGAACTCGTGGATGCCGTTGTCTAACTTATTCGCCAGGATTTATAAGGTTTACCGTTGGTCTCCTTACACCGTGAACGCGGGAGATTGGGCCTGTATCAAAGGCGACAAAATGGCCAATAAATGTACTCCGGGTTCCAATACCTTCCAGGGATTATTGGATTGCGGCGATTATGCCACTTGTTCCGACGAACTGGATACGGATTTGATTAACCAGGACTGGCGATGCAATGCCCTGTCGGGCGTTAACCGTGGATTGAGCTGTGGTACGACCAATAACTGGCAGATACCCACTAGGAATTCAGATCCGATTTGCCATAACGCGGCGGTCTACGCCCGTCTTGATCCGGCTAGTAATACCCGCGTCGAAAAATGCAGTGAACAGGACACGTCCTCTTGTATTTTAGCCAATCCGGGATGCAAACCGGCCGACAATGCTCATCCGAGTTTGTTGAGCTACACGATAAATACTAAAGGTTATGATCCTAATAACAAGGACTTTATTGTTTATTTCAAGCCTCACGTTTGTCAAAACAATTCATTCTACGCCGAACCGACTTTAGAAAAGAATAATGGGTTATATGTCGTGAATGCCAATTGGTCGGACGTTTCGATGCTGATGTACGGGGTGCTGCAGTTATCCCTCAAGTACGATTGCACTTATGACGAGAATGGCGTGGCCAGTTGTACTTCACTGGCGGACAACATTTGTAATCTCGGCCAAAGCGATAAATCCAGCATCGTTGGAATTCTGGCAGCTTTGGAAGGGGAATTGACCGGGGATGGTTCCCAGCACGAAATGAGGGATGCTTTTAAAGCTGTTTTTAGCGGTCTCCATCCTAAATATAACGGCATCGACGCCCAGTATCCAAAGAACCTATCTCCCATTTCTACCATTCTGAATTACTGGTCGGCATCCGGTTTTAAAGATAAGAAATTCCCGGTTAGGATTGCGTTAGGCACTTGGCCCATGAGTCAGCTCGGTCAATTGATTAATTACCAATGCAGTGACGATTCCGTAAACGCCAAACATCGCTGTCAGGCTCCTGGATCGTTGGCTACCGATTTAACCAACTACGTTATTAATAAAGGTGGGGCTCAGCCGAGTAATAATGAGTACATTAGGCCTTATCAAACTTTGGATTGTCCAAAACGCGTTGATCCGTGCGGCGCAAACGTCAAGCCTTACGGGACTGTTGAGGAAGAAGGGACTTATCCGCCAAGTTGCGGCTACTGTTCCTTGGGTGATCCTAATTTTGGTTCCAGACAGCATGACCAAAATTACGGCCTGTATCCGGACGCAGATGGGAATCAGACGGGATATTGCGTGGGATTCAGTCAGTATTCTCGTTGCCGCTCGAATGCCGATTGCACGTTCACCAACTTCGAATATTGGGGCGCTCATCAGCAAGAGACTAGGACGGATGCGGTAGTCGGTTTTGATTACGACAACGTAACCATTGATTTCCCATTCCTTTTTAAGGAAGGGGAGACTACGCCTAGGAGTAAGCAGCCAGAACCCGCGACGGTAAATCTGCCGAGGCCGTTGTTTGCCCCGAGTGATTTCAATTCGGCTGATGATCCGGTTAAAGACCAATACCAAGTCCCGATGAAATACTCCGAACCGGCTGTCGTCACCAAACTCTCGGTGGGCGATGAATGTTTAGTCAAGCCAATGCAGTACATGTTGAATGCCATTAGGGATGAGATCAAAACCAGGATGAACGATTGTTCCGATCAGGAGGATGGTAATGATACACATTGTTTGGGGGGCATAACCGATTGGATCGGAAACTTAGCAAACAACATGCAGGACCCGGTATACGGACCAAAGAAAATATATGATGGGATCGCTAATTTAGATTTTGGAAAAATATTAGGCGGGATCCTTGATCCTATCGGCATATTCAGTTGTTCTGATGCGAGCTGTAAAAGCAGGGCAAAATACGGTCAGTTATTGTTTGCGCAGTTAGCTAATAATTACAAAGAGCTCGGCCAAAGATGCGTGGGTGCCGCCATGCTATATCCCAATGGCTATGCTTCGCATTTCGAAGAAATAGCTGCTAAAGATCAGAGCTACAATCGTCGCATAACTTTAGCGCCTTTTGTCGTCAATCCTCTCTATGACGCGATTAGATCATTGGGGTATCAAACCGACCAGACCGAAGGATACTGTGAAAATTTTGATAAGCATGATGAGTGCTGCCAAGGAAGTAGTTTCCAATCATCCCGTGTCAGGGCATATTTCCTACAGGGTCTATGGCACGATGAGAGACGCCGGTTAATGGCAAGGAATGCTAATGGCCTTGATGGTAATGGTGATTGCGGGAGTTCGGACAGAGAGCTGAATGCAGCTTTGTACGGGTTTACCGCAGGAACGGTTGTGGCCGATGCCTTTAAATTGGAGGCTCATCTAACCGGTCAGTTCTTGGATTCTTATCCGAAAGATATCTTGGGTTGGACAAACGGATTTGCGCACAGGTTGGGTGATATCGGAAAAGATAGCTTAACCAACAATGAAATGCCTTGGCAGGGAGAAAACTTTTTCTTTACAAAACTATTCCCCTTATTGGCAGGTGATTATAAAGAAGTGGATTTAAGCCCGTCACAAATTACATATACCGACAGCAAAGGTAATCTGAAATTAAGCTGGTGGCAGATGTTCAAAATTTGGACGGGCTACGGTTATTCGCAGGATTTGGTTAACGCCTTCGAAAGTTATTTATCGGCCCTTCAGTTAAAGACCGACAAACAAGCGGCTTATGATAATACCAAAGCGGCTGAAGAAAAAGCATGCAGCGACAAGTGCGACGACGACGTGGGTTGCATGTTGATGTGCGATTATCCGGCCACTGCTGCTGCGCAAAAAGAGCTTGATGCGGTAACGGATCAATATGATCAGGCTTTGTATGCCTACCAAGAAGCCTATAAGGTTGACATGCGTAAGAATTACTACAATAAGACCGGTTGGGCTACTATGCTAGACGAGGGCGACAAGCGGCTGCAACTTTATCCGGGCGCCGTCAAAGCGGCTGATCCCGCTGAAGGAAAGAACGTGAAACCTATTTTTATCCCTGGTCATTGCGAACCAGCTAAGGGTGGAACTGATACTGATTCATTTTCCGTTAAAGCAATAGCTGGGATAACAATTGCTAGAGGTGAGCAGAAGGCGACTGGCCTACCAGGCATGCCATATCAACCTATACCAGGTTGGGATGATAGAAATCGGGGTTCGTTTTTGGACATTAGCGCTTTCTTCATTAACGGATGGCATGATTATACTGGGTATTACAATACTGATGAAAATCATAGTTCACTTTCTGATGCCAATGGGTATCTACAATCATATAAAGATACATTCTCAACGAATGGCGTTTTTTCAAGGGCTTACATTAATGGCGACGTAATCAAGATCTCGGGAGAAGATGTTAAGATGAAGGGACCGGTTGGAAAAGCCGGGACTTACCGAACGACTTGCCGTTGCGAAGGAGGTAAGTACGACGGCATGGCTAAATCCAGCATTCAAGAGTGCAATATCGGACTTACGCCAGCCGAAAATCCGTATGCTACGGACGTCAACGGCAACATGATTTACGATCCGAACGCATCGTACGTGAGCGATCCCTCGGCTTTCTGCAAACCGGTCAGCAAGGATGATGGTAAACCGACCGCCGAATGTCAGGCCAAAACCGGTATCCCGGGCAGCCCGGATCCCGATTTGGACGACAATATTTGCACTCATCGCCCAGGATATGTCCCGCGAGGCGACGTTTGCGCCGACGGTCGCGACCAATGTTTGGTGACTTATAATTTGAAAGATAATGTTTCAGTCGATTCGTATCTCAAGGATAAAGACACTAAAGCCGCCCCGTCCGCGACGGATGTCACGACCGGTTTGGACACTTACCATTTCCTGAGCGGTTGCGGAGCAAATGGCTGCGATCTCACGAAGGGCTTTACATTAAAGGATGATAAGACCATGTCGGCTTTTTACCAGCCGCAGCCGCCTTTGGTGGCCGCTCCGGACATGACCAAGAGCCAATCTTCGGCTAACGCCATGCCGATTGCGGCCTTGAATGCCTTTACCGTCAACAATTTACCTCAGGGCCTTCTCTTTACCGGCAGCGGGGAAAGCTTGGTGAATTTGAGGTTCTACGCTTGGGCGGCCAATAACCAAGGCCCGATCAAGAAGATTGTCATCGATTGGGGCGATGGCACGATTGATAGGATTGACAACGCCCAGATGAAGAACCAAAAACCAATTTGCGATACGGACAGGGAGTGCGAAAAGGTGCCGGGATTGGCCTGTTCGAGCGACTCGGATTGTCCGGTCGGAACGGGAGCGTGCCTGCAGACGGGTTATTGCAAGAAGCAATCCTACAAGCCGTGTCACAAGGATATGGACTGCAACCAGAAAGACAAGAGCGACACTTGCGAGTACCGCATTGTATTCGGTAACAGCGCCGACGCTTGCCGACAGGGCTATCTGGAATTTGGCCATGTTTACAAATGCGAGAATTTAGATGATGTGCCTGATACCACCTGCTATAAGGACCAATCAGTGAATCCGAATTTGGATAACAGGTGCGCCGGCGAACCGAACTTAAGCTGTGACTACTGTAAATCGGGCGAAGCATGCGTTCCGGGCCTGGCTCCGCAAGGAGGGTGCTATAACCAAAACCTGAACCATTGCCGGTTCACTCCTCGCGTCATGGTGTTTGATAATTGGGGCTGGTGCACGGGTGATTGTTCGTCCGCGCAGGACGGCAAAGACGATAAGCATTTAGTGAGGCATCCGAATCTTGGTTGTTACGATGGCTCGAGAACCAAGATTAATTCTGAAGTCATGTCCAATCCCGCCAATAGCAAGACCATTGCTCAAAAAACCATGTGGAGCGGCGTTGAGATGACGGAATGCAATGACCTCAACGAGGTGGGCGACAATAACTTCATTTCCAAAGACGATATTTATTTCACGCGCCGGCCTTGGGTCATCTATAACGGTTCTATTGAAGTAGCGGCAGGCAGAAAGGCTTTGGAGGGATTGTATTTGCAGGGTGGGGGAGACCCCAAGCAGGTGATGAGCGGCCAATACCAGGGCCAATTGCCCTTGAACCCCCTGCAGGGTTTGAAACTCGACTTCTCTAAATTCTTTAAACTGAAATAACCCGGCTTGGGTTGACAGTCCGGCCGGGTTAAGGTATATTGTTCCTAGTGACTCGTTCTGGATGAACGGGTCAATTTATTACCAGAAATATTCGTATCACTAAATTATGGCCAGTCAGATATCACAAGCGATCAAAGCGATCTGCGACGAAAAACTTTTGAGCGAGGACGCCGTCCTGGAAGCGGTTGAAGCGGCTTTGGCCGCCGCCTACCGCAAGGATTTTGGCAACAAAAATCAGAACATCAAATGCGAATTTGATCCCGAACAGTACGACGGATCCACGGCCGGCATCCGGATTTTCGACGTGAAGGAAGTGGCGGCCGACATGGAACTTCCCGATGATTATTTTGAGCGTTTCGAAGCGGCCCATGGCGGTAAAAAAGATAAGGACAGGCCCTCACCGACTACGGGAGCGGAAGGGGCTAATAACCCCCCCTTCGATAAAGGGGGCAGGGGGGACCAAGAGGGCGAGGCGGCGGAAGACGAATTCGCTTTCAACCCCAAGACCATGATCATGCTGTCGGACGCGCGCGATCTTAAACCGGACGCTCAGGTCGGCGATGAAATCCGCGTCGAACTGGCCATTCCGGCGGCTTTTGGCCGCATGGCCGCTCAAACGGCCAAGCAGGTCATCATGCAAAAGCTGCGCGAAGCCGAGCGTAACGTCATCTTCCAGGACTTCAAGGAAAGGGAAGGCGAGCTCATGAACGTGACTGTCCAACGCCGCGAAGGCCGCGTAGTCTTGATCGACCTTGGTCGCGCGACGGGTGCCATCCTGCCTGAGGACCAGATCGAAAGCGAACGTTACTTCCCGGGTACGCGCATCAAGGCCATCTTGCGTGAAGTTTCCATGACCAGCAAAGGTCCTGAAATCAGGCTTTCTCGTTCGAGTCCCGGCTTAGTGGCGGCTTTGTTCGCCCAGGAAATTCCAGAAGTGGCCAACGGTGTGGTTGAAATCAAGGATATCGCCCGCGAAGCCGGCAGCCGCACCAAAGTGGCCGTTTCGACCAACGACGACATGATCGACCCGATTGGATCCTGCATCGGCCAGCGCGGTACCCGCATCCAAACCATCATCCGCGAATTGGGAGGCGAAAAAGTTGACGTGGTGCTTTGGAGCGAAAACGAAAGCGAATATATCGCGGCAGCTTTGAGTCCGGCCAAAGTTTTGAACGTTGACCTCAAGGAGGCCGAGCATTTGGCGGTCATTAACGTCGCTCCGGACCAACTTTCGTTAGCCATCGGCAAAGGCGGGCAAAACGTGCGATTGGCCGCCAAATTGACCAACTGGAAAATTACCATCATGAATACCGAGCTCGGCGAAGTCGTGGCTGACTCCGACGTTGGAGAACTCGGCAAGGAGGCAACGGAAGTGAAAGAGGAAAAAGTTGAAGAAGCGGAATCCTAACCAATTAAAATATGTGGCTTTACAATGAAATATTGTTTCGTCCGATCCTAAACCTGCTCATTTGGCTTTATGGGGTTTTGCCGGGCGCTGATTTGGGGTTGGCGATTATCGTTTTGACGGTCATCATCAAGCTCATCCTTTATCCGTTCACGGTTTCGCAAATCAAGCAGCAGCGCGCTTTGCAGTCCTTGCAGCCCAAGATCAACGAAGTCCGCCAGCGTTTGAAGAACGACAAGGAAGCCCAAGCCAAGGAGCTGATGGAGTTGTATCGCAAGGAAAAGGTTAATCCGGCCGCGTCATGTCTGCCTTTGATCATCCAACTGCCTGTTTTCATCGCGCTCTACCAGGCCCTCTCAGTGGGTTTGAAGTCCCAGTCGCTTTCAATGCTCTATTCCTTCGTGCCAAACCCCGGGACGGTGCACGCCATGCTTTTCGGTTTGGCCGATTTGACCCAACCTAACTACGTTCTGGCCGTACTTGCGGCCGCCGTCCAGTTTTGGCAATCTTGGATGATGATGCGCCAGCAACCGGGCGCCATCAAGGCTCCGCCGGCTGAGGTGGAAGGGAAGCCAGCCGCCAAGGACGAGGATATGGCAGCCATGGTCAACAAACAGATGATGTACGTGATGCCCATCATGACCTTGATCATCGGCATTAAGTTGCCCGGCGGCTTGACCCTTTATTGGTTCATTATGAGTTTGCTCACGGTTGCCCAGCAATATTGGTTATTGCGCAAGCCTTTGCCCCCGTCTACAGAACCGAAAATAAACACATAACTGTAATATCAAACGCGTAACGTGCAACGTGTAACGTCGGATTCCGTCGTTTCGCGTTACGAGTTTCGCGGTACAAAGTTATGTTCAGATTCAATCCCAAGTCGCGTTTAATGGCACGTACCAAAACCGGCATTGTGCTGGGAAGGGTGGTGACCATTGAAATCGACCAGTCAACTGGACGGATCGTAAATTTTTTAGTGTCTTCAAATAGGGTCCTGCCTGTCTTATCGGACAAGAATTTTATCATCACTTGGAGCCAGGTTGTGGACTGGGTGGATGACGAGATCATCGTAGCGGACGCGACGGTGCGCGATGCCGTGGGTAATATCGCCATGGCTCCGCCAGTCACTCCGCCCGCGCAGTGCAGTGAATTAAATTAATAACATGAACCGCGCCGGCATCATTAGGACATTGGCCTTCCATGGCGCGTGGGGATACGCTCCGACCCGCTTGCAGCTGGCTATGTTTTATGATGCAGGACTTTCAAAAGAAAACTTCGACGTCTCAGAACTTGACCGGCTGATCGAAGAAGGAGTAGTGGTTGAATCAGAAGCCCATCTGGCTCTTAAACCTTTTGCCGATCAGATACGACAAGGACGTGCACGGGAATTTTATTTCCCGCGCAAATTGCGTCGGGCGCGCCAAGTCGCGGCTTATCTCGGCCGCCTGCCGTGGGTGCGCGCCGTCTGCTTGTGCAATACCACGGCTTTGGGCCAAGCCCGGGATGAAGGCGATTTGGACTTTTTCATCATCGCCAAAGCCGGCGCCATTTGGCGTACCCGCTTTTTCGCGGCCTTGCCTTTCAAATTGCTCGGCGCGCGCCCTCGAGCGGAGCTCGGCGCCCAAGGCGCACGGCAGGCGGATCCGGTTTGCCTTTCGTTTTTCGTAACGGATGATTCTTTGGACCTTTCGAGTTTTATGTTGCCGGATGACGATCCGTATTTTCGCTATTGGTTTTTGTCCCTTTTGCCGCTTTCGGAAGACGGGGTTCTGAACGAACTTTGGGAACAGAATCAAAAAATCAGGGAAAGGCATCCTTTGGCAAAGAGATGGATGGCTTTGGATAGTGAAAAATTGGTTAGCAAACATAAGGCAACTTCGCCCTCATCTTGGCTAGAGGGAAAACTCAAAGAAGTCCAGGAAAAACAATTTCCCGAATCAATTAAACAGCTGGCTAATCGGGACACTAGGGTTGTTATCGGTGATCAGGCGCTCAAGTTCCATGTCGATGATAGGAGGGAAGAGTATCGGCAAAAATATTTTGATACTTGCAAAGAATATGGAGTGGAACCGTAAGATTTTTGAGATCGCTTGGCGCCTTTCGATTTTGGCCTTGCCTTGGCAGACGCGGTTTTTTTGGGACGCGCAAATCGTGGGATGGCCTTGGGAGCAGGGGAGGGTTTCCATTTATCTTTCGTGGATACCCATGCTGGTCGCAATACTTTTCGGATTTTTTCAGGCTAAAAAAGATCTCCCGCTTAAATTCCGTCAGAACCTGTTTTGGCTGATCGCCGCTTTGGCGGCCTGCTCCGTTTTAGCTCTGCCTTCGCCCAATGCTGCGGCCGTGCAGTGGTGGGTTCAAATCATGCTCTTGATTGTTTTCTTCATTACTCTGTTGAGACTGGAAGTTTCCATTAAAAAATTTGCTTTTTGGTTTGCCATCTCATTAATCCCACACGCTTTATTGGCTGTCTGGCAGTATGTTTCGCAATCCGTTGTTGGTAGTTCATGGCTTGGCATGTCATCACAGAATCCCGCGACGCCGGGAGTTTCGGTGGTCCAGACGGCAACCGGTCGGTTTTTGCGCGCTTACGGCGGGTTCCCGCATCCAAACATCCTCGGCGGTTGGATGGCGGTCGGCTTGCTCACAATAGTATTCCTTTCCCTCACGCGCGTGGGGGAAAGGTCCCAGGCATATGCCTGGGGGATAGAGGGACTATTCACGCTTGCTCTCTTCTTTTCCTTTTCCCGCTCCGCCTGGATGGCCGCCGCTATCGGTATTTTAGTTTTTGGAGCTTTGTCATTCATGAGAAATCGAGAATCCAGGAATAAAAATTTAATTTTATCTTTATTCATTCCCATCGCGATTTTTTCAGTTTTCGCTTTCATTAATCGTGATCTTGTCCTGACGCGAGCGGATCAGGCCTCAAGATTGGAACAGAAATCAATCGTCACGCGAGTCCAAGGTCTGAAAGACGGATTGGATGTCTTTAAGTCAAAATGGCTTTTTGGGACAGGCCCAAACACTGAGCTTCCGGTTTTAGTCAGACTTGAAAATATTCAGACGTCCTCGGCGCCGCTCGAGCCTCCGCACATGGTTTGGTTGATGATTTTGGTCAACTTTGGAATCGCTGGCACAATCGCTATTTTAGGTTTTTTTATTTTCTTATTTTTAAAACTAATAAAACGATGGCAGAGTCTTGATCCAACTAACCGCGTTTTGATCCCAACACTCACCGTTTGTTATTTGATCCTTGGATCGTTAGATCATTATCCATGGTCGTTTTGGTCAGGGCAGGTTTTGACATTATATGTTATAATTCTTTTATATGAAGTCGAATAAGAGCCAAAATATATTAATTGCCATTTTGATTATACTCGTACTAGGTCTTTCGGGTACTAACATCTATCTTGTTAAAAAATATAAAAATGCCACGGAATTAAGTCCAACCCAAACGCAAAGTCAGGGTTCATCTTCACTTACTAAAGAGGAGCAAGAAATGGATTTTTGGGCTTCCACTCTATTCCATAGTGTTTGGGCAACAGGTGACTATATGTTTGTTTCGAACCCGGCAACTGTGGCTGATTCAGTTCCATTTTCATTGACCGCAGGCCATTCGACAAAGGTCACGATATCAAACCTGTCATATTCAATTAAGGTTATTGAAATTAATCCGATCTCAGAAGTTAATCGAGAATTTGCTGCTCGAATTTCAGTTGACGGCAAAGAGCAGTGGGTTTATCCCAGGGTCAATAGAGTTGGAGTGGGCACGAAAATTAACATCCCTGGAGTTGTGATCGATCCAAAAACAGGAGACGTATTGCCTGAAATAAAAGTGCAGTACGACTACATGAATTTGTTTATTCCAGGTATTTACAATGGCCGGGTTTATATGTTGGCCACGCCCAAGCAAAATAATTAAATTTAGTTTGCATTAGTTTCTAGTTTAGATCACTATCCTTGGTCGCTTTGGTCGGGGCAGTCGCTTTCGTTAATAATTCTGTATTTTATTGCGGCGCATTCGATGGTCGAATGTAATAAATTTAGCTAATTAGAGCTTTTTTAGATCCAGAACGTCTTGACGCTTAATCGGTTTTCTGATTTAATGCAGCGTTGCGAGGGATCATCGGGAACCAATTTCGGTTCCACAATCCCCCTCGCAATAACGGGCACCATGAAAAAGGAAGAAATCGATTTCAACGGCATCAACCTGAACCATTGGAGTTGGGAAGGGAAGATCACCCCTGATGTGATCCACGGTTTCCTTCAATACCTCTCCGACCTCATGCAGTGGTTGAATTCCGAAGGCAGGGCTCTGCTCGAGCGAGAGGGACCGCTTACATTCGAGGAGTATAACCTGCTCGTCGATAAGGCCTTCAATCTCTGGTTCCAAATGAGCACTGACCGCGCGTTCTGCTTGCTCTTCATGGCCGTCATCAAGAAGGGGATCTTTTCCCTTCAGCAAGCCGTCGAGGCTGATGCGACGGATGGTAACGATAAGAACGACGAGCAATGTCGCGAGGCGCACAGGCAGTGGTTCCAGAGCATTCTGTATCAGCTTGGGCCGGGTGCCAGGTTCGGCATCGGATCGCGTTCGTGCCGAATCGAGGAGAGCCGTGCTCTGATTGAGAGCACCATCCCCATCGTGCGTTGCCTCAAGGCCGATCATCTTTTGCGAGAGATCGCGCAGTATCGTTTTCCGAAAGACCCTGAAGCGCAGGAGTTGTTCTTCGCCAGTCGCAAGGACTGGTGATCCTTTCCTTCCACCATCGAGCCCAAGCCGCAACTCTCGCCGCTTGGGCTCAAAATGTTTATGGACGTATCTTGACGCTAAGTCAGGCAATCTATAAGATATTCCTACCGTTAGCAGACTCGAAGCGGGACTGCTAAACAAGATCAAAAATTCAGCTTAATTTATATATTTTATGCAGTTACGACCCTTGAACGATCGGTTGATCGTCAAAGCCCTCCCAAAAGAGGAAGTTACGAAGTCGGGCATTATTCTGCCTGACACAGTGGATAAGGAACGTCCCGAGCAAGGCGAAGTCATTGCCGTGGGCCCGGGCAAATTGTTGGACAACGGCCAACGCACGCCCGTGTCCGTCCAAGTCGGCGATAAAATTATTTTCAAGAAGTACGCCCCGGATGAAGTTAAAATTGAAGGCGCGGAATATTTAGTCATTTCAGAGTACGACGTACTCGCGGTACTTGAATAAAAAATATGGCAAAACAATTGATATATAGTGACGCGGCCCGCCAGGCGCTTAAGCGCGGCGTGGACCAGTTGGCCAACGCGGTCAAAGTTACGCTCGGCCCGCGCGGCCGCAATGTTGTTTTGGATAAGGGTTACGGCTCGCCGGCCATGACTAAAGATGGCGTTTCGGTGGCCAAGGAAATCGAGCTTGAAGATAAATTCGAGAATATTGGAGCCGAACTCGTCAAAGAAGCCGCGTCCAAAACGAGCGACGTGGCCGGCGACGGCACGACGACTGCCACGGTTTTGGCCCAAGCCATGATCGCCGAAGGCATCAAGCACATCACGGCGGGTGCTAACCCGTTGGCCGTTAAGCGTGGTATCGATAAAGGTGTCGAGGCCATCGTTAAAGAGATTCGCGAAAAAATCGCCAAGCCTGTCAAAGACCAGGAAATCGAAAACGTGGCCACTATTTCAGCCAATGATTCCGAAATTGGCAAAATCATCGCCGAAACCATGCAACAGATGGGCAAGGATGGCGTGATTACGGTCGAAGAGTCGCAGACTTTCGGTATCGACAAGGAAGTTGTGCTGGGCATGAGGATCGACAAAGGATATGCCTCGCCGTATTTCATCACCAATTCTGATCGCATGATGGCCGAGTACACCGATCCTTACGTTTTGATCACCGATAAGAAGATTGGTGCGATCCATGATTTGTTGCCGATTCTTGAGAAGATTGTTCAGACCGGCAAGAAGGACATCGTGATCGTTTGCGACGACATTGAGGGCGAGGCTTTGACGACTTTGATCGTTAATAAACTGCGCGGAACTTTCTCGGCGTTGGCCGTTAAAGCTCCTGGTTTTGGCGATCGCCGCAAAGAAATGTTGGCTGATATCGCGGCTGTGACTGGCGCGACCGTCATCACCGAAGAGCTCGGACGCAAACTTGATTCGATCGAGTTGGAAGACTTAGGTTCTGCTCACAAGGTTATCTCGACCAAAGACCATACGACTTTCGTGGAAGGCAAAGGAGATAGGAAAGGCGTGGACGCGCGCGTGGCTCAGATCCGCAAGCAATTGGAAACGACTGATTCTGATTTTGACCGCGAAAAGTTGCAGGAACGCTTGGCTAAGTTGGCCGGAGGCGTAGGCGTCATCAAAGTCGGCGCCGCGACCGAAGTTGAAATGAAGGAAAAGAAAGATCGTATCGACGACGCCGTGGCCGCCACCAAAGCCGCCGTGGAAGAGGGAATAGTCCCGGGCGGAGGAGTGGCCTTGATCCAGGGCATGCTGGCTTTGGACGGCTTGAAATTCGAAGGTGATGAAAACATCGGCATCATGATTTTGAAGAAAGCCTTGGAAGCCCCGATTTTCGCCATCGCGGAAAACGCGGGCCGCAAAGGCGACGTGATCGTTGAATCCGTTAAATCAAGCGGCGGCCAAAAAGGTTACGACGCCGCGACCGACGAGATGGACGTGGACATGGTTTCGCGCGGCATTATCGATCCGGCCAAGGTCACCCGTTCGGCTTTGCAGAACGCGGCTTCAGTTGCCGGCATGTTCCTGACAACCGAATGCGTAGTGACCGACATCCCGAAAAAAGAGGCTCCTCCGGCGCCTAACATGGGCGGCATGGACTACTAAAGAACAAAGGGGCGGCTTCGGCCGTCTTTTTGCTTAACCTGGCCAAACGTGATAACATGATGCCTAGCTAAATAATTTAATTAAAAATTTTATGGCTGAAAACACCGGCGCTCCGGCGCCCACAAAGATTCATTTTGACCAACATGACGTCGATGAGAACAAGGTCTTAGCCGCCTTGTCCTATATTTGGATTTTGTTCCTCGTCCCTCTCCTGGCCAAAAAGGATTCAAAATTCTGCAAAGAGCACGCCAAACAGGGTTTGATTATGTTCATCGTTTGGATCGTGGCTTCCTTCGTCATATGGATCCCGTTAATTGGATGGCTTCTGGGATTGGCTTTGCTCATCGTTGATATCGTGGCTTTCGTTAAAGCCCTGCAAGGTGAGTTCTGGGAAATTCCGGTCATCGGTCCTCTTCGGAACAAATTCAACTTGTAATTGCGAAGTTAATCGAAGACGCCCTTCATGGGCGTCTTTTGTTATCCTCGACATTAGGCCATTTTCACGATAGCATATGGCCATGATGGATGATTTGAAACAAAGGATTGTGGCTTTGCGCGCCAAGTTGGACGAGGCATGGCGGGTTTTAGATTTGTCGGCCCGCAAGGAAGAAATCGGAGCTTTGGAGTACGAAGTTTCAGTTCCCGATTTTTGGAATAATCCGGAACGGGCCAGAGTGGAGATGCAAAAGTTGTCGGATTTAAAAAAAGAATATGAGCAATGGTCTGGTTTGCGGGTCGAGCTGATGGATCTGGAGGAGTTGGTTGAGCTTTCATCGAAAGACAAGGACGACTCTTTTGAAGCGGACGCGGTGAAAAAAATAGTTGAACTCGAAGCCCGGTACAAAGAGATGGAGTTTTCCATGTTGTTTTCCGGCCAGCATGACGTTTCGAACGCCATAGTTTCCATCCACGCGGGCGTAGGCGGCACGGACGCGCAGGACTGGGCCGAGATGCTCATGCGCATGTATTTGCGTTACGCGGAAAAGAAAAATTGGAAAGTCAGGTTGGTGGACGAAAGCCGGGGGACTGAGGCGGGAATCAAATCCGCCACGTTCATGGTCGAAGGCCGTTACGCTTACGGACACATGAAAGGCGAGGCGGGCGTTCATCGCCTGGTCCGCCTTTCTCCCTTCAACGCGGATCAGTTGCGCCAAACGTCTTTCGCTTTAGTCGAAGTGTTGCCTGAGTTCCAGGGCGAAGTCGAAATCGAAATCAAACCGGATGATTTACGCATCGATACATTCATGAGCGGCGGCAAAGGCGGGCAGTCGGTTAACACGACTTACTCGGCCGTCCGAATCGTGCATCTGCCAACCAAGATAACGGTCAGTTGCCAAAACGAAAGATCCCAAGCGCAAAATAAAGAAACGGCCATGAAGATCCTCAAAGCCAAACTCGCTCAACTTAAGGAACAGGAGCTTTTAAAGGAACGTCAGGAACTGCGGGGCGAATATCACGGAGCGGAGTGGGGTAACCAGATCAGGTCTTACGTGCTCCAACCGTATCGCATGGTCAAGGATCTTCGGACCGGTTATGAAACTTCGGATACGGAGGGCGTTTTAAACGGGGAGCTGGATGCTTTTGTGGAGGCCGAACTCAGACAGGGTATTAATCCCGGAGATTTTCGGGCAGAGATCAACAAAGATTTGGATTAAGGCGAGGGCCTTGCCAAATTGAGAGAATTGTGTCATCTTAATATCTCCCCCAAAAACGGGAGGTGGAGGTTACGCATGCAAACTTTCAAAATCCTGATTGTTGAAGACGATGCTCAAATGGCAATGACCTTCGAAAGGGCAATCGAGGGGTTTGCCCGATCCAAGGGCATCTCGGCGACTGTCCTCAAGGCGGATAATACTGATGACGCCTATGAACTGTTCGTCGAGAATCCCGACTTTGATGCCGTGCTTTTGGACGGCAGTCCGACTGGCCATGGTTTCTCGGACACGTACAAGCTGGCGCTTGCCATTAGGCTCCGGTCAAACAAGTGCCGTTTGGTAGCCACGAGTGGCAGCCCGGCAGATTGCATGGACCTTTGGGATTTTTGCGATAAGAGGGAGGCTAAGCCGTTCAACGGCGAGGCCCTCTTGAGGAAACTCGGTCTCTTGCCGCCGATCTGACGCAAGGGGCTTTTTTATTTCTTGTTTTTTGAAATAGGGTTATACTCGTTTTATGGAAATCATCAGTTATGAAAAAGAGCCGCAGAAGGCCGTTGAGAAGGCTGTTCAGGTTTTGCGAAATGGGGGAGTGGTTATCTTTCCAACCGAAACCTCGTATGGCCTGGGTTGTGATCCGCGCAATTTGGCCGCTCTTGGCAAGATCTACCGCATCAAAGAGAGGTCGACTTCAAAGGCTCTGCCTCTGGTTTCCTGCTCGCTTGAGCAGGTCAAAGAGGTTTTTGACGTTCCTCAGAATATCGAGAAGCTGGCTTTAAAATATTGGCCCGGTCCTTTGACGATCCTGCTTGAACCGAAAGATTTGAATTTCCGCCGGCAAATGCCCGTCTTCAAAGATGGCTTGGCCGCCGTGCGCGCGTCCTCCCATCCGTTTGTCCAAGCCCTAGCCTGCTCGTATAAATTTCCGATTGTCGCGACCTCGGCCAACATGACCGGCATGGCGGATCCTTACTCAATGCGCGACTTAATGAAAGTTTACGAACATGTGGAAAAGAATAAGCAGCCTGATTTGATAATAGACGGCGGCGATCTTCCGTACAATCCGCCTTCCACCATAATCAAACTCGAAAACTCGGGCGAGCTGGAAATCCTCCGTCAGGGGGCGGTCGAATTATGACGCCAACCGAAATCAAAAGCGCCTTAACGAAACTCGGAGGCAAGGCCAACAAGCGTTTGGGCCAGCACTTTTTGATTGATCATTCGGCCTTGGCCGCGATCGTTGAAGCCGCGGAGATCAAACGAGGTGATCGCGTTTTGGAAATTGGACCGGGGCTCGGAGTCCTGACCAAGAGCTTGCTAGAACAAGGGGCAAAGGTCACGGCTATAGAAAAAGACAAGCGGTTCACAGAAAACCTAAACGGAATGAAAGATTTGGATCTAAAGATGGAAGATGCGGTCAGGACCGACTGGGACTTGCTGGTTAACAAATCATGGAAATTCGTTTCAAATTTGCCTTACGCCATAACATCCTTAGCTTTACGTAAAGCTTTGTATGCTAAGAATCCGCCGGAGCTGATCGTGGTTTTGGTCCAGCGCGAAGTGGCTGAAAGGGTTTTGGCCAGGGACGGCAAACAATCGCTTTTATCTTTGATGGTCGCCTTGGCTTCAAATAAAGTTGAGATCATCAAACGCGTGCCGGCCGGGGCGTTTTATCCTCCGCCTAAAGTGGAATCCGCGATTTTAAAAATCTCTCCAATATCTAACGCCGAACGTCGAACGAGATGGGGAATCGAGCCGGAGGACGTGATGGCGGTTGCCAAGAA
This sequence comes from Patescibacteria group bacterium, assembly GCA_028715505.1. Lineage (GTDB taxonomy): Bacteria > Patescibacteriota > Patescibacteriia > 2-12-FULL-60-25 > 2-12-FULL-60-25 > MWCR01. The sequence continues at coordinate 80,243 of JAQURS010000004.1, forward strand.
AGGCTTTGCCCATCCGCGTAAACTTTTGTTCAGAAATCTTAGCCTGGGTGAAAAGGAATGGACGCAAATTGCTCAAAATTTAGGAATTGATCTTAAGGTTCGTGCCGAAGATCTTTTGGTCCAGCAGTGGGTTGAACTCACCAAAGCAAAATAAAAATCCCACCAATCTTTTCAGACTGACGGGCTAGAAGCGACGTACTGATCAGGGCTCGTCGATTTCGAGCTCGACTTCGAAAGTGAGCTCGTCGTCCTTGATTCGCTTGTGAAGACCAAGACTGAACTCGAGATCGTAACGGAACGTGGTCTCGTCCAATTCGTTCCAAGTCGTGATCACGGTGGTCGAACCGAGCATGACCTTGAGAGTGACTCGTCCGATCTGGGTGTCGAGTTTGCTCCGGAAGATCATGCCTTCATTGAGAGCCCTGTCGCCAAGGTGAGGAGCCATGATCTCGAAGACCATGGATCCGGCGGCGAGCTTCTGCTCGAAAAGGAAATGCCTGATCAGGTATCCGCTCTCATCATCTTCGCGCGTACTAATGAGCTTTGCTTTCATTCTCTCCTCCTGAGTTCTGGATAAGAGTCAGGCTAGCAGGAATCTCGGCTTTTGTCAACGCTCCAACCCTCTTTATTTCTCAGTTATGAAGGACTTTTACGTGCAAAAAACTTCCTATTGGCAAAATTTGAGTAAAGAAAAAAGCCTCCTGCAAGTGCTTCCTCCTCAGGGGGCTGTGATGCCGCGCCTGAGGGGACACCTCATTACGCGGCCTTGGCCAAAGCCTTTTCTTTGGCGGCTCTGACCTGATTGCGAAATTCGATCAGCCGTTTCTCGGTTTGCAAGGCAAACCAAGCATGGGCTGTCATTTGATGCCATGTATTCAACTCCCCCCAGCGCTTCCTGTTCCAACTCCCCATGTGCCGACCAATGATCTCGAGCAGCTTGTCCGCGAGCGTGACATCCCTGGCTACGTGGCCAATGATTGCCTCTTGGACTGGCTTGAAGACAACGCCCGTCGAGCACATGACCTCCGTGATCTCGAAGATTTCCTGCGAAGTCGGGGTCTGGGTAAGGGTTGAAGGTGCCATCTGAATCCTCCGTTTAACGTCACCCGTGGGGTGATTTTGCGAAATTGGTTCCCAGGCGACCCAGCTGGGCTGGGTAGGGAACCGCTTAATCTAGCAGAAAAAGCCCTTTCCGTCAAGGGCCCCGCCTCGGTCCCATCCGGCCTTTGGAGGCGGCTTAGAGGGGATTTAATCGAGGCTTATTTTAGCCTAAAAATATCCACATTTGGTAAGTACCTGTTTTTCTTGACAACCTATCGGGCTTCGGCTAAACTTCTCGCACCTTACAACAACCAACAGGTAGCGAGTCGAACGTCACAAGATCTCAAGTCTTGTGACTTTAAACTCCGGCCGTAAGGAAAAGCTATTTGGACAACAGAAGAGTGATCGTCTAAGGAAATACGTTCTTCAAATCCCTGGCGAGCCTAGCTCGTTAGGGAGGTAAAGTTATAAATTGACCCTCGCATCTCTACCAGGAGTGCGAGGGAGATGATACCCGTCGCTGAAAAGCTATGGGTATTACTGAGAGTTTGATCCTGGCTCAGGACGAACGTTGGCGGCGTGTCTAAGGCATGCAAGTCGAGCGGATTTCGTTGCGTAGCAATACGCGACGAGATTAGCGGCAAACGGGTGCGTAACACATTGGTAATCTACCCTCCAGTCGGGCACAACTCGCCGAAAGGCGAGCTAATTCCACGATGGACATGCGGGGACTATGTCATTCGCATGTAAAGCGCAAAACGCGCTGGAGGAGGAGCCTATGGCCCATCAGCTAGTTGGCGGATTAAAAGCCCACCAAGGCTACGACGGGTAGGGGGTGTGAGAGCATGACCCCCCTCACTGGGACTGAGACACTGCCCAGACACCTACGGGTGGCTGCAGTTAAGAATATTCCTCAATGGCCGAAAGGCTGAAGGAGCGACGCCGCGTGTGGGAAGAAGGGCTTCGGCTCGTAAACCACTTTTATTTGGGACGAATTCTGACGGTACCAAATGAATAAGAGGTTGCTAACTCTGTGCCAGCAGCAGCGGTAATACAGAGACCTCAAACGTTGTCCGGATTTATTGGGCGTAAAGGGTCCGCAGGT
>JAQURS010000005.1:0-64969 GCA_028715505.1 Patescibacteria group bacterium
TAGGGAACTGGATAACTTACGGCTTTTTTTGAATAATGTCAATGGTTTGACATGTTTATAACTTCAACTCTAATTTTAGCCAAAATAAGCTGTCAAAGCCGGCTGACAAAAAAGCGTTCAAATAATCACTGTTTATTAAGCAGTTTTTTGGATAAACCGATAATAGACGCTCTTTCCCAATTGGACCACGATTCCATAACCAACCACAATCAAAAGGATTAATCCAATGATTTTAGGCGAGAGCGGCATGAATTCCAGCTGGCTGCCGAAAGTCGATTGAACGATAAAAACGGCTATGGCGATGGAAACCAAACACATGGTGATGAGAATTTTGCTTGGTGGGTTGGCTAAACTGGTTTTACGCGACCGGAGCAATAAAATAACAACGACTTCAGTGATCAATGATTCCACGAACCAGCCGCTGCGGAAGAGGGGAACGTTGGCATGCACGACAAAATACATAATTCCGAAAGTCGCGAAATCAGCCAAGCTGGAAATGGGTCCAAAGAACCACATGAAGTTTGAAATTCTTTTAATATCCCATTTCCTCGGTTTGGCCAGATCCTCATCCGATACTTTATCCGTGGAGATGCCAAGCATGGGCACGTCGCCTAAAAGATTAAGGAGGAGTATTTGGGCGGGCAACATGGGCACGAACGGCAGAAACAAGGCAGCAAAAGCTAAAGAGAGCATGTTGCCGAAATTAGAACTGATGGTCGTATTGATGTAGGTTTGCGTGTTCGCGAAAGTTCGTCGGCCTTCGCGGATGCCGTCGCAAAGCACGCCCAGATTTTTTTTAAGCAGAATGACGCTGGCCGCTTCCTTGGCCACGTCCACCGCGTTTTCAAAAGAGATGCCTACGTCGGCCGCCCGCAAAGAAGGCGCGTCGTTGATGCCATCGCCCATGAAACCCACGGTATGCCCGTGCTTTTTAAGCGCTTGGATGATTTGTAATTTTTGCGAAGGCGTAATGCCCGTAAAAACGTTAGCCAACTCAACGGCTTTTTCCAAACGGTTCTTATCCATGCGACCGATCTGATCACCAGTAAGCAATCCGCTTATCTTGAAACCAAGCTGTTCGGCCACGTGGCGTGTGATGCGTTCGCTGTCGCCGGTCAGGATGTTGATGCGGACGTTAAGATCCTGCAACGCGGCTAAGGCGGCTTTGGCCGTTTGCTTGGGGGCGTCGCTCATCAAAATGAATCCGATAAGCTCAAGATCTTTTTCGTCTTGCGGTGAGTAACGGGATTGCTCGCCGATCTCGCGGCGGGCCACGGCGATCAGCCTGTATCCTTGCGACTGGTATTTATCGGAAAGCGAGGCTAGTTTTTTCCGCATGCCCGCGTTCATGGCCGACTTTTCTTGATTTGATCCGGACCAATAATGCGAGCAGATTTGAACCGTCTCTTTGACCGCGCCTTTGGTGATCAAGTAGCGCTGGCCGTCTTTCTTACCCAAAACGCAGCTCATGCGCCGCCTCGAGAAATCAAAGGAAACTACGTCAAAAAGTTTGGTGCGTTTCAGCGCTTCGGGCAAAGCTTCGTGTTTGGCTTCTTCAAAAATAGCCTGGTCGATTGGGTTTTCCGCTCGGCCGTTTGGATCCAGGGCCAGGCAGCGCGAGGCGTACAGAAGGGGAGCGGAGTCCGGTTTGCCCTCGGCGTCGACCGATTCCCTGACGCGGATTTTGCCGACCGTCAAAGTGCCGGTCTTATCGGTGCAAAATACGTCGGCATTGCCCAAGTCCTCGATGGCCATTAATTTTTTGACCATGACCTGCTTCTGGCTCAAGTGGATGGCGCCGCGAGAAAGATTGATGGTCACGATCATTGGGAAAAGCTCGGGCGAAAGGCCAACGGCCAAGGCCAAAGCGAAAAGCAATGATTCGATCCAATTGCCGCGGATGAGCCCCATGCCAATGGCGGCCACCAGGATCAGTCCGATGGTGACTTTGAGCAAAAAATTGCTGAAGCTGCGTACGCCTTTTTGAAAATCAGTCTCCTCGACTTTTTCCCCGAGCAGCGCGGCCGTCCGTCCCATTTCGGTATTTTTTCCGACGGCCACCACCACGCCAAGCCCCGAGCCTTGCACCACATGCGTTCCCATGAACGCCATATTGACTTGGTCTTGGGGAGTCAGCTTGCGTCCGGCAATGGCGTCGTATGATTTTGGAACCGGCATGGACTCGCCGGTCAGTACCGACTCGTCCGTTTCCAAATCATTCGTCTTCACGATTCTAAGGTCGGCTGAGATGACGGTTCCCGGTTCAAGTAAAACTAAATCGCCGAGCACAATCTCCCGCGCGTCAAGAGTTATCTGTTTGCCGTTTCTTATGATGGACGCGTAGCGGGTCAATTTTTTTCTAAGAAGGCGCAGGGCCCTTTCACTCCGGTATTCTTGGACAAAAGCCAAGACGCTGCTCATGCCTACCATGACGATGATCATGATTACTTGCCGCGGTTCGCCGAGGAAGTAGGCGATGGCGCTCGCGAAAAGCAGGATCAAAACGAGCGGGCTTTTGAACTGTCTTAAGAAAATCAGCCAGCCGGGAATATTCTTTTCGCCTTGAATTTCATTTAAACCGTATTTTTTTAAACGTAAATTAGCCTCATCGTGGGATAAGCCTTTTAAAGACGTTTGATAGGTTTTGAAAGTCTGATCAAGGTTCTTCGACCAAGGTGCAGAGTTGCCGTTAACAGGCATGTGTTAATTATATCATATTTTAGCTGAGTTTTTATCCATAAATAATGTCCAAAGCATGACATGCCAGGCTTGACAAAATGCCTTTTTTCTGCTATATTAATTTGTTCTTTAAACTCTAGAATCGTGCCTAAAGATGGCTATGTTGAGTCTAATCCCGCGTTTTACCCTCTGTAGAGCGCCGAATTAGGCTCAACACAACCCGTGTTGGCCAATCAGCTCAGCTGGGGGAGGTTGCCATGGTTTCTCGTTTCGAACGTGAGGCAAAGAGAAGTCAGCGACGTGCTGCCAAGGTTGCCAAGAAGGCTCAGAAAGCCGCCACCCTCGCGGCCAACATGGTCGTTCAGCGGCCGGACAAGCCACCCACGCCCGTCATTCCTCGCGACGACCAAAAGGAGCCTCCATAGCGTGGCTCGCACGATTCATCTCACTTCTGCGTTGTAGCATTCTGCCGCAACGCAAACCCACCTTGGGATTCGTCAGAGCAGTTTGACGAGCATCGAGGTGGGTTTTTGGTTAGCTTGCAGTTCGCATAATATTTCCGTAATATAAGGGCTATTATGGATTTGAAAGATTTGCCAAAGGCGTACGATGCCGCGGCCGTGGAGGCCGGTATTTTTAAGCAATGGGAAAGCTCGGGCGCTTTCGACCCGGACGGTTTGGAAAAGCTCGATCCGCGATATAAGGAAGCCGATCCTTATTGCATTGTCCTGCCGCCGCCTAACCGCACCGGCACTTTGCATTTGGGCCACGCCAAAATGTTGGCCGTGGAAGATTTGCTTATCCGCTTCTATCGCATGCTCGGCCGCAAGACTTATTGGGTGCCGGGCACGGACCATGCGGCTTTAGCCACGCAAGTTAAAGTCGAGCAACTTTTGATCAAAGAGGGTCATAAGGATCCGCGGAAGGAATTGGGCCGCGAAAAATTTTTGGAAAAAGTGAAAGAATTCGCCCAGCAATCGCGCGACACGATCGTCAGCCAATGCAAAGCCATGGGTTCGTCCATGGATTGGAAGAGGGAAAAATATACTTTGGACGAAGAGCGCAACCGGGCGGTCAACGAAGTTTTCAAGATGATGTTCGAGGACGGTTTGATCGAGCGCGGTTATCGCGTGGTCAATTGGGACCCGGTTTTTCAAACGACCCTCTCGGATGACGAAGTCGAACACAAAGAGACGCAAGCTGAATTGGTCACATTCAAATACGACAAAGATTTTCCCATCGAGATTTCGACCACGCGTCCCGAGACGAAGTTCGGCGATACCGCCGTGGCCGTGCATCCGGACGACGAACGGTACAAAAAGTTTATCGGGCAAACTTTTAAAGCGAATTTTTGCGGCAAGGAAATCTCGGTCAAAGTCGTCGCTGATCCGGTCGTCGATCCCGCTTTTGGCACGGGCGCTTTGGGCGTGACGCCGGCGCACTCCATGATTGACGCTGAGCTTGCCGAGCGTCATCAACTTCCGATGGTTCAAGTCATCGGAACGGACGGCAAGATGATGGCCGAGGCTGGTGCTGGTTTTTCGGGGTTGACCATCAAAGAAGCCCGCCAAAAGATCGTCGAAACACTTGAGGTGAACGGATGTTTGATCAAAAAAGAAACTGTTCCTCAGAGCTTGCTTATCGCTCAACGCGGCGAATCGCCGGTCGAGCAATTGCCTTTGCGCCAATGGTTCGTGCGCGTCAATAAGCCTTTTAAGCTCAGGCAGGATACTTTGGGCAGATGGCAAAAAGGGGACGAAGCAACGCTCAAGGATTTGATGAGCTTCGCGGTCGAATCAAAACAGATCAGGATCTTGCCGGAAAGTTTTGAGAAAATTTACTTCCATTGGGTCAACAATCTGCGCGACTGGTGCATCTCGCGCCAGATTTGGTTTGGGCATCAAATTCCGGTTTGGTATAACGGCGAAAAGATTGAGGTGGGTAATGAATCTCCGGGTGAAGGTTGGGAACGCGATCCCGATACGCTAGATACGTGGTTTTCATCGGGGCTTTGGACTTTTTCGACTTTGGGTTGGCCTGATAAAAAAGCTTGGGGCAACAACCGCGGGTATCATCCGACTAACGTGCTCGAAACCGGGTACGACATTTTGTTTTTCTGGGTGGCGCGCATGATCCTCATGTCGACTTACGTTTTGGGTGAGATTCCGTTCCGTGACGTTTACCTGCACGGTTTGGTGCGCGACGAAAAAGGCCGCAAGATGTCCAAGTCGCTCGGCAACGTGCTTGATCCGCTTGAACTCATCCCCAAGTATGGCACGGACGCCGTCCGGCTTTCGCTCGTGATGGGCACGGCGCCAGGCATGGACCAAAAACTTTCGGAGGAAAAGATCAAAGATTTCCGTAATTTCACCAACAAACTTTGGAATATCTCGCGTTACATCATGATGACCACGGCCGGCGTTACTAAAGAGCAGGCAGACGAGCAATGGACTAAGGGCCCGATTACCTTGTCGGATAAATGGATATTGTCCCGGCTGCACGAAGTCCAAACCAACGTCACGCAACTCATCACTGAATACCAGTTTTCGCAGGCCGGCGAACTTTTGCGTGATTTCACCTGGGGCGATTTCGCCGATTGGTATCTTGAAATATCGAAAATCGAAAAAAACAAAGACGCCATCCTTTGGCACGTTCTCTCGCGCCTGTTGCCCATGTGGCATCCTTTCATGCCGTTCGTGACCGAGCACATCTGGTCATTGATCGGTGATCCGCGCCAGCTTGTGGTTTCGCCCTGGCCCAGTTCGGCGCATATCCGCGATGAGGAAAGCGAAAAGGAATTCGCCGTCATCCGCAATTTGATCACCGACATCCGGCGCCTTAGGGCGGAACAGGGGATCGAACCGGCTTCTTTCGTTAAAATTAATTTGATCGTGGACAAGGATACCGCCAGGTTGATCAAAGAGAACGATTCGGTCGTCAAGCAACTGGCGCGCATCGAGACGATCGATTTGGTGGACTCGATTCCAGAGGGTTGGCCGACCGCCGTTTCGGGAAAAATCGTGATCGGCTTGAACGTGGCCAGCGGGTTGGATATCGGCAAAGAAAAGGCGAAAATCGAAAAAGAAATTTCAGGTCTCAAACCTTACGTCGAATCGACCACGGCCAAGCTCAGCGATAAGGAGTTCATTTCAAAGGCGCCGGAGAAAGTCGTGCAAGGGATGCAGGAAAAGTTGGATGAAGCCAAAATGAAAATTGAAGCGCTGGAAAAGAGATTGATCAGCCTAAAATAAAAAATCCCAGATAGTCTGGGTAGGAGTCATTACCAGTTGTCGTCCACGTTGTCTTTTTCGGGCGGCTTGGAATCATTGACGCGGGCAGAAGTCTGCTCTGGAGCCACGTCGGGCGAGCTGATCATGTCGCTTTCAAGCAAGGTCGGGGCTAAATCCCTGGGCAAAGGAGCTGGTCTTGGAATGGCAACCACCACTCTTCGCTCGGCCTTGGCGAAAGTACGCGGTGGAAGAGTATTGCGGCGAACCTCGGCCTTGGCCTCGAACACGAGCAAGGTCCTGTCCGCCTGGATGAGCGCGAACGGTTGCATGCGCTTAAGATTCATACCATGCTCGTGGAATTTGCGGATGCTGGCATTTAGTTTTACGCGTTTCACGGCCCGGTAAGCGTGACTGCCAGAGGAGCGCAATAACTTGATTTCGCACAAGAAGGCGCCAAGCGGGCGGATTTCCACTCGCAGGTCTCCTTTGACCCACGAACGGATGTCTTGGTCCACGGAAGAACGCAGCGCCACCCGGGTTAGAAAACGGAGGATCGCACTTTCGCAGTTGTTTGGCTGAGCGATTTCGGCTAAACGATCAAAAAGCGCGAACGCGTCCTTGCTGTTTTGCAGTGCCTGGGCCAGCACCTGCTCTGAGAGATCGTCGATTTGAAGGTGCGAAAAATCCATGGCTTACCTCCCGGTAAACAGCCAATCATAATTGTGTTTTCCTGTAAAGCCTGAGAGCTAGGATCTGTCGGTCCGTTTCTTTTTTACCGCCAGCCAGGTAAAGATTCCGGCTACTAAGCCGCAAATGATAGCAACGCCCCAGAGAAGGGTATTTAAGTTCCAAAAATTGTTTTTAGTTTTATCCCCCATATTCTCCTTGTCGAAGGGGGAGGCTGGAAGTGATTCCGTTGAAGTAACAGTCTCGGTCGAAGTCGAAGCGATAAATTCGACCGTGGAAGTAGGCTCGATGGTTGTTAAGTCTGACGAAGTCGCGGCCGCGGTTGTCGTTTGGATTTGCGATGTGCTTAGGGGTTCGTCGGGCGGAGCAGTGACGGTAATCTTTGTCGTTGGAGTTTGCGTTGTTTTAGTCGTCGCTTTAGCCACGGGCTGCGCCGTCTGCGTTTGGCTGCCTTGGTTGTTGCCGCTAGTCTGCTGGGTCTGAGCCACGACCGGAATTTCTTTTTTCCAACGGCTTGGGTCAAGCGGATAATAATCATTTTTATCGTTCACTCCGTCGCCGTCCGTATCGGCTTTATAAGGATCAGTGCCAATGGCACGTTCCTCTTCATTAGTCAGTCCGTCGTTATCAATATCAGGATCAAGCTGGTCACGGATACCGTCTCCGTCCGTGTCTTGGTCGACATAGATGGTTATTTGGGAGGAGTAATTGGCCAGCGCCGGATCGTTCATGCTGGCATCGGGCACGAGTTTGACTTTAACGACGTGGCTCCCGGCAACCTTAGGAGTCCAAGCCGACCAGATTTCTTCCAGGCTGCCGTCGACTTTGGCCGAAAAACTCTTCATGCCGAAATTCGTGCCGTTATCAATGAAAACCGCGATTCCTTCATTATCCAGGTGCCCGATATTTTTAATTGTCACGTAAAATTTAACCGTTTGATTGATCATGACCGGGTTGGCGTCTACGCGTATGCCCCCTTCCGGAATAGTGAGTTCGTAATCCCCGGTAGCATTGGCAGCTAAAGGCAGCAAAATCATGGCTAGAGCAAAGGCCCAGTGGCGGAGTTTCATATGGGTGAATTATATCACTATTTGTCATTTTGCCCCTTTTTGGCTAAGATTCGTGCATGCCTAACATCAAAACTGACGAACAGTCAGTCACGAATTTCTTGGAAAGAGCGGTCGAGAACGTCTTTCCTAACAAAGACGCCTTTGCCAAAGCCATGTCGTCCGGTAAACGTTTGACGGCTTACCTTGGAATCGATCCGACCGGGCCTTCTTTGCATCTTGGCCATGCCATTGCCATGCGCAAACTTAAGGAACTGCAGGACATGGGCCATCGTTGCATACTTTTGATCGGGGACTTTACGGCCATGATCGGCGATCCCACGGACAAGACGGCCGCCCGCAAGCAGCTCACGCGCGACCAGGTTTTGGAAAACTGCAAAAACTACCGCGTCCAAGCTGCGAAAATTTTGGACATGGATGGCAAACAAACTGGTAATCCGATTGAGATGAAGTACAACAGCGAATGGCTGGGCAAATTGAGTTTTGCCGAAGTGCTCGAGTTGGCTTCGCATTTCACCGTCCAACAGATGTTGGAGCGCGACATGTTCCGCCGCCGCATGTCTTGGCGGTCGGTATGCCCAGAGTGCAAGAACGAAAATTTGATGTCGGCCGAAATTCAACAGACGGTTACGGACGAACGCGGCAAAAAGGTGGTGCTTTCGAGCATCGACGACCTAACGTGGAAATGCAAACACTGCGGCCGCGAGTACACGACTGAAACGGCCAATGAGATCCACTCTCCGCGTCCTGTCTTCGTCCACGAATTTTTATATCCTCTCATGCAGGGTTACGATTCGGTGGCCATGGATGTGGACATTGAAATCGGCGGCAACGACCAAACGTTTAACATGCTGGCCGGCCGCGATTTAATGAAGGATTTGAAAGGCAAGGAAAAATTCGTTTTGGCCTGCAAACTCTTGGCCGATCCGGAAGGTAAGAAGATGGGCAAGAGCGAAGGCAACATGATTACGTTGAACGATTCGCCGGAAGACATGTTCGGGAAAGTCATGAGCTGGCCGGACGGCGTGATCCTAGACGGGTTGGAGCTTTGCACCAACATTCCGGGCGAGGAGATCGACGAGATTGCCGGACGTTTGGATGACGGCGTCAATCCGGTTGGTTTTAAGCGCCGCTTGGCCCGCGAAATCGTTTCCACCTGGCATTCCATTGAAGACGCCAACCGAGCGGAAGAACATTTTGACCGGCTTTTCAAAGATCATCAGGCTCCGAAAGACATGCCCGAGTTCGAAGTGTCATCCAGGAAAAATAAATTAGTGGACTTGCTAATGGCTTCCAAACTTGTGCCTTCAAAGACCGAGGCCAAGCGGCAGATTGAGCAAGGCGCGGTCAAAGTCGACGGTCAGGTCGTGGAAGACCCGGAAGCCCAAGTCGAACTCGCGGACGGGGAGCTCATTCTGCAAAAGGGCAAACGAGGCTTTGCCAAAATAGTCCTCAAAAATTGATTTATGTCCACGCTGGAGGCGATTAAAACCAACCTGGCCCGAGTCATCGGCGAGCTCGCCGAATCCAAAGTCCAACCCCAAGAGATCACCGCGCCGCCCAAACCCGGCATGGGCGATTTGGCTTTTGGCGTTTTTAAAATAGCCAAGGAGAAAAGCCAAAGCCCGAGCAAGATCGCGGAGGATTTGGCCGCGGCTTTCAAGAACAACGACCCGACCATCAAATCAGTCGATGCCAAGGGGCCTTATTTGAATTTTACTTTACGCAACGAAGCCATCGCCGAACGCGTGGTCAAGGATATCGAAGCCGAAGGTGAAAAATACGGGCAACAGAACGTCGGCCAAGGCAAACAAATCATGTTGGAATACGCCAACGTGAACACGCACAAGGAATTCCACGTCGGCCATTTGCGGAATATTTTGATCGGGCTTTCGACGCACCGCCTTTTGGACAATGCCGGCTGGCGCACCATCCCGGTTTCGTATATCAACGATTTGGGTTCGCACGTGGCCAAATGCCTTTGGCTCTTCGTGCGAAACCATTCCAAAGCCGTCACCCAACCAAAGAAGAAAGGGAAGAACCAAGAGCCTGCCATGGATGAAACCGCTTGGACGGCTTACGTCATCAATAATTTAAGCGCGCCGATGGTGCGCAAGATGATCGAATCGATCCCGACGGCCGAAAGGACGGGTAGCTATCTCGGCTACATTTACGTTGAGGCCAGCAAACTTTTGGAAGAGAACGAGGACTGGAAAGCCGAAGTCTCGATGGTCCTCAAAAAGTTGGAAACGCACGATCCGGCTTGGACTTTGCTTTGGCAGGAAACGCGCCGTTGGAGCATCCTCGAATTCAGCCGGCTTTTGCAGGATTTCGGAGCCGTCATCGAAAGGCAGTATTACGAAAGCGAACTAGTCGACCAAAGCCACGAAGTCGTGGATGAGCTTTTGGAAAAGGGGATAGCCATGGAATCGCGGGGCGCCATCATCGTCGACTTGGACGCTTATCCCGATCCGGAAGTCCAAAAGCAAAAGTTGGGCGTTTTCATCATCCGCAAATCGGACGGCACGCTCATCTACGCGGCCAAGGATATCCCGCTTGCGGAATTGAAGTTCATGGAATACCCGGACCAGGAACAAAGCATCATCGTGGTGGATTCCAGGCAATCGCTTTATTTCAAGCAGCTTTTCGCCACCCTCAAAATCATGGGTTACGCCAGGCCTTTTAAGCATCTGGCATACGATTTTGTCACTCTGCCCGAAGGTGCCATGGCCAGCCGCAAGGGGAACGTTATTTTTCTTAAGGATTTGATGGAAGCGACCGAGAAGGCGGCCCGTGAAGAGATCCTCAAAAGGCACGGCGAGGAATGGAACGAAGGCAAAGTGGAGCACGCGGCTTGGTGCATTGCCTCGGGCGGCATTAACTTTGCTATCCTCAAACAAGATCCGGAGAAGGTGATTGTTTTCGACATGAAAAAAGCCCTGTCCTTCGACGGGGATACCGGCCCTTATGTCCAATACGCGGCCACCCGCTTAAATGCTATTCTGCGCAAAGCCGGAAAAATCTCGTGGGGTAAAGCCGATTTAACCTGTTTAAAAGAGGAGGCTGAAAAAAGATTGGCTTTGTGTTTGGCTGAATTGCCGGCCGTTTCGGCCCGCGCGGCTGAATCCTTCCGACCCTCGCTAATCGCGCAATGGTTGCTTGAAGCGGCTTCCTTGGTAAACACTTTTTACCGCGACGTGTCGGTTTTGGAAGCTCCTGAAGAGACGAAAAAAGCCAGGTTACGTTTGGTATCGGCCGCTAAAATAGCTTTGGTCAACGCTTTAGGTTACCTGGGCATCGCTGTTCCGGATGCCATGTAACCAGGCTTGACATTTTTTTATTTTTTGCTATATTGACGCATTAGTCCTTTTTAATATCTTCTGTTGAAATCGGCATTTTTAAGCTGAATTGAGCTATTTTTGGCTTAAAAATGTCGCTTTCAACCCAAGCAAGCCGAGATACGGGGATGGTCCCCGCAATCGACAAGCCGGTAAGTAGGCGATAAACCAAGGAGCCTTGTCATGACGACACGTGTTGTTACCGACGAGCTGTTGGGCATCTATACGCGCCGTGAACACGAACTGTTCACCCGCCTCAGCAAGGGGATCCTTTCCATCGACCGCGTTCTGGACGGTCTCCAGAATTTGATGGAGGGCAACTTCGACGCCATCCCCGCCTGCCTGCACCGCCTGATCGATTGCGACGCGGGCCCCTACCTTCCGGAAGGTTGGCAGGTCAAGCCTGAGGATCAGCTCCCGGGGGCGGTCAGCGGCCAGATCGAGTTCGACCCCGCGAAGATCACTTTCCATCTCGATGACCAGCAGAAGGATGGCAAGACGATCGTCGGGAACGAGTTCAAGGAGAAGCTTGCGGGGAAGCTTTTGGCCAAGGCCAATATGCTCGACCACCTCCTCGCCAACACGAACCTCATCCCCGAATCGTGGAAGAAGGACGAGCAGGGTCGTATCCGCTACATCTACTTCTGGGGCACGATCTATCGCGATCCGGATGGCAACTTGTATGTCCGTGGCCTGTGCTGGGACGCCGGCAGGTGGGACTGGCTCTACGACTGGCTCGACAAAGAGTTCGATGGCCAGAGTCCGGCCGCGCTCCTCGCGAGTTAAGCATCCACTCCAGCCATTCCAACTTCGATGGGGTCTCGCGCGAATCTGTGCGGGGCCCCTTTTCCATTTTTCAATTTTTTAGTACTGGATCGGGCCAATACATTCATTTGACTAGCTTTCGCCCGACCAGTAAGGTTTGGCTGCTATGTCATTTTTTGGTAACACGCCCACCGATGAAGGTAAGGCTTCGCCGGTCAGGCCCGAAGGTAATCCACCTTCCCACCAACCTATTTTCAATACCTCAAATAACAAAAATGTGCCGGCGACCATCATTGCCAAAGGCGTCAAATTGGAAGGGGAGTTTAAGAGCCAAGGCGACGTGCTGATCGAAGGTGAAGTCGTAGGCAACATCCAAACCGAAGGGCTTTTGACGGCCGGTCCGGAATCGGTCATCAAGGCCGGCATTGTGGCCGCCGACGCGGTCATTGCCGGCAAAGTCGAAGGCAATTTGCAAATCAAACATCGATTGGAGATCAGGTCTACGGCCAAAGTTGAGGGCGACACGGTTTGCCAGACCATCGGCATCGAAGCGGGCGCCATGCTGCAAGGTCAAGTGCGATGCGGCGAGGAAACAAAAGCCCCGGCCGATCCGCAACAAGCGACGGTCAAAGCAGAAAGCAACTAGTAAGGTGTAACGAGTACTGAGTAAGTACTGAGTGCTCAGTGCGTTATGAATCCCGCTTACGCCTACATTTACGACGACTTTTTGATAGAAAAGCCGTACCAAGATATTTTGGATTCCTTGGAAACCAGGTTGGCCACTTTGGGTTTGGGCGGGCGGATCGGCCGGCTGACTCTTTTTAGGAACGCGCAGGAGTTGGTGGAGGATTTTGTGAGGCAGGGAGTAAAAACAATCGTCATTGTCGGCAATGACAACACTTTAGACAAGGTCATGTGGTTCATGCCGGATCTTTCGGTAACCATGGGCTACATTCCTTTGGCCGAACCTTCCGGTATCGCGCAACTATTGAACATCCCTACGGGTTTGGCCGCTTGCGATGTTTTAAGCGCGCGCTTGATCGAGACTTTAGACGTGGCCAAACTTAATGACCGATATTTTTTATCCGAAGTCACTTTTGAAAACACGACGGCCACGTTGACCGTCGACGGCAAATATAGTTTAAGCCTGACTAAAGGCGGAAATTTAAGCATCAGGAACTTAGGCAGGGCCTTAACCGCGGAAGGCCATCTGGCGAACGCCCAAGACGGATTGCTCGAGGCTGTAATTTCACCCCAAATTCCAAGCGCCAAAACCAGGCTTTGGACCAAGCTAAAAGTCGTGCCCCCGCAAGAGACCAAGGTGACGTTCAGGGCCGGGGAAATAGTCTCGCAGCAACCGCTCGGCGGCCAGGCGGACCGTTTTTCGGTGAGTGGTTTTAAATTTTCAGTTTCAGTCGTCCCGCAAAAGTTCAGAATCATCATGGGCAGGAAGCATGTCGGACAAAGTCTGGCGGCGGCTTACGGAGAATAACAAAAACCGCGCTTATCGCACGGTTTTTGATGGTGGACGCCGAGGGATTTGAACCCCCGACCCTCTCGGTGTAAACGAGATGCTCTAACCAACTGAGCTAGGCGTCCAAAACGCCCGGCTATGTTAACCCGCCCAAGCCGTCTTGCCAAGACGACCTTTCGTTGCTATCCTAACGGCACAAAAATCAAATCAGGCTCGGGTGGCGGAACTGGTATACGCACTAGCTTGAGGTGCTAGCGGGCGCAAGCCCTTGGAGGTTCAAGTCCTCTCCCGAGCACCATCGAAGGAACCCGCAAGGGTTCTTTTGCATTCCCGTATGATATACTTTGGGCTGTATGTCATTAAAAGTGATCGCCTTAGGCTCGGGAGTCTGCGCCAACATGTGCTTGCCTGGCCCGCGCCGATTTCCGCCCGGTTTTTTAGTGGATGTCGATGGGAAGTTATTACTCCTGGATGTTAGCGAAGGCATTCGGTTTAGGTTGGAGGACGCCGGCTACGATTACGGGAAGATAGGGCACGTGGCGGTCACCCATGTCCATCCTGACCATGCCGACCTTTCGCCTTTCCTTCAAGCCAAGCTTTGCCGCAATTTGTGGTGCCAAACGGAAGAGGGTACGGATAAGTTATCCGTTTACATGCACGAGATCTCAATCAAGGGATTTGAAGATACTTGGAGATGGAGGCATCCCGAAGCGGGAGAAAAGCTTAACCATTTTCCGGACAAATTTAAATTCGAATTGCAGCCGATCAGGGGAGGATGGGAAAAAGAAATTTTCAAGGGCTTGATCCTTAAGGCTTTCGGCGTTTACCACGGTTTTGGCCAACATCCGGCTTTAGGTTTCAGGGTGGAAGTCGGAGGCCAATCGATTGTTTACACTGGTGATACCGGGCTAACCGAGTCATTATTTTCAAACGTTGAGAAAGCCGACCTTTTGATCGCCGACTGCAGCGCCAGGATTGGGCAGGAGTACACGGGCGGTTACGGCCATATGGGGCCTGGCCAATGCGGGATGTTAGCTTACCGTTCGCAGGTCAAAGAATTGTGGTTAACGCATTACGTCGGTTTCGACACGCCGGCCGCCATGGAAGCCGAAGCGCGCAAGTCAGGTTTTGCCGGAACGGTAAAAGTCGTGACGGACGGAATGACTTGGACTGGTAAAAAATGATATAATCCGATTGAAATATGTTTTTACAAATCGTCATCGGTTTGGTCTTGGTAGTTTTCGGCGCGGCCATAACCATAAAGGCCAACCAGGTTTACGAATGGTTTGGATCAATGGAATGGGCTGATCGCTACCTGGGTGCCGGAGGTTCGCGTCTTATGTACCGGGTTTTGGGCATAGTCATGTGCCTGATCGGCTTCATGGTGGCCACTAATTTGTGGTCGGCGTTTATGCGGGCGACTTTGGGCGAATGGCTTAACCTGAATCCAAAGAACCAGATCACTTACGAATAATTATGCAAGGCTTTGTCTTGCGGAGCGGAACTGAACTGATTAATCCTTTTAAACTTTTGGAGCGGGTTGGCATCCGCAAAAATTGGCACGTGGCCGACATGGGTTGCGGGTCGACCGGGCATTTCGTTATTCCGGCCGCCCAATTAGTCGGTCCGGACGGAATCGTTTACGCCGTGGATATCCGACGGGATTTTTTGGATCATGTTGACCGCTTGGCCAGGCACGACCAAATTTTTAATATTAAAGCAGTTTGGTCCGACATGGACGTTTACGGCGCGACCCGCATCGATCCGGGCTCATTGGATCTCTGCTTGCTCATCAACAACCTTTATCTTTCGCAAAACCGTCCGGCTTTGATTCGCGAGATGGCTCGCCTTACCAAGCCCGGCGGGCGCGTCCTGATTGTCGAATGGAAAGCTACCGATACCGTCATCGGCCCGCCTGAGGATAGACGACTTTCTTCCGAGCAGAGCCAAGCCATTTGCCAAAGCCCATATCTGGAATTTTTGGAAGAAGTCGATGTTGGCCATTCGCATTACGGATTGCTTTACGAAAGAACGGGGGAACCTGTCGATAGCCAGTCTTGACCTGCCCTTGCTAAATCCCTCCGTTTGAGGCAATCTTTCCGCCAGAAGCATAAAACTATGAACCTCTTAACCCTGAATTTTTGGTTCCAGATGCAACCGCCCATGTTCCTGGCATGGGTGAATATTTTCTTTTTGGTCGTTTTCGCGGCCATGGTTATCGTCGGCATCATCGCGAAAGTCTATGCCGTTAAATCGAATTTAGAGAAGTTGCTTCGCCGGGCCGTGCATAGGGCGGGAAACCTGCTCCTGACCATGGGCTTGATCGGGCTGTTGATCTGCTTCTTCACGTACGAGACCGTTCCGATTTTGAGCATGAGGATTTGGCTATTGGTCTGGTTAGGCAGTGCCATCGCTTGGGCTTGGAGCATCATCCGTTACGTCAGGGTGGAAATACCGGCCAAACACGAAATGCAAGTCGAACGGGAACGGGTGAACAAGTGGTTGCCCAAGGCGAAAAAGTAAATGAATTTCAGTAAACAAATATTCGGACAAAGCGGCGAGCAAATTGCCGCCTTGTTTTTTGAAGAGAAAGGTTACAGGGTCATCGAACGCAATTGGCGATGCAAGACAGGGGAGATCGATCTGGTCGTGAGACGGAATGATGAGTGGCGGTTTGTAGAAGTTAAAACCCGCAGTTCGGATCGTTTTGGCGTCCCTGAAGAATCGATTACGCCGCGTAAACGCGACCATTTTTACAAATCAATCCAATGGTACGTTTTGAATAATAAAATAGTATCGCAAGACATCCATGCTGACGTTTTGTCGATTGTCATAAACGATAGGGATTTTGACGTCCGTTGGTTGCCCGACGCCTCTTGACAGGGGAGGTAAAATTTGCTTTAATTGCAGCGCTACATCGCAACCGCGCATTTCGCGCAGAAAGAGGATGTGACCATGCGACAGGAGATGGGACCGTGACGAGGTCGACGAAGACCGAAAAAAGCTTGAATCGCGCCGACGGCATCACCAGCATCAGCACCAGCAGTACCAGCAGCATCCACCACCGCATCGCGAAGCAGCAGCTCGGGCGCCTCGACGACAAGGGCGAGCTCGACCTTCACTTCCCGCACGCGCGCAACGTCGGGCTCGAGGTTCGCCACAGTAGCGACGCGGCCGGCGTCGAAGTCTGATCTTCCTGCGTTCGCGCCCCTCCCACACGAATCGACGGCGTTCGTCGTCGATCACATCTCGGGCCATAAGCCTCGCGTCCTGCGATGGCTGGTCCAAATCCCGTTCTCAGGCCTCGCTTCCCGCGGGGCTTAATCATATCCGAATTTAATTTCACGTCTTGACGTGATTTTTTGTTTCCTGCATCATACTGGCCCTGGGACGTGGGGCAGAGCCACGCGCTCGCGAGTGCCTCATGAGGCCTGGAAAGGAAATTCATAAGATGTGTGTGCGTAAGGACCGTTGAAGGGCCCGAGGAACGAGCAATGCCCAACCGATCACGCGGCCAGTGGTCGCGTGATCAGAGAGGAGGTTTGATCACTCCCGTTCTCAGCGCCTCGTAGCAGTTGCTCTCTCACCAGGAGGCTGTCATCGCATGATGGCAATCAATTCGTCCAAGCTGTAGCACCCAACGCCGAAGTTGGCCGCTAAGAGATCGTCTCAAGGCGGTGTCCTTAGTCTGGAGCCCTTGCGGCTCGCTTATCTTGACCCACGATCTTCGTGGGTCGCTGCATATCTACTCAATAAACATGGCGTCGCCGAACGAATAAAAACGATAGTTGTTTTTAATGGCTTCTCCGTAAGTTTCCAAAATGAATTTGCGTCCGGCATCAAGTTCGGACATTTTATTTTGCGCGAACGCGCTGACCAAAACGATCAGAGTAGACACTGGCAGATGGAAGTTGGTGATCAAGGCGTCCACGATTTTAAATTTATAGCCCGGTTTGATGAAGATATTTGTGAAACCGTTTTGAACATCCGATTCTAAAGACCGCACGGATGTCGTTCCGACGGCGATCACTCGGCCGCCGCGCCGCTTGGTTTCGTTGATCAGGTTCAATATTTCTCGCGGCACATTGACCCACTCTTCGTGCATGATGTGATCTTCCAAATCCTCCGCGGTAATCGGCTTGAACGTGCCGAGGCCGACGTGCAAAGTCACGTACCCGAAATTAACGCCCTTAGTTTTTAACGTTTCAATCAGCTCAGGGGTGAAATGAAAACCAGCGGTGGGCGCGGCGGCTGAACCGATCTTATCGGCGTAAACGGTTTGATAATCTTCCAGACTGTCCGATTGCGCGACATAAGGCGGAGTCGGCACTTGGCCGTGGCGATCCGTGAAAGCAAAGACTTTCTCGTCGTCTAATTCGAAATGCAATAGCACAGATCCGTCATCCAATTTTTTTACCAACCTTGCTTTGACTTCTTCATCAAAGGTTAACGCATCTCCAAGAGAGATCTTTTTTAATCCCTTAACCATAGCCAGCCAGTCGCTGCCTTCAGGACGTAGCAGAAAGACCTCAAAGTCTTTTTGGTTGAAAGAGGCTTTGAGCCTGGCCTTAAAAACCTTGGTGTCATTCAAAACCAAAAGGTCACCCGGCTTAAGCAGGGAAGAGAGGTCGTAAAAATGACGGTGGCTGATATTGGCCTGCCCGCAATCCAAGACCATCAATTTGGAATGGTCTCGCGGCCGGATGGGGGCCTGGGCGATCCTTTCCGGCGGCAGTTCATACCAGAAATCTTGGGTTAACATGGCCTTAGAATAGCTTAGGCAGGCGGCCTTGCCAAGCCGTCAGTTATCTGTTAATCTGTGCCCATTATGAAAGCCGAAATCCATCCTACATATCATACGGACGCCAAGATCGTCTGCGCTTGCGGCAATGAGATGACTGTGGGCTCAACCGTCAAGGAAATCCACGTTGAGTTGTGCGCCAAATGCCATCCTTTTTACACTGGCAAAAAAGTCCTGATCGACACCGAAGGCCGCGTTGAGAAGTTCAAGGGCAAGGCCGCCGCCAAGGAAGCGAAGAAGACCGTGCTCGGCAAAAAGGCCAAGACCGAAAAACGCGCCAAGGCCAAAGCCGAAAAGAGGGCCGCCAAACAACCGTCCATCTTGGTAGAAGAGTAGATAAAAACCAGCTCCCCAGCCTATAATGTTGGGGAGATGTTTTAATATGCCTGATTTGATCGAAAGCCTGAGACAGGCCGAAGCCAAGCTCGAAGAGCTGGAAGCCAAGATTGGCGATCCGGCGGTTTTGTCGAACCAGGATAAGCTTAAGGAAACTTCGCGCGCTTATTATCAAGCCAAGAATTTGGTTCAATCGGGCCAGGCTTTTGAAGCAATCAAAAAAGCCCTGGAAGAAGCCCAAGAAGCCGCGGGATCGGATGATGAAGAATTGAAGTCCATGGCTGAAGCCGAGTTGCCGCATCTCAAGGCCGAATTTGAAACAGCCAAGGAAGTTTTTGAGTTGGCTTTGATTCCTCCCGGTCCTTACGACCATGCCAACGCCATCGTTGAGGTCAGGGCAGGCGTGGGCGGCGAAGAGGCGGCCATTTTCGCGGGCGATATCTTCCGCATGCTGGTTCGTTTTGCGGAACGGCGCGGATGGAAGACGCAACTGGCTAGCGAATCTTTAGCCGAGCAAGGTGGATACAAGGAAATTGTTTTTAACGTTCAAGGTCAGGGAGCTTACGGCACGCTAAAAACCGAGATGGGCGTGCACCGCGTGCAGCGCGTGCCGGTCACGGAAAAGCAGGGGAGAATACACACCTCCACCGCTACGGTGGCCGTTTTGCCTGAACTCGAGGAATCAGAGTTGAAAATTGACGCGAAAGATTTGAGAATTGATACTTTTTGCGCCGGGGGCAAAGGCGGTCAATCCGTTAACACGACTTACTCAGCGGTCAGGATTACCCACATACCTACCAATACGGTGGTCAACTGCCAAGATGAGCGATCACAACAGCAGAATCGTGAACGGGCCATGCAAATTTTACGCGCCAGAATTTGGGAGCAGCAAGAGATGAAAAGGCGCGAACAGTTGGATTCAGAACGCCGCGCCCAAATCGGCTCCGGCGACCGGTCAGAAAAGATAAGGACTTACAATTACCCTCAAGACAGGATCACGGATCATCGCATCAAAAAATCCTGGCATAACATCCAATATATCCTGGATGGCGACCTGGATCGGATCATAGCCGACGTTAAAAGCGGAAAAATGGGTAATGAGACGGAGGAATAAGGCTAAAATTAGGCATTTTTGACGGTAAAGCCCTTGACAAAAGGGCTTTTTTAGTGTAATAGAGAGGTACATAGGCTGTTAACCATCGCATAGGAGGAGATAGCGATGCACAAGATCACCCTCGTACTTTTCGTGTTTTGTTCGATTTTGGCCTTGGGATGCGGGGGTGGCGATTTCACCCCAGGCAACGGCACGGCGGATTCCGGCATCGGAGATGCCAAGCCCGACAAGCCGCATGACGCCAACAAGCCGGATACTGATGCCGGTGACGCCAAGCCCGACGCTGACGCTCAGGCAGAGGATGCCAAGCCCGACGTCCTGCCCGAAGCGGAAGCCTCCATTCCAGAGGCTGGTGAAGAACCGGACGTCGAGTCGCCCGACGCTGACGCGGAGGTCGAAGCCGATGCCGAGCCACCGCCCGACGTGATCGAGGAGCCCGCGCCGACCGACTGCGAGAAGCTCGGAGTGATCGGCAAGGTGACGATCATTGTCCGCCACGACCCCGCCGCCTCGATCGAAGCGGGCATCAAGGTCCTGGCGGTCATGAGCAAGCTCACGTTCAATGACGCCTCGAAGAACACCAACTTCGAGACCACCTGCTGGGCGCTGCCTGGGCAGAAGGAGTTCGTTTGCCTGCCCCTCGGCAAGAATTCGCTCACGGTGGATGTCGAATCCGGCATGATTGTGGAGTTCGAGCCTGGCTCAACCTTCCCGAGCGTGCAGATCACCGACGGCGACGGATTCTGCACCACGCAGGATTGCCCGACTGGTGACTTCCTGGTTTGTTCCGGGAAGGAGAAAGAGCCGGTCTGCCGGGTCAAGAACGGCGTCTGGAATCCGCCCCAAGCCAAGGCCACTGGGCCCTGGGGTATCACCACCATCAAGTGCACCTTCCAATAATGCTGGCCGACGGTTCGGCCAGTCCCTCCCTTTGATAGGCCCTGCGCTGTTCTGGCGACAAGGGTCTATTAATTTTGCCTAGAGGGGAGAAATCTTGACGATTATCACGTTTTATTGCTAAACTGCGCACGCCAATTTAGGCAATCTAATTATCCAAATGTCCCTTAACTGGGACAAAATTCCCACCTTTGACTCTAGTTGTTTAGGAGCCTGTCTGCCTCGCTTGGCGAAGTGGATCCCTAAGCTCGTCAAAGAGAGGTCTAAGGCTCTCGGGCTTATAACGGCCGCGAGATCAAAACATTATGGCTAAGGTCCCCACGCTCGTGGAGATGCTGGAAGCCGGCGCCCATTTCGGTCACCGCACTTCCAAGTGGCATCCCAAGATGAAGCAATACCTTTTTGGCTCACGCCAAGGTATTCACATTATTAACCTCGAGGCTACCCAGAAAGCTTTGGATGAGGCCTTGAATTTTTGCAAGCAGATAACGTCACGCGGTGGCGTCGTTTTGTTTGTCGGCACGAAAAAGCAGGCCGCCCCGATCATCGAGGCCGCGGCCAGGGACGCCGGCATGCCCCACATCAGCAAGCGCTGGTTGGGTGGCACCATGACGAACTTTTCCGTGATCGCCCAATTGCTTAAGCGTTTCAAGGATTTAAAGCGCAGGCAGGAAAAAGGCGAGCTCGGCAAGTACACTAAACTCGAACAGTTAAAGTTCAGCGAACAGATCAAAATGTTGGAAGATAAGGTGGGCGGCATCCAAGACATGACTCGCATCCCGGACGCCATTTTCATCGAAGATATCCATAAAGATAAAACGGCTTTGGCCGAAGCCTCGCGCCGAGGCATCAAGGTCATCGCCATCTGCGATTCCAACGTTAATCCGAAAGACGTCGATTATCCCATTCCGGCTAACGATGACGCGGTCAAGGCCATCAGCCTGATCGTTGGTTTGGTCGGCCAGGCCTGCAAACAAGGCAAGGATGAATGGGAAGCCAATCGCTCGCGTTTGGCCGGCGCTTTGCTCCAAGGTGGCCCTCGCGAAATCCGGAAGCCCCAGGAACACAAGCAAGATCGATAAATTATAAATTTAAATTGTCATTGCATGTTCGCAATGACAGAATAGTAAATTGAACTTTATGTCAGACGCAAGAACAGTCGCGGAATTACGCGAAAAAACTGGAGCCGGCATGATGGCCTGCAAGAAGGCTTTGGATTTGGCGGGCGGCGACATGCAAAAAGCCATTGAAGAGCTCCGCAAGATGGGCGAGATGAAAGCCGCCCAAAAAACGGCCGAACGCACCACGGCCGAAGGTTTGATTTTCACCTACCTCCATCACAACAAAAAAATGGCGGCCATGCTCGAACTCCAATGCGAGTCTGATTTCGTGGCCACCAACGAAGAGTTCTTGGCTTTTGGCAATGACTTGGTTATGCAGGTCGCGGCCATGAACCCGGATTTCGTTTCGCCCGAATCCATCCCGACCGAAGCAATGGAACGCCAACGAGAACTCTTCCTGCAGGAATTGGCCGAAGACAAGAAACCCGACGATATCAAAGCCAAAATTATCCAAGGCAAACTCGACAAATGGATGAACGACATTTGTTTGACCAAGCAAGGTTTCTTCAAGGATGAAGAAAAGACGGTCGAGCAGCTGCTCACCGAAAAGATCGCCAAGATCGGCGAAAAGATTGTGATCGCGCGCTTTGTGCGATGGGAGTTGGGCAAAAAAGGAACGAGTTGTTAACAAAAATATAACAGCCGCCGTGGATTGACATGGCGGCTGTTTTTTGTTAGCCTCGATCCAGCTCGCGGCATTTCGTTGCGGCAATCGGGTCATGGTAAGCCCGTCCGAAAGGAGAATTACGATGATCGAATCTACGGTGTACGTTGATATCCAAGAGGTGGGCAAGTTCATGGCTCAGGTTGCCACGGGGGCGAAGCTATTCGCAGCAGTCATGAAGGGGGTCTACACCCTCCAACAGTACTTTTTGATCTTGCGAATGTCGGACCAAAACTACCGCAAGAATCAGCCGAGCGTGGAGAAGTTGCTTCCAGAGCTCGTTACTGAGTGGCACATCCAGCGTTCATCGGAGCAGGAAAAGACTTTGCGGATCACGGCTCAATTCGCGCAGCGAGTTCAATTCACGATCAAGCCCGCGGCATCCATGGGGGAGCCGACCGATCAAACTGGCTTGGAGGTTGATGTTGAGTTCTGTTCCGGAGAACAACGCCTTCTGTGTATGAACATTGGATGGTCTATGCATAAAGGGGCGGCAACATCGTGTAATTTATGCATGAGGTCTCCTGCCTAACGGCTTAGCCGTTGGGCTATTTTTTTACCTAAACCATCATAAAATCTTGACTTTTAAGGCTTAAAATCGTAAACTGTGCGCCATGAATGTTAGCGATTTGGCTCGTCGCCTAAAGGTGACCCCGCAAGAACTCCTGGATAAACTGCCGGAGCTCGGTTTTGATATTGGCGCTCGAGCCATCAAAATCGACAACGTGATGGCCGAGAAAATTTTCCGCAAATGGACGGAGAGGGCCAGGCGCGAACGCTTGCGCGGGCAGTTGCTGGCCAATAGCCAACAGGCTAATCGGGCTGCTCAAGAGGCGGTCGTGAAAAAAGAAATTTTCCTGCCTGAGATCATTATCGTGCGCGAATTGGCCGGCAAGCTCAATTTGCCGGTGACGCGCGTCATTCAAGAGTTGATGCGGGCCGGCATCTTGGCTTCGCAGAACGAACGCCTTGATTTTGAGACGGCCGCCATCATCGCGGACGAACTCGGCTTTGAAGCCAAGCGCGAAGATAAAACGGGCGAGAGCACGCAATCCGTCCAAGCCCAGGATCGCTTGAAGGAAATTTTAGATAACCAAATTACGGCGCAGGTCGTGTCCCGTCCTCCGGTCGTGGTCGTCATGGGCCACGTTGACCACGGCAAAACCAGGACTTTGGACGCCATCCGTAAGACTAACGTCATGGAAGGCGAAGCGGGCGGCATCACGCAACACATTGGCGCTTACCAAGTCACGCGCAAAGGCCGCATGATGACCTTTATCGACACGCCGGGCCACGAGGCCTTTACGGTCATGCGCTCGCGCGGCGCCAAAGTCGCGGATATCGCCATCTTGGTCGTGGCCGCCGATGACGGCGTGCAACCGCAAACCAAAGAAGTTATCGACATCATCCACGCGGCTCATCTGCCGTTCATCGTGGCTTTAAATAAAATCGACAAACCCGAAGCCGACCCGGATCGCGTGCTGGCCCAATTGGCCGATTACGGCGTGACGACCGAAGCTTGGGGAGGCAACGTGCCAGTTGTAAAAATTTCTGCCAAGCAGGGGATGGGCATCGACGACCTTCTGGAAATGATTTTGCTTTTGGCTGACTTGAACGCGGACCAGATCAAGGCTGACCCGTCGCGTTTGGCGGCCGGCACCATCATCGAGTCCCACGTGGACAAGGCCGAGGGTCCGGTGGCCACCGTCTTGGTCCAAACCGGCACTTTGCACCGCAACGATTGGATGGGCATCAGCGGCAGTTTGTACGGCCGCGTGCGCGCCATGCGCGATTGGAACGGCAAGATGTTGGAAGAAGCCGGGCCGGGCGTGCCGGTCAAAGTTTTGGGTTTTAAAGTTGCGCCGGCCGTGGGTGACATAGTTGAAGTTCCCAAAGATTTTCATGAATTGGAAAGGAAAGCCAAGACCAGCCAACAGATTGCTAACCAGTTTACGGCCGTTAAAGCGCCTAAAGCCGAAGGTGAAGGCGAAAAGAAAAAACTTGCCCTGAATATCGTCCTCAAAGCCGACGTTTTGGGTTCGCTCGAAGCCATTTTGGGCATGCTGGAAAAGATCGACCACGAATACGTGGGCGTTGAAGTTTTAAAGAAAGGCTTGGGAAACATCACGGAGAGCGACATCGAAAGCGCGGCCGCCGCCACGCCCTCGGTCGTCTACGGCTTTAACACGGTAGCCACTCCGGCCGCTTCGGTTATGGCTCGCGAGGGTAAAGTTGAAATCAAGCAGGTCAAAATCATTTATGAGTTGATCGACGACATTGTGGCCCGCCTTAACAAGCTGTTGCCGCCCGAAGTCGTCCGCACGCCGCTGGGGAGCGGGGAAGTGGTGGCCATTTTCCGCACTGAAAAGGATCGCATGGTGGTTGGCACCAAGATCAGGCAAGGCATGGTCAAAGACGGCGCCAAACTGATCGTCTGGCGCAAGGAAAACGGCGGAGATGAGCAGCCGGTCGGCGAAGGCGTTATTGAATCGCTCCAAGTCGGCAAAGAAAAGGTCAAGGAAGTCCAACAGGGCCAGGAGTGCGGCATCTCGTACCGGGGCAAGGAAAAACTGCAAGCCGGCGACCGGTTGGAAATTTTCCACGAAGAGACTAAAATACGCAAAGTCGAAATTCAACGTTAACCAAACAATCATTTATGGAGCTTGTCGTTACCCAAGAGAACTTTGAAAAAGAGGTCATGAATTCTGACCTGCCGGTCCTGGTGGATTTTTGGGCCCCTTGGTGCGGGCCGTGCCGCATGATGTCGCCGATCGTGGACGAACTGGCGACCGAACTCGACGGCAAGATGAAAATCGCCAAAATCAACGTGGACGAGAATTCCGGGATCGCCGGCCAGTATAACGTGATGTCGATTCCAACTTTCCTAATCATCAATAAGGGCATGGTGGCCGAGCAGCTGGTGGGAGGCATGGCTAAAGAGGCCTTGAAGGAAAAGATCGGGAAATATCTTTAAAGAGCGAGCAGTTACAAAAGGGGCCATTTATGGTACCCTTTTTGGCATATGACAAACATCGCAATCAATGGTTTTGGCCGCATAGGCCGAGGCGTTTTTAAAGCCGGTTACGGCAAAAAAGGTTTCAATGTCGTGGCTATCAACGACCTCACGGATTCCAAAACTTTGGCCCATTTGCTGAAACATGATTCCACTTACCGCACTTGGGACAGGGAAGTTAAATTCGACGAAAAAAACATCATCGTGGACGGCCATAAGATCCCGGTCGTGGCGGAAAAAGACCCGACCAAGCTGCCCTGGGGTAAAATGAAAGTCGACGTGGTTTTGGAATGCACGGGAAGGTTCACGGACGAGGAAGGTGCGGGCCAACATCTCAAGGCAGGCGCCAAGCGGGTCGTTATCTCCGCGCCAGCCAAGGGCGGCAATGTCCCAACCCACGTGATCGGCGTCAACGAGAAATCAGCCGGCAAGAAAGCCAAGGTCATCAATAACGCTTCCTGCACCACCAATTGTATTGCTCCAGTGGCAGCCATCATCCACGCGGCTTTTGGGGTCAAGAAAGCCATGATGACCACCATCCATTCCTATACGGCCGATCAGGTTCTCCAGGACGGCCCGCATAAGGACTTGCGGCGCGCGCGTTCGGCGGCGCAAAACATTGTGCCGACGACTACCGGAGCGGCCATTGCCACGACCGAAGTCATCCCCGAACTCAAAGGATTATTCGATGGCATTTCCATTCGCGTGCCCACGCCTTGCGTTTCGATTGCTGACTTCACGTTTTTGATTAAGAAGAAGACGACTAAGGATGAGATTAATAGTGTCCTTAAAAAAGCGGCCAAGAATCCTATTTACAAACATATTCTTGAAGTCACGGAAGAACCATTAGTCTCATCAGATTTCATTGGTAATCAAGCCTCGGCTATCATCGACCTCCCGTTCACGCAAGTCGTGGACGGCGACATGATTAAGGTTTTGGCCTGGTATGACAATGAGTGGGGCTATTCGAACCGTTTGGCTGAGATCGCGTTGGAAGTGGGCAAGAACATCCGATGAAACTGAACCTGCAAATCAACAACCAATCTTTCGTGATTTTCGACGTCGCCATGATCGGTTTGGCCGTATTGGCGATTGTCATCGCGGCTTGGGCTTGGTTTGCGAACTGGAAATGGCTAACAGCCGTCATGGTTATTGGAATTTTAATTTTGGCTTATGGAGCGTTTATCTCTCCTCGACGTCTAAAGATCACCAAGGTCAAAAAAGCTTTAAGCAAATCGCCGACGGCTTGGTTGAAAGCCGTCTACATCGCCGATTTGCACGCTTACAAAAATAAACCCTTGGCTTGGTATCAAAAGCTCTTCGCGGAGATCCGAGAGATTGGGGCGGATATGCTGCTTGTTGGAGGGGATTTAGTCGTCGCCGATACAGGGTACCTAGATAAACTCGTGGATTTATCGAAATTGGATTTTGCGTACGGCAAATATTACATCCTCGGCAACCACGATTATCTGGATGATCCTTCCGAAGTCAGGCGTCAAATGGATGATTGGGGATTTGTTAATCTGGTCAATAAGTCCAAAGACGTGAAATTCCAAGGCCTGGATTTCCAATTGGCAGGTTTGGACGAGACTTTGTACGGCCAACCAAAGATCCCACCTCGGGATTCGACTGATAAACCTTACGTCTTGTTGGGGCATGAGCCGGATGTGCTTTTGGATATGAAGGAAGGGCAAGCCGATTTGGTGCTCTGCGGCCATACCCATGGCGGACAGATCAGGCTGCCTTTGATTGGCAGCTTGGTCGTTCCATCCAAGCTTGGCCGTCGCGCCGATTTGGGCCATCGAGTCATCAATGGCATTCCGACTTTTGTTTCGGCTGGCTTGGGTGAAGTCCTTTGCCGGGCCAGGCTTTTGTGCTCGCCCGAGATCGTTGTCCTGGAGCTTGGGATTTAGCTTTCAGACGTGATAAAATAAGCCCAGTATGAAAGAATTGCCAGTGTTAACGTCCCGCGTGCCCCTACGCGGGAAAAGGGTGCTTTTACGTTTGGATTGGAACATACCCGTCCAAGGCATGCCATCCAAAGAGGATCTAGCTAAAATTGAGGCTTCGGCGGCAACCGTCCATTACCTCCAAAAACACGGGGCGATTGTTATCATCCTGACCCACCTCGGCAGGCCGAAGAAAAAAGAGAAGGAGTTTTCAACCGCCAGACTGCTGCCTTTGGCCGAAGCTTATCTCGACCACCCGCTCATGTTCTGCGGAGAAGATATCATGAGCTCGGAAGGCAAGCGTCAGGTTGAGGATGCTTTGGAGGCCGCCAGCCCAGGGGATTTGTTCTTGATGGAGAACGTCCGGTTTTACGCGGGTGAAGATAAGAACGATCCGAAATTAGCAAAAGCCTACGCCTCGCTTGGGCATTATTTCGTGAATGACGCGTTTGCTTCGAGCCATCGGGCCCATGTTTCCGTGGTCGGGATCGCGCAATGTCTTCCTCACTTCGCCGGGCCGCAGTTGGTCAAGGAAATCGAAGCGGCTGACAAGTTGATTCACAAACCCAAAAAGCCTTTTGTGGCCGTGATCGGCGGAGCCAAACTTTCGACCAAGATGCCGGTCATCAAATCCCTGTTAAAAGTTGCCGATCAAATTCTGATCGGCGGAGCCATGGCCCATCCATTTTTTATCGCCAAACGCCTTAAAATCGGCAAATCATTGATCGAAAAGGACAGCCTTAAATATGCCAAGGCCTTAATTAAAAATAAGAAGATTATTTTGCCTTCAGACGTCTTAGTCGCTGCCAAAATAGATAAAAAGGCACGACCACACGTCGTACCAATCAATAAGATCAAACCCAACGAGATCATCGGCGACATTGGGACGGGGACTATGCGGGAATGGTCGGCTGTCATTAAAAAAGCTCAGACGATTTTATGGAACGGCCCGATTGGCGTATCAGAGATTCCGGCTTTCAGTTACGGTTCACTATTTATCGGAAGGGAGATAGCCGCTCGGAGCAAGGGCAAAGCTTATGGTTTGGTTGGGGGAGGGGATACCGTGCCGGTAGCTCTCCAAACCGGCATGAGTGAATGGTTTGACCATATCTCAATGGGCGGAGGTGCCTTGTTGGAATACATTGCCAACGGAGGCAAGCTGCCAGGTATCGATGTTTTATTGCATGCGGCGCATCCCGTTCAAAGAACAACAGTGAAAAAGAAAAAGAGTAAAAAAGTTGTTCAAAAAAGCAGCCGTAAAGTACACAAAAAAGGTTCAATTAAGAAACGAAAATGATGCATTATGTCTAAATTCCAAATTAGTTTTGTCCATGCCCGTGAGATCTTGGATTCGCGCGGCAATCCCACCGTCGCCTGCCGCGTGACGCTCGAAAGCGGCACGAGCGCCGAAGCAAAGGTGCCTTCTGGCGCTTCAACTGGCTCGCATGAGGCGCTGGAGCTGCGCGACGGCGGCAGGCGATACAATGGGAAAGGCGTGAAGAAAGCGGTCGATAACGTCAATAAGAAAATCGCTAAAATTTTGAAAGGCGTCGACGTGCGTCGCCAACAAGATATTGATCATGTCATGCTTGAGCTGGACGGGACGCCCAATAAAAGGAATTTAGGCGCTAACGCCATACTGGCCGTCTCCTTGGCCTGCGCCCAAGCTCACGCGGCTGCTTTGGGCGAACCCCTTTGGAAAACGTTGCGACGGATTTATAACTTCCCGCATAAAGCATCTTTGCCTACGCCGACCATGAACGTCCTAAACGGCGGAGCGCATGCCGGTTGGTCGCTGGACGTGCAGGAATGCATGATTGTGCCCATGCAAAAAAGCATGGCAGAAAGGGTCCGGGCAGGTTCAGAAGTCTTTCATAACCTTAAATCAATCCTGGCTGATAAGGGTTTTGTGACGACGGTCGGGGATGAGGGCGGATTTGCGCCCAAACTCAAGAATGTTGAAGCGGCTTTTGATCTGTTGGTTTTAGCCATAAAAAAGGCCGGTTACAAGCCCGGCAAAGATGTTTGTTTGGCTTCGGACGTGGCCTCATCCGAGTTTTTTGACGCCAAATCGGCTGAGTACGTCTTTAAGGCTGAAGGCGGCCGTCGGTTTACGGCTGACAAACTTTTGGAACGTTATGTGGCTTGGGAAAAGAAATATCCCATTATCAGCTTGGAAGATCCTTTTGCCGAAGATGATTGGGCAGCCTGGAGCGGATCGTTACCTCGGTTAGGCAAACACGTTAAGATCGTGGGCGATGATTTGTTTGTGACTAATCGAGAGAGGTTGGCCAAAGGCATTAAAGAAAAGGCAGCCAACGCGATTTTGATCAAGCTTAACCAAATTGGTTCACTGACTGAAACGGCAGAGACCATCATTTTGGCCCATAAAAATAAGTTCGCGACTAGCATCTCCCATCGTTCCGGCGAGACAGCAGATACTTTTATCGCGGATTTGGCGGTGGCCTGCGGATCAGAATACATCAAAACCGGATCGCTATCGCGGTCTGAACGAGTTGAGAAATACAACAGGTTGATGGAGATAGAGGAAGGGGAACTCTAGTCCCTCAAAACCGTCGGGTTTGGGGCGATGACTTAATAGACTTTAGGTTAATTTTGTGTTACGCTCGCGCGCATGAAAAGCCCACGGTTTTACGTCCAAACATACGGTTGCCAGATGAACAGCAACGACTCGGAGCGCTTGGCCGGGCTTTTAAAATCGATCGGTTTTGAAGCGTCCGACAAGGAAGAGGATGCCCAACTGGTCATCTTTAATACCTGCTCGGTTCGGGAACACGCGGAAGAGAGGGTTTATGGCAGGATGGAAAGTTTGGTTGAAAGGAAGAAAAAAGGGGAAGATGTTTTGATCGCCGTGACTGGTTGCATGGCCGGCCGCGATAAGAATGGCGTGCTCAGGCGCCGGCTATCCATGGCGGATTTGTTTTTCGCCACGCCCGACATGGTTAACTTGCCCCGCTGGATCGCCGAGTTCCGTCCAAATTGGATGGTGACCGGCAACGAGACGGAAGATTACTTAAAGATCAAACCTTTGCGCCAAAAGGAGTATCAGGCTTACGTGACCATTCAAACCGGTTGCAACCATTTTTGCACTTATTGCGTGGTGCCTTATGCCAGGGGTTTGGAAAGGAACCGGCCAGCAGCCGACATTTTAACTGAAATCAAAGATCTGGCCGCGCGTGGCATATCTGATGTCACCTTACTCGGTCAGGCGGTGAATGATTATATTGCGCCTGATCCTGGAAGTTTCAGTCCCGACAACCCATGTAAGAACCATTACGCGGCCTTGCTTTGGGAGATTAACCAAATTGATGGGGTTAAAAGGTTGCATTGGACGGCGGCCCATCCGCTTTCCATGTCTGACGAGGTCATCCAAGCTCTGACCTTCCCAAAACAGGTCAATTATCTTCATCTTCCGGTTCAATCAGGCTCCAACGAAATCCTGCGGCGCATGAACCGCAAATATTCGCGTGAGCAATATCTTGAAATCATTCGGAAGGTCAAAGAAGCTCGGCCGGGTATTGCCCTGGGAACGGATATCATCGTCGGATTTCCGGGCGAAACTGAGCAGGATTTTCAGGATACGGTGGACCTTTATAAAGCCTGCGACTTCGATATCTCTTATACGGCGCAATACAGCCCGAGGTCGGGCACGCTTAGTTTTCGTTTGTACCCGGATAACGTTTCTGAGGAGGAAAAGAAAAGGCGTTGGCAAATTTTGCAGGATTTAATGGAGGAGAATACGCTCCGGAAAAATCAGGCGTTTTTGGATAAGACAGTCGAAGTATTCATCGAGAAGATAGAAGGGGATTTTGCTTACGGTACCTCTTCGGAGTTGAAAAGCGTTAAATTATCCGGCGCCAAGGCCGAGATGTTGGGTCAAATCGTTTTGGTTAAGATCCAAAAAGCCATGACCTGGCAGCTGGAAGGGGAGATTATCCAAGAATAGGCCAAAGTGCTATAATTAAGCCATGTCGAAAAAGGCCTATTTGATAATCGGACTGGCAATAATTATCGTTTTAGGAGCCATTATTTACCTTAAATTCGAGTGGCCTGGCGGCCAAAAGATTTGGGCCGGCAAAACAGCCGAAGACAAATGCGCTAAGGCTGATTTTCCGTTTGCCTGCTTTCTGGATAGGGCCATGGCCGCCGGCGATCCAAACCTTTGCGCCTCGGCTGCGGATAAAAGAATCAGTTGCCTTCAGTCTTACGCGGAAATACAAGAAGTGGATATCGACTGTTCAAAATTACAAGACGATCAGTTTAGGCAAGAGTGCCAAACCGCCATTAAACACTAAGCATATGCCAAAAGAAAAAGCGCGCGCGGCCAAACCCAAGGTTGAAAGGCCGCTGCCGCGCGTTATTGTAGTGCTTGGTCCGACTTCTTCCGGCAAAACGGCCTTGAGCTTGCGCCTGGCGCGAAAGCATAACGGAGAGATTATTAATGCCGACGCCAGGCAGATGTACCGGGGCTTTAGCATTGGCACGGGTAAGCCTCCGGGTCGTCGCGGCAAGTATGCGACCCATAACGCTTACCTGGTCAGGGTCCAGCACGAGGAAGTCATGGAAAAGGCCGAGGACGCGCATTTGGACGTAGAAAAATTATATCCCGAAATTCCGCATTATCTGATGGATTTTTTGGAACCCGACGAACTCATGACCGTGGCCGAATGGCGGGAAAGGGCGATTCGGGCCATCGACGGCATAATTGAAAGGGGACATTTACCCATCATCGTGGGCGGCACAGGCCTTTACACGTCGGCTTTGATAGATAATTTTGATATTCCGCACGTCCCGCCCAATCCGGCCTTGAGGTCGTCTTTCGAAAAGCAGTCCTTGGAAAAGTTGGTATCCCATCTTTTGAAGTTAGATCCCACGGCAGCGACTGTGGTGGATTTGAAAAATCCGCGCCGCGTGATCAGAGGCATTGAGATTTGCACTTTCACGGGCAAGTCGATCGCGTCGCAACGCAAAAAACACCCGCCGATCGTCGATGCTTTCGAGGTAGGTATTAAACGCTCAAGGGATGAGGTGCGCCGGCGCATTGATTTGGCCGTCAGGCGCATGCTGGAAGACGGTTGGCCGGACGAGGTGCGCAAGCAACATGACGAAGGGGTTTCTTGGAACGCGCCGGCCATGACCTCGATCGGTTATAAAGAAATCGCCCGCTACCTGCGGGGCGAAATCATGCTCGACCAAGCCATCCATCTGATTAAGCTAGCCACTTATCATTACGCCAAGCGCCAGGAAACCTGGTTTAAGCGCGACCCGCGTATCCATTGGGCCAAAGATGAGGACGAAGCCGTCGAATTTGTTAACAGTTGGTTAACTAAATAACAATTCTGTCATCTCGAGTGAGTCATACGAATCGAGAGATCGTCGATTTGAAAACTTAGCGTAGGCGATTTCTCGACTCCACTGGGTTACGCTCGAAATGACAAAAGTAAATCAGATCTCAAGCTGACGTCGGATTTCTTCTTCGGCTTGTTGGGGGTTGGCGCGACCTTCGGTTTCGCGCATCACGACTCCCACGAACCATTTGATGATTTGAATTTTTCCGGCTTTGATATCGGCCACTTTATCGGGATTAGCCTCCAGATTCCTTTTGACGATTTCCGAAAGCTCGTCGCCTTTAAGGTTTTGTCCAAGGTTATGAGTCTCCATCAGGTCGGATGGATCGCCTCCGCTGTCCATCATGAGTTGCATCAGCTTTTGGCCGTTGGTGCTGTTAATGACTTTGGAATCGAGCAATTTCAGAAATTCCGCGAAATTTTCGGGCGTGATATTGACCTGGCTGATCGTCAAATTCCTTTCGGCCAAAAGACCGGCCAACTTGGACGTGAGCCAACCGCTGGCCAATTTCGCGAGTTCTGATTTTCTGGCGGCCATTATTTCGCCTCCGCTTTTCAACTTGTCGTCCGAGCTTTCAAGCCAACCGCCGAGTTCGCTCATGACGTTTTCGGCGTAATCCTGCCAAGCCTCGTCTAGGGTAAAAAAGGCCGCGGCCGCGGCCGGAAAGCCCCATTCGTCCTGGAGGCGGCGGCGAGCGGCGGCCGGCAATTCAGGCAAAGCGCTCGTCAATTTTTCACGGGTGGCAATCAAATCCTGGGGCGGGAGGTCAGGTTCGGGGAAGTAACGATAATCAGCCGAAGTCTCTTTGGTCCTCTGCTCGAGCGTCTTGCCCTGGTTGTCGTCCCAACCTCGGGTGGACTCGACGGGCGGCGTGCCGGATTCGTACATGGCTGTCTGCCTTTGGACCTCGTAAGCAATGGCACGTTCGACCGCCCGGAAAGAGTTCAGGTTTTTGATTTCGGTCCTGGCGTTCAACGTCTCTTTAAGCGGATAACCGTTGTCGTCTATTTCCAAAAGTGAGATGTTCACGTCGCAGCGCATCTGGCCCTTCTCCATGTCGGCGTTCGAAACTTTGATGGCGCGCATGATGGCTCGGAGCTCTTGGAGGAAAAATTTGGCTTCGGAAGGGGATCGCAAATCAGGCTCGGTCACGATCTCGATCAACGGCGTACCGGCGCGGTTGTAATCAACTAGCGTGGCAGGACGGCCGTTCATGCCTTGCGGGGCATGGAAGTTTTTAGCGGCGTCTTCCTCAAGATGGACGCGGGTGATGCCGATTTTTATCTGCTCGCGTTTGGGAATGGCGTTTTCCGGAACCTCGATTACCATTTGGCCACTTAGGGCTATCGGCAAAGCGAATTGCGAAATTTGATAGCCTTTGGGCAGGTCAGGATAAAAATAATTCTTGCGGTCAAAAGCGCTTTGCTCGGGGATGCGGCAATTCAAAGCCAAACCGGCCAAAATGCCCTTTTCCAAGGCTTTTGAGTTAAGGGCAGGTAACGCACCAGGTTGGCCCGTGCAGACCGGGCAGATGGCCGTATTGGGCGGGGCGCCATCGTCCACGTTTGGGCAGGCGCAAAACATCTTGCTGGCCGTGTTCAGCTGGACATGGATTTCCAAACCGATGATCGGGACGAATTTCATAATGCCTAACAGATTAAACTAAATAGCAAGAGCTTTCAACTCTTGCTATTTGTCAATTGACTGGGGTTGTGTTTAGCCGGCAGATTTTTTGAAGGCGCGGTAAAGCTTAACCGTAAAGCCCATGAATAAGGGGATTAGGATCATGGCGATCACGCCGTCGGCCAATTGGCTTAGGAAGATGTCTACGGATTGTCCAAGGTTTAGGGCTTTGAAGATGGCTCCCAGGATCAGGATGGCGATACTGATGCCAAGTCCGATCAGCATGCCATAAGCTCCAAAACAGATTCCGCCCAACTGATTTTTCCAGAAAAGTCCCCACCATCGGCCTTTGGCGATGCGCGTGGCTTCTTTAAGATCCTCTTTGCCTTTCTTGCCGTCAATCATCAGGATGGGCAAAGCAAAGCTGTTCCAAACGGCGGATTTGTAGATCAACCAGATCCAAGTAGGAATTAATAACACAATTCCTAAAATCGCGGTCAGGATATAAGTCCAAGCGGCTGGGGCGGCAGTGACTGGTTTAACCCCGGGGATGAACAAGGCTCCCAGATTTTGATATTGACCTACGACTAACGAGACTACGGCTATGATTAGGGCGGCCAAGATAAACGGTCCGGCGGAAAAGACTATAATTTCGATGGCCAGCCAGAGATATGAAAGCCAATTGCGCCAACTTTCTTTAAGCGGTTGATAAGAGGTTTGGCCGGCTTCCAGGCTGGCCACGCGGTGAAAAATCAAAACCGTCACCCAGGCATTAGCCAAAGCCAAAGGCAAGACCATGATCAACGAAACCAATTCGTAAGCCATCCCAAAGTAAACCGCCAAAGCCGCGATAATGCCGCTCACGATTGAAACGTAAATGAAGTAGAGCGAGACTTTGACGCTATCTTTAAAAGTTTCGGTATAAAGCTTCCAGGTTTGTTTAACCAAATCCCAAGTTTGGGGCAGCCTTTTATTTTCCGGTTTGCCGTCAGCCAGGTACTTGAGCGGTTCAAGGAAGAGCATGCCGATTACCAAGATCCCAAAGAATGGGAAAAGCAGCCAAAGCGAAGCCCAGGGGGTGGCTCCCACTTCGGGAGCCAGTCTCCAGCATTGAATAAAAAGCCAGATGAACAAAGCCAGCCAGACGATCAAATAAAGAAGGACGCCCACTCCCATGTTTTTTACTCCGGCTAAAGCCAGAATCGGGAAAAGGACCAGGCCGATAACCGGCCAAATGATGGAAACCAGGAGTACCGCCAAAGTTGTGCGAAATTTTTGTTTCGCTTGGGTTTGATTAAGCATATAAATGTAAGATTAAGATGGCTATATTTTACCAAAATCAGGCAAATTTTGCGAGAGAAGGCCTTTTACGGACGAGCTGACTTCATCGATTCCGGCATTCCCATCCACTTCAACGACTTTTGTTCCGGCTTGCTTGAAAGGACCCAAGACTTCATCCGATAAAAACCTTTGGACCAGCTTTTGTTGGAAATCAGGCTCCTCGAAAATGGCGCCGTCTTGTTTGTCTTTCCTGCCGGCCAGCCTGGCCATAGCCGCGGCCGCTTCGGCCCGGATCAAAATTAGGAGGTTGGGAGCGAAAGTTAAAGTTTGGGCGTTGCCAGGCAGATCGATGAGCTTGTAAGTATTCAGTGAAGTATCCTGTAGCGGCTGGTAAGCCAGGGACGATCCAAGCCCCCGGTCCTGGAAGATGATGCGTTCCGAGTGGCCTTGCAGGAAAGGGATGATCAATCGCCTGAAAAGGATTAAACGATCCAAGGCAAAAGCCTGGGCCGTTTCCCAACCGTTGTAGCGGGGGACATTTTCATTTTCGTGTTTGGCGATAATCTCTTCCCGAATGGCTTTGCCGACCCAACAAAAAGTCGGTTCGGCGGTGATAAGCCCGGTGGCATTCCCGACTTCTTCCACGCTGGGCAGGCGACCTTCGCGTTC
Source organism: Patescibacteria group bacterium (assembly GCA_028715505.1). Taxonomy (GTDB): domain Bacteria; phylum Patescibacteriota; class Patescibacteriia; order 2-12-FULL-60-25; family 2-12-FULL-60-25; genus MWCR01. The sequence continues at coordinate 36,079 of JAQURS010000005.1, forward strand.
AGAAAATTCAATGACGTTGAAAAAAGAAACGCCGCGCTCTTCGGCCCAAGCGCGGCAGGCGTTTAAAACCGTCGATTTGCCGGAACCATCTATACCCTCGATGATGGCGTGCAAACCGTCTTCAGGCTGTCTTTGGATCATAAATTGACGCGCCTATTTTACCACACTGGTTAGAAGCCTTTCGGTTTGGCGCCCAAGGTCGAAATGTTTTCCTGGCTAAGATCCACCCGGATGAAGGACGCGATCATGTGATGGCTTTCATCAAGCAAACGCCAAATCTCTTGGGCGATGCGGCGGTAGGAGGGGTGGCCTTTTTTGCCCGAGCGGAGCTCGATGAAATGGAAGAGTTCGCGTAAGTTCCAACTGACCAATAATCGGCGGCGATAAGCCATGGGCACGACGTATTGCGCTTCGGCCACCATGCCGGCCGCTAAAATATCGCGGTTTAATTGCCTGGCCTCGTCCATCACTTCCGCGAATTCCTTGGCTTTGCCGATTTCACCAATCTCATCCGGAATATCGAATCCCAAATCAGTGCCAAGCGGCTGGTTGGTTTGGGTGCAAATGCGGTGGCGTTGGATGTCGCGCCAAGCTCCGTAATCCATGACGATTTCGTGTTGGAACCAGGCGTGTTCAAATTCCCGCGGCGGAATATCATGCGGACCCCGTTCTTCCAAAGCGGCTTTGATGATTTTTTCCTGGAGCGGTTTGTCGCGCGAAACGATGTTCAGGGCTTGCTCCATGGGGATTTTGGCGTAACGGGAGAGCAAGGCGGACGAAATTCTCATCTCGGTCAAGTTGTCGTCGTAGGTGCAGACCACCGGATTTTCGGCCGTGGCGCCGACCGCGTATTCTTTGGTTTCGGTTTGGCGTTCGGCCAAGATTTCGCTGGCCAGCTCAGTCATCTTAGAAGGCAGGCCGGCCATATATTGGCTGGGGTCGGCGTATTTGAGCAGGGTCGGTAACGGGAAATGTTTAAGCGCTTGGTCGCGGTCAAGACTCGCAAAGCCCCGCAGAACGCTTTTAATTTCATCGCCGATTTGTTGGGCTAGCGGATCCGCCGAAGACAATAATTTGATAATGGCTTTTTCCCAAACGCGGGCGTTGGCCGTCATGCCGAGCGCCGCCAAAGCCGCGGCCGGCAACAAGTATCTCACGCGGTCGCAGGTCATGGCCTTGATGGTGGCCTTGTAAGCCGCGTCCGGCATGTCGCCTTGCGCCTGGCGTTCGCGGAAGATCGGATCAAGCAAGGCGTAGCACTCGTCGTAAAGATTGTAGAGATGGTCAAAAAGCTGGTTGACCCGGTCGGCAAACTGGCTTTGGGCCAGGGATTTGGGAATGCCGACTCTTTGCCTCGTGAAGACTTGGTAGCGCGAAGAGACCTCGGTAAAAGAGGCGAGGCGGTTGTCTTCCAAGATCTTGATAATGGTTTGGGGGATATTTTGGAAAGCGACCGAAGCCACGGCATGTTCGGCAACCGAAGAATGGCCGTATCCCACGACCCACTTCTCGTGAAACTCAGCCGCTTTTTCCAAGCTTACGTCATCCACGTTTTGGTCAAAAGGCGTCGAACTCCGGGAGCACTTGGCAACCGCTACGGCCAGTTGTTCGGGAGTCGGGCGTAGCTCAACCGCTTCGCCGTCCTCACGCTTTGTCCTGAAATGGTTCAGCCAGTAAATCCGGCGCGTGGTTGGGTCGGCCGGTTGGATCAATTTGGCCTTTTTTACCTCATCTATTGATGGCATATGTTTTGAAATCGGCTATACCTTCGCATACGGGAAAAGACCGGGCAATATCCTAAAAGCCCGGGTGTCAAGGGTTTAATGTGGAAATTTAGCCCGTCGAACCAAAACCGCCGCGGTCGGGGCCATCGGCCGGCGCTTCGACAAACTCGGCGCGGGTGAAAAGCAGGAAAATGCCCTGGGCCAGGCGCTCGCCTTTGGCGACCGAAACAGGGGATTGACCGGGGTTGTAACAAGAAAGATAAAGTTGATCGTTGGGGCCGCAGTAATCGCTATCAATAGTTCCCACGCCATTAGCCAGCACAAGGCCTTTCTTCTTAAAAAGGCTGGATCTCGCGGTGAGGATCAAAACGTGTCCCGGAGGGGTAGCAATCACCAATCCGGTCGGGACCAGAAACGATTGACCGGGCTGGATGACCACGTCTTCGGCGGATGCCAAATCAAAACCCGCCGCTCCGGCCGTCTGATAAGCCGGAATGGCCACGTCGTCTTTGAGCTTGGTGATGCGGACTTGCATAATCCCCCTTGTCCCCCTTATTAAGGGGGAGTTGAAAGTTTGATTAGTTGCTAAATTTATTCACCAACCCATCAAGCTGTTTTTCCAAACCTTGAATATCACTCTCATTGTTAAGTTTGATTGGAGCCTGCTCAGCCACTTTGGCGATCGTGAGTTCGGTCTCCTTTTGACCGACGGCCAAAAAATCCTCCCAGGTCATTTCGGCTTCCCCGGGTTTTTGATTGCGTTTCTTCAGGCGCTCAAACCTGACTTTTGGATCGACTGAGATTTCGATCAGATGGAAATTGGGGTTGGTCGTCAAATCTTCTATATCTTCCAGGCGGCGAATGCCATCCACGACTACGATTTCGGCATTGGATTCTTCAATCTGCCGGCTCATGGTTTTGGCTAGGACGTTTTGTCCGAATCCCTGCCGCAAAGTCATGGACATGTTAATTAGATTTTCGCGGGAGGAGGGAAGAAAAAGGCGGTTCAAAACGTCGGTTAGAATGCCGCTAAAGATAAAAATGGTCGCCCCATATTTTTCTTGCAATATATGGGCTGCCGTACCTTTGCCTGAACCCACTTGTCCGACGAAACCGATGATGAGTTTTGGCATACTATTCTTCGTCCTCGTCCGGAGGAGGGAGATCATCGCCCTTGTTGTCTTCGGGGGGATGGTTGTATTTGAGCATAACGGTTCCAGTTTAGCATACGGCCATGCAAAATTAAGGCCGGAATGTCAATATCGAATTATTTTTAAAATCCGCCTGGGGCGGATTTTAATTTTTAGGCGAAATAAGACGGATCAACCGAGATGCCGGGGCCCATGGTCGTGGTGACCGTAACGTTTTTGAGGTAGGCGCCTTTGGCCGAAGCCGGCTTGTTCTTGCGGATCGTATCCATTAAAGCATTCAGGTTTTCGACCAGCTGGTTGGCTTCGAGCGAAGTCTTGCCGATGGCCTGGTGGATGATGCCGGCCACGTCGTTTTTGAAAGCGATTTTACCTTTCTTAAGCTCTTCAACCATCTTTTTGACGTTCGGGCCGACCGTATCGGTCTTGGGGTTGGGCATCAAACCTTTGGGGCCGAGAACCTTAGCCAGTTTGGCCAGCTTAGGCATCATGTCCGGAGTAGCCACGGCCACCTCGAAATCAATTTTATTGCTTTGGATGATTTCATTGATGAGTTCCTCGCCGCCCACGATGTCGGCGCCGGCTTCTTTGGCATCCTTTTCCTTTTCCGCGCCCACGAAAGCCGCGACTTTTTTAGTCTTACCGGTGCTGTGGGGAAGGACCAAAGTGGAACGCACGGTCTGGTCGGTTTTCTTGGGATCAATACCCAAACGGACGTGGACTTCTACGCTGCCCACGAATTTAGTAGTCGCCGTTTTCTTGGCCAGATCAATGGCCTCGATGGGCGAGTATTTCTTAGTCTTGTCGACCAGTTTCTTGGCCTCCAAGAAGCGCTTACTTTGCGCCATATTTTGGCTGAGAACAGGCCTATTTGGCCCATTCCCGTGGTGAAATCCCCCGTAGCTTTAGCGAAGGGGGATGAGGCGGTCAGATGAGCATCCGACCTCCCACGTGAATAATGGGCCTATGTTAAGCCTATAAATTGAAAGCGTCAAGGCCTATTAAGCCCGCTCGCTCTCTTTGTCCTTACGTAAAGTTATCCAGTGGTATAAAAACAGGGGAATGCCGACTACGATCATCGAAATGTCCCGGATGGCGTCTCGTTGATTTTGGATCATGGCCATTTCTTTTTGGTTCAGGCGGTCCTCTTCGCATTGCTTCAGGTAAAGCTCATCGCTTGAGGTTGTGGTTTGTCCCGGAGCGTATTTGATGGTGGGAATGGCGCAACTCATGCCGTAGTATTGCTGGTTGGCTTTGGGGAAAACCCAAGTTTTGAGCCCTAGATTAATCAAATCGGCCGTCGAGAAGGCGACCATGAATAGGGCGATGAGTGAAACCAGATAAAAATATACGGTTTTAATGACGGCTGGTTTTTTTGAGGACTCCATATTTGATAAAGCTAGCCAGGCCGCTCCCGCGGAAGCGACCGTTAATAGTAATAGACCTAAAATGATTATCACTTTCTGATTATAACAAAAATCCCGCTTTAGCGGGATTTTGATTTAACCTGTAACTTCAAGGCCCATGTTTTTAGCCGTGCCTTCCACTTGACTCATGGCCGCTTCGACCGTGGTGCAGTTTAGGTCAGGCATTTTCTTTTCGGCGATCTCGCGGACCTGCTTTTTGGTAACCTTGCCGACTTTGTCGGTTAATGGTTTGGGTGAGCCCTTTTGGATGCCGGCGGCTTTCTTCAAAAGTTCCGGAACCGGAGGAGTCTTCAGGATGAACTCGTACGAGCGATCTTCGTAAACCGTGATGATACACGGCACGACTTCGCCCATGCGGTCCTTAGTGGCATCGTTGAATTTCTTGCAAAATTCGGCGATGTTCAAGCCTTGGGGGCCAAGAGCTGTACCGACCGGAGGGGCCGGATTAGCTTTGCCGCCTTGGATTTGCAGTTTGATAAGGGTTTTAACTTTTTTAGCCATATTGCTTATTAATTGTCATTGCGAGCGAGTCTGACGAGCGCGGCAATCTACTGTAGATCGCCACGTCATTTCATTCCTCGCGATGACAGAGCGTCGGAGGACGCAGGCACGCAGGACGAGAAGCGCGTCTCGCGTGTAACGCCCTCGACTGGAGGGTTTAAATCTTTTTGACCTGGGTGAAGTCGAGTTCGAGTGGGGTTTCGCGGCCAAACATGGAAACCAGGATCTTGACCTTGCCGCGGGCGCCGTCGATTTCGATGACTTTGCCTTCAAATCCCTTAAAGGGACCTTCGCCGATTTTTACAGGAGAACCAGGCTGTATGTCAATGGTGTAGGCTGGCTCTTCCTGGGTGCCGATGCGCTTGAAGAGGCTGCCGACTTCCGCTTCGGAAAGAGGGGAAGGGATGGTGCCCGTGCCGATGAAACCGGTCACGTTGGGCGTGTTGCGCACCACGTACCAGGAATCATCGTCCACGATCATCTCGACCAGCACGTAGCCGGGATAGATTTTTTCTTCCACCAGCTTGCGCTTGCCGTTCTTGATCTTAATCTTTTTTTCGATGGGCACGATGACGTTGAAGATTTTTTCCTTCATGCCGAGCGTCTCGATGCGGCGCAAGAGGTTTTCGGCCACGTTTTCCTCGTAACCCGAGTAGGTATGGATGGCATACCAGCGGCGGCCGAGTTGTAATGTCTGCTTAGGCATACTTGGTTTTTATTTTTTGGTGTCCGTCGGAGTGGTGATCGGCGTCACTTGATCAAAATTGATGGTTGGATCCTGGGTTTTAACTTCCGTGACCGCGCCCGCCGGTTGTCCGCCTTCAACGGTCGGGGTAACCGGAACTTGGGTAGGAATGGTTTGTTCAACCTTCTTGTTGGCCAAAGCGGCCGTCACAAGATTGCTCAAACCGACATCCAAGACTCCGAAGAAAACGGCCACGCCCACGCTGATCGCGATGACCAGGGCCGAGTAACGGATCGTCTCCTTGCGCGTTGGCCAGGTGACTTTGGAAAGCTCATTTTTTGCCGATACGAAGTAATCGACGACTTTATTGATAATTGACATATTTTCTCTTTAAAAAGCCCTTCCCAGGGCGACAAGAATGTACCATATATATACGCGGTTGGCAAGCCCCTCACATTTTGAGCCGTAGGCCGTCGTAAGCCAGGGTGATCTGTTTGGGATATTCAAAGGCATGAGCCGCGGCGTATTTTTTAATGGATTTCTCGGCTTGAAGGTGGGGCGGGTAGGTGTGGCCCGATTGGGTGATGACCAGGCGTTTGGCCTGGAGCTCGCCGGCCAAACGGACCGTGGCGTCGGCCGACATGTGGGTAGGCATTTTGACGCCCATGTACATGGCGCCGTCCAAAATTACAGTATCAAGTTCTTTGAGCAGGTTTTTTGTTCTTTTGGGCAGCTCGTAGAAGTCGCTGGCGTAACAAAAAGAATCAAATTTGTAGCCATAGGTTTTGTAGCGCACGTCATGCGTATGCAGAACGGGGAAGGGTAAGATTTCTAGTTGGCCGGCTTTGAAGCCCGCATAATCTTTAAGCCTTGAGAATTTTAGATGCCCGAATCTTCCGAAGCGCGTGGTCAGTCGTTCGGCTGTCAGATGATCCGTGAAAATGGGGACGTATCTTTCCCCCAACCCCTCTCTTATCTTAAGAGAGGGGTGCCGAAGGCGGGGTGTGATACTCAGCCACTCGTCCAAGTCGCGCAAACCTCCCACGGCGTCCTCATGGCCGTGAGTCAATAAAACCGCGTCGATTCGTTTAGGTTTATGTCTGGAAAGTTGTTCAAAAATATCCGGACCGGAGTCAATTAAAATAGTCGTCCTGCCAGACGTCACGAGCGCGCAAGAGCGTCTGCGGCGGCTTTTGCCTCCGGCTCGCGCGTCACGACATAAAGCGTCCGTATGCCCTTCGCGGGGTATGGCTTCCGTCGGCCCAGTGCCTAAGAATAAGATCTGCATAAATACATATTAGACAATTATGTATTTAATGTCATTTTTTTATGAAACGGATTTTATTTTTATTTTCTTTTTCTTTCCACTTTTGCAAACAAAAGTGGAGCAAAATTTTCGGGGCCTCACGTTCCGCTCTCTCTTTAGAGTACTCATTTACAAAGTCCTGGCTCCATTGTTCGGCCCCGAACCCCTTCCAGGCTATTAAATCCTACTTATTTCTTAGAAGCGTTTCCAAAATCCGAAGGGGCCCCACATCGAGCACCGCAAGACGACTTATGGAGTGAGCGGCCTTTATGCGAAGGCGTTTGTTCGAGTGTAGAGATGTATACGAGCCAGCCGAGCCCGCGAACGATCATTAGTCGTGCGAGGAGCGCAGATCATGGGGCGCCTTTGGGGTTATAGGGGTGGTTGGGCGAGCAACCACCCCTATAAAAAAGAAAAACAAAAATAAAATCAGTTTTCGATTGCTCAAAATAAAAAAAGGCGCTCCAGAGCGGAGACGCGAAGGGGCGGCGGATTAGCCGCTAGTTGCTGATCTCTCAAGCTCGTAGACCTTGATGACGATCGGGGAGCCGGAAGAGCCTTGGAAGTTGATCCTTGATTCCCGGTTCGCCGGGGCACCGTCGACGAAGCACGAGTAGTCGCCCTTGGGAATCTCGGCGGCTTTCAGGATCTCGGCAAGCATGACCCCTGAGTTGATGGTCACGCGAGTGACGATCGGATCGCCTTTTACCAGGATCAGCTTGACTTCGGCGCTGGACTTGGACATGAACGGTCTCCTTGGGGTTTGCGGTCGGCTGTCGAGCCGTTTATATATCATCCATTTAAGGGGAGGTCAAGGGTGGAGTCATCGTATTTGATTTTTTAAATTAATCTGTTATCCTACTAACCACAACTGAAGACCTATCAAGAGCGCGGCGAGAGTTTCGGCTCGTTGACCCGCCAGCAACCCTTGGCTCCAAGGAGACAAGAAGGTGCTAATTCCGACCCCTGTCACGCGGGACGCAGTCCTTAGTGACAACCACGGGAAAGATAATTATTAATTAGCCTCCCGATGGGAGGCATTCATGTTTTATGTTCATACCCAGTACTTACACGGTCGAAAGCGTCACGTCCGGCCATCCGGACAAGATTTGCGACCAGATATCGGACGCGATCCTGGACGCGTATCTGGCGCAGGATCCGAACAGCCGCGTGGCCGTGGAAACTTTTGGTTCGCATGGTTTGCTCGTGATCGGCGGAGAGGTGACGAGCCTCGGCCAAGTTGATGCCGAGCAAATCGCCCGACGAATTTACCGGGAGATTGGTTATTCGGACGAATTGCGCGTCGTAACCAATATCACCCAACAATCGCCGGATATCTCACAAGGCGTGGACACGGGCGGTGCGGGCGACCAGGGGATTATGTATGGTTTTGCCACGAACGAAACGCCGGAATATTTGCCGCGCGCGGTCGTGTTGGCGCATAAGCTTTCGTCGGGTTTGGAAAAATTAAGGCGATCGGGAAAGTTACCCTGGCTTGGGCCGGATGGTAAAACGCAAGTCACTGTTCAAAATGGGAACCTCAAGACCATCGTGGTCAGTACGCAACATTCGGAAGAAGTTGGGCAGGATATGATCCGAGAAGAATTGGTCAAAGAGCTGATCACTCCGCTGGTTAAGGAATTGGACGGGATAGATGTATTGGTCAATCCGACCGGCAAATTCACGATCGGGGGATTCGAGGCTGATACGGGCTTAACCGGACGGAAGATCATGGTGGATACGTACGGCGGTTTGATTCCGCACGGCGGCGGATGTTTTTCCGGCAAGGATCCAACCAAAGTCGACCGCAGCGCGGCCTACATGGCCAGGTTCGCGGCGAAAAATATCGTGGCGCAAGGCTTGGCCGGCCAGTGTCTGGTTTCCGTGGCCTATGCCATTGGCCAGGCTGAGCCGGTCATGGTTAGCGCGGTTGACGGGCAGGGGAACGAGCTATCAAAGGCGGTTTTGGATCAGTACGACTTCCGTCCACTCGCGATCCTTGATCGCCTAAGCCTCCGCCATCCTATCTACCAACAAACGGCCGCCTACGGCCATTTTGGGAAGGAAGGTTTACCGTGGGAGGGGGTGAGATAGGTAATGTTCTGAAGTTGATTTTTGGCTTATTTCAGAGTAAGGTTTGGTGAGTTTATATGGCAAAACGAACCAATGGAGCCGTTATCGGCTTTGAGGAAAAGCTCTGGGCGGCTGCGGATAAAATGCGCAACAACATGGATGCCGCGGAGTACAAGCATGTTGTTCTTGGACTGATCTTTTTGAAATATATATCAGACTCTTTTGAAGAGACTCATCAAAAAGCTCTGAAGGATCCGGATAAATACGAAGGCATGGAAGAGGAACAGGAATTTTATAAGTCAGAAAATGTCTTTTGGGTTCCTAAAGAAGCGCGCTGGGACTTTTTGAAATCGAATGCTAAAAAACCGGAGGTAGGCAAGCTTGTTGATGACGCGATGTATTTGATTGAAAAAGATAATCCAAACCTTAAGGGAGTTCTTCCCAAAAACTATGCCAGACCTGATTTAGATAAAGTTAGATTGGGCGAGTTAATTGATTTGATTAGTACAATCGGGTTAGGCGATCAGGAGAGTAAAAGCAAAGATATTCTTGGTCGGGTTTACGAATACTTTTTGGGCCGTTTTGCTTCGGCAGAAGGTAAGGGTGGTGGTGAATTTTTCACCCCACAAGCTGTTGTTAAACTTTTAGTGGAAATGCTACAGCCATACAAAGGCCGCGTTTATGATCCATGCTGTGGAAGTGGCGGTATGTTTGTTCAAAGTGAAAAATTTATTCAGTCGCACGGAGGCAATACGCGTGATATCGCGATTTACGGCCAGGAATTAAATCCAACGACATGGAGATTGTGCAAGATGAATTTGGCAATTCGTGGGATTGAGGGGAACATTGGCCAGCAATGGGCAGATAGTTTTCATAACGACCAACATATTGATCTCAAGGCGGACTTCATTTTAGCCAATCCACCTTTCAATATCAGTGATTGGGGCGGCGAGCGATTACGCGGCGACGCGCGATGGAAGTACGGCCTACCTCCGGTCGGTAACGCTAACTATGCCTGGATTCAGCACATGATCCATCATCTTTCTCCCTCCGGGATCGCGGGTTTTGTTTTGGCAAACGGATCGTTATCATCCAATACGAGTGGTGAAGGGGAGATACGTAAGCAGTTGATCAATAACGGGTTGGTTGATTGCATTATAGCCTTACCTTCTCAACTTTTTTACACGACTCAAATTCCAGCCTGTCTTTGGTTTGTTTCTCGAGATCGTTACGATCATAAATTACGTGATCGTCATGACGAAATTTTATTTATTGACGCCCGTAAGATGGGCGCCATGATCTCGCGAAGAAATCGTGAGCTGACGGATGAAGACATTAAAAAGATTTCCGAGGCCTATCATTGTTGGAGAACAAAAGACTGCAAATATCAAGATGTTAAAGGCTTTTGCAAAGCCGCTAAGCTCGAAGAGGTAGAAAAGAACGGTTTTGTTTTAACGCCCGGTCGGTATGTAGGGTCGGATTACGTGGAAGAGGATGTCGAGGTGTTTGAGGAGAAAATGGCAAAATTAACAAAAGGATTATCTGAGCAATTTGAAAAATCAAAAGAACTGGAGAAGGAAATTAAAAAGAATTTAAAGAGTATCGGATTTGAGATTTGAGGGCTTGACAGGGCGTTCTAATTTTGTTCTATTTTTGGTAAAATTGAAGCATATGCCAGACATCTCTCTTGTTCGCTGTGGATATCCGGACTATTAGTGAGCATCTTCAAAATATTTATAAAAGCGCTGAATTGTCGGAAATTTCAACTATCCGGAATTTCCGGATAGTTCAGAACGAAGGCGGTAGAGAGGTTCAGCGTGAAATTGCCTTTCTATAATCTTGATGCCATCATAATCCATTTAATATTTATTTTTTATTCAATATGGAGAAACAATTAATTACGCGATTGCATAAAAATTTTGAAGATTGCGCACATCGGAACGATGATGGGATAGAGTTTTGGTATGCACGTGAGTTGCAGACATTGTTAGGGTATGAACGATGGGAAAATTTTGAGAATGCAATTAATAAAGCCAAAGTTGCTTGTGAAACGGCAAAACAGCCCATTTTTGACCATTTTCGTGACGCCACGAAAAAGGTTGATTTGGGTTTAGGTAGTCAACGCGAAGTTGTGGATATCATGCTTACTCGTTATGCGTGTTATTTGATTGCGCAAAATGGCGACCCTCGAAAAGATGAAATTGCTTTTGCAATGACTTATTTTGCAGTGCAAACGCGCAAGCAGGAATTGGTCGAACAGCGTCTGGCTGAATGGGAGCGATTGCACGCAAGAGAAAAGCTGACGATAACGGAAAAGGATTTGTCCGGAATCTTATTCGAACGCGGCGTGGATAATCAGGGTTTTGCAAGAATTCGCAGCAAGGGAGACGCGGCATTATTTGGAGGTTATACTACACAGGACATGAAGGAAAAGTTAGGAATACCGGAAAAGCGGCCGTTAGCTGATTTTCTACCCTCGGTGACCATTAAGGCCAAGGATCTTGCTAGCGAAATCACGAATCACAATGTGAAGCGCGACCAAACTCTGCAAGGCGAAGCGCCGATTACGTTTGAGCACGTGAAGAATAATGAAAATATGCGTGAGATGCTTGCCAAGAGTGGTATTCAGCCGGAGGATCTGCCGCCCGAAGAGGATACAAAGAAACTAGAGCGAAAATTAAAAGCAGAAGGTAAAGCATTGCCAAAGAGCGTGAAAAAGCTCAAGGGTCAAGAATAAATGAAAATTGTGCCTAAGAACACAAAGGCTGTAAACCAATATGATTGAGAAAAACGAGATTAAAATCACCAAACAAGACCTGAAAACAATCTATCGTGGCGATTATCTTTTTTTCGTGGGCAAGATTTTACCCAACTGTTTTTTGGCGTAGGTGTAATGTTAAGGAATGATAATGAATGATATGTTTCTCTTTAAGAAAAAGGAATGTGTAAATCATGGAAGTTTTTGCCAAGAATGCGGTCATGAAAAGTGGCTTTCGAATCTTTTTGGTATCCGTTATTGTTTGCATTGTAGAAAAAATACAGTTAGTGATCTTCGTATTTCAATTTATGAGACAATCAAAGTGCGAGATTCTTTTAGGCTTAGAAAAAAATCTGCTGGATTCAGAAAATTTGTTGTTGAAGTTATAGGCGGATGGTTTAGTAGTGAACAATGTAAAGATGGGGTCGAGTTATCTAGAACGCTAGATAAGGAAAAGGATGAATATCACGAAATCGTAAAGGATTATCAGACGGGCAAGATTGTGCACGAGAATCATGAAAAACTAAGCGACCATGTGGGGCATGGTAGTGCTAGGCACTAATATAACTATGGAATATAAACAAGACACAATTGGAGATATTCTCACGAGTGAGCATGAGATGGTTGTGCACGGCGCTGAACTTTATGGTGAGTATTTTATAAATGCTAATGAATTTAATAGTCTGCTTCAAGACTTTATAAAATCGGTTGGCATGGAACTTTATGTATTTGCTGCTTTTCTTTCAGTTGTAAAAAAGTACCACACTCTTTCCTTGTTCTCAGCTGTCAGACGGCATCATGTCCAGATGATGTTGGATTTACGGATAGTTTTGGAAGCTGGCGCTGCAGCTGCTTATGCCATAGCAAATCCTCAAAAGGAGAATTTTTTAACCGTGATGGATAATGGGCTTGTTGATTCACCCAAAGAACTATCAAGTAAATGGTATGCTTGGCTTGATAAAAATTATTCGGCTGGTTCGCAAGCCATAAAAAATTTCAAAGTGGAAGTGATTAATAAGACAACGGCTCATGCAAACTTAATTTATGCACAAAAGAATTTTGAGTTAAATCCGAACAAAAATTCTTTTTCAATACCATTTTTTGATTTTCCGGATGATTATCATATCAAGTCGGATCTTTGGATGATTGGAAATATTGCCTTGTGTTTAATGGATTTATTTAATGGAGTTAATAAGTCTCAAAACGTAATCAAATTTTCAGAAGATTTTGTGCCCAGATTGCTTGCACTGGAAAAACAGAATCATCGATTGAAAGATGAAATGATGGATACTGAAAGGTTCAAAAAAATTTCGTCTAACCAAAAATATGAATCTTCTTGAAAAATTACGATTAGATACATGGTACTGTTTAGTATTATACCTAGGCGCTTTATTGGTTATGGCTTCTTTGATTATAAAAGATATTGCCTTTTTAAATAACCGCTATCTGTTTGGTTTGGGTTCAGGGATGGTTTTGATAGGATTGTCTTATTGTATTGCTGAAAAAAAGTTATCAGCAATTAAATCACCCAATGCCTATACTGGACCGGCGGCGCTACTCTCGTGGCGAGAAATCCATCATAGCTTTGTAACAATCGCGCTTCTAATAATAGGTATATGTTTGGCTGGTGCATTCGGTTTATTTATAGTGAAGGGTTTAATTTAACTTATGGATAAAATCCAATCAAAACTTAAACAAACCCCCCTCGGCTCCATTCCGGAAGGATGGAAAGAATTGGAGCTTGAAAAAATTGCTGTTATTATAAAGGATGTTTTTGCGCCTAATGGACAAAATGATTTGTCATATATTGGATTAGAGCACATCAATCAGCAGGATTTGTCTTTGAATTCTATTGGCCGATCGTCCGAGGTAAAAAGTAATAAATTCCGTTTTCAGGCTGGTGATATCTTGTTTGGCAAATTGAGGCCCTATTTTAGAAAAATTTATAGACCCAATTTTTCCGGCGTATGTTCTACGGATATTTGGGCAATAAGAGCGAAAGAAGGAATTGATCAAAAATGGTTATTTTATTTGTTAGCAACCCAAGATTTTATTGACGCTGCCAGTGGTGGAAGTAGTGGAACTCGTATGCCGCGTGCGGACTGGAAGCATTTGAAAGATATGATTTGGTTAGTTCCAAATATTATAGAGCAGCGACGCATCGCCTCCATCCTAACCTCTCTCGACGATAAAATCGAACTAAACCGCCAGATAAATGCTACGCTTGAGAAAATCGCGAGCGCTTTGTACAAAAATTGGTTTGTGGATGATATTGATCCGAATAATTTGCCGGAGGGGTGGAGGGTTACTCGACTTGGAGATGTTATAAAATTTAATTACGGAAAAGCTTTAAAAGAAGAAGATAGAAAAAAAGGGAATGTGAAAGTATTTGGATCAAGTGGTTTTGTAGGGTTTCATAATGAGAAGCTTGCTGTTGGGCCGGGTATTGTTGTAGGTCGCAAAGGGAATGTTGGGAGTATGTACTGGTCTGCTGGTGATTTTTATCCAATAGATACGACTTATTATATAACATCTGAATTACCGCTGACTTATTGTTATTTTTTGTTGAAAAGCTTATCTTTTGTGAACGGTGATTCGGTCGTACCAGGCTTGAATCGAGGACAAGCTTACGGAATTGAAATATTTTTACCTGGCAGGGACGTGTTAAATAAGTTTGATAAAGTTGCCATGAATTTGAGGGAGATGATGAACGTCAATGAAAAAGAAAATGATACGCTGACTTTTATTCGCGATTTGCTTTTGCCGAGATTGATGAGTGGGAAAATAAGAATTGAATTATGAAATTTCTAAAAACAATAGGTAATTTCTTTTTATTTTTATGGCGTGTTACTTTGATACGTTTTATAGTATTTTTTTGTATAGCACCTGTTTTAATTTGTTTTTGGCTTTTTGGCGCTCCTTGGTATAAGACGCCTTTGACCTTTGACATAAATTCCTGTTCTTTTCAGAGTACGAGGGTTGTAGCAGATTCACCTATGGATTCAAGAAGCTTTATTTTATCAAAATTGTTTCAGGTATCTTTTGGCTTGGATCGGTACAAAGTGTGTTTGGTTAATCGTAATCAGGTATTTTTTGCAGGAAGAAGGGTTGACAATAAGGAGAATAAGGAATTTGGCGCGATTGAATATACGATTGGAATTTATGGAAATGGCAATACGTCAACGTTAAGGTTATATTCACAAATAAGCGATAGCCCACGCTGTACGCCATTCAGTTATAGTGGCACAGGAGAATTGTCAGTCATACCCACGTTAATGGTCTACTCTCATCCCGAAACAACTGAGCCGATTTGTACTAGTGGCGAAGTCGATTTTAGTAAAACGGAACTTTATTACCAACCAGATGTTATTGCGTATATAATCAAATTATTCGCTATATTTGTTCTCTGGTCAGCTTTTATTTTAGGGCTTCATAAATTATGGTCATTTGCTGATGTAAACCGTGAACGGTTACAAAAATATCGATGAGGAATATGAGTGTACCCGAAATTATTACTGAAGTAAGCTCCGGAATAGTCTCAATAACTTTTTTAAAAGCCGGAAGTAAAATTGCATCTGGTTCAGCTTTTTTGGCAAAAGATATGGTTATTTCTAACAACCACATCTTTCATCCTGGCGAAGGGTCTTTCGCGCCAGATGTTATAGTTAAACTAAAGGTTGACAATTCAGAATTCACGTTTAAGTACTCTGATTTGGCGTCGTATGTTGTCTGTGGCTCGCCCCAGGAACATGATGATTATATTGTCTTAGATATCAGGGACAACAATTTTTTTAAAAGTAAGTATCAATTCGAATTAGGTACACATAAAGATATAAGAACCGGCGAGCAAGTGCTAATTATGGGATATCCTTTTGAGCAAGAGCAACTTACTTCACACATCGGGTACATTTCAGCGCAATATCTCGAGGGTGGGGTCAACATTATGCAACTTGATGCTAGCGTAAATAATGGAAATTCAGGAGGGCCTTTGATAGATCTTAGAACTAAAAATGTAGTTGGAATTATTACAAGAAAAGCTACCGGTTTGGTTAAACAATTTGATGACTTGATGGATACGTTTGATAAAAATGCGGAAATATTGCAAAAGCTTGAAGGGATCGCTTGGGGAGGGCTAACCATTGGTAAAATATTAGCCACATCACAGCAACAAATGAATGAGATCGCAAAAAATATTAAGAGATCTGCAAACGTTGGTATAGGTTATGCTTTCTCGTGTGATAAATTAAAATTAGAAATTGAGTAATTATGACCTCCTATAAATTTACCGAATCCGACTTAGAAGTCGCCACGCTGGAGTGGCTCGAAGAGCTTGAATATTCCATTGTCTTTGGTCCGGATATTGCGCCGGGAAGCGAGAAACCCGAGCGCGAGTATTATGATCAGGTTATTTTGCTTGAGCGCTTAGCAAAGTCATTGAGATCCAGGTATTCGGATATTCCGGAGGAAGGAATTCAAGAGGCGATCAAGCAAGTTGCGCAGGTGCCTTTCGCGCAACCGAATTTGTTGATGGCTAATCAGGCTTTTCATCGCATGTTAACCGACGGCGTTTCGGTTGCCTACAAAAAGAAAGGGGAACAAGTTTTTGATCAGCTTTTGTTAATTGATTTTGAGCATCCGGAGAAAAATGATTTTTTAGCCGTGAATCAATTCACTGTCATTGAGAAGGGAGACAAGATTGATCCTAAAGAAAAAGAAGGCACGCGCCGGCCTGATGTCGTGGTTTTTATGAATGGTTTGCCGTTGGCCCTGTTTGAGCTTAAGAATCCGGCGGACGAGAATGCGACTGTGTTCAAGGCGTTCACGCAGATACAGAATTATAAGAATATGATTCCGTCATTGTTTGCTTACAATGAGTTATGCATCGCCAGCGACGGAACTGATACCCGGATGGGATCGTTGACCGCGGATTTTGAGCGATTCATGAAATGGAAGAGTATCAATGGCAAAGACGTAGCTCCAAAATCAAAGCCAGAAATGGAAATTTTGATAAGGGGGGTTTTCCCAAAAGAGCGGTTACTGGATATCGTGCGTAATTTTTCGGCCTTTGCCACTGAGGGCAAAAAGAATTTTAAAGTTCTGGCGGCGTATCATCAGTACTTTGCCACAAATAAAGCCATTGCCCGAACCTTAGAAGCTACAAAAGAAAAAGGGGACAGGCGTTGTGGCGTGGTTTGGCATACGCAAGGCAGCGGCAAAAGCCTGACGATGGTTTTTTACTCAGGCAAAATTATTCAAGTTTTGGATAATCCAACACTGGTTGTTTTAACTGACCGCAATGATTTGGATGATCAGCTATTCGATGTCTTTGCCGGCTGCTCCGAAGTCTTAAGGCAAACGCCGGTTAAAGCGCAGGATCGGGATGACCTTAAAAAATTATTAAAGGTTGCTTCGGGCGGCGTGATTTTTACCACCATTCAAAAGTTTTTTCCTGAAAATAAAACCGAGAAACATCCGTTGTTATCTGATCGGCGTAATATTGTGGTAATCGCGGACGAAGCCCACCGCAGTCAGTACGACTTTATCGACGGTTTCGCTCGTCACATGCACGATGCATTGCCTAATGCCTCATTTATTGGCTTTACCGGCACGCCTATCGAATTAACCGATAAAAATACTCGTGCAGTCTTCGGTGAGTATGTGGATGTTTATAATATTTCTAGGGCAGTCGAAGATCATGCGACTGTGCCTATCTATTATGAGGCTCGTTTGGCAAAGATTGAGTTAAAAGAATCTGAAAAGCCTAAAATTGATCCGGAGTTTGAAGAACTGACCGAAGGCGAAGAAGTCGCCAAGAAAGAAAAATTGAAAAGCAAATGGGCCAGGCTAGAGGCTATGGTGGGCTCAGAGAAACGAGTCAAACTTATTGCTAAGGATGTAGTCGAGCACTTCGAAAATCGTCTGGCCGCCATTGATGGCAAGGGTATGTTCGTGGCCATGAGCCGCAGAATCGCAGTCGAGTTGTATGATGAGATAATCAAACTCAGGCCCGAGTGGGGAAACGACAATCTAAAAAAGGGATTTATTAAAGTTGTCATGACCGGTTCTGCAAGTGATCCACCGTATTATCAAAAGCATATCCATACAAAAGAGGAATTGCGCACGTTGGCTGGCAGAATGAAGGACCCGAAAGATCCACTCAAATTTGTGATTGTGCGCGATATGTGGCTGACCGGGTTTGATGCTCCAAGTATGCATACCATGTATATCGATAAACCCATGAAAGGCCATGGGTTAATGCAGGCTATTGCTCGCGTGAACAGAATTTATACGAATAAACAAGGTGGTCTAGTCGTGGATTATCTCGGCATCGCACCGGCTTTGAAAGAGGCTTTATCCTACTATGCCGATAAAGACAAAGAAGAGCCGACCATTCCGCAATCGCAAGCCATTGGAATAATGCAAGAGAAATTCGAGATCGTGAAAAACATGTACCATGGTTTTGATTATGCAAAATATTTTGCAGGCAAGCAATCCGAGCGCATGCAGACAATCTCGGGCGCAGTTGATTTCATTTTAGGACAGGAAAAAGGCAAAGATCGTTATTTAAAAGCCGTTACGGAGCTGTCAGGCGCCTTTTCCTTATCCGTTCCAAGCGACGAGGCCTTGGCCATCAGGGACGAAGTGGCGCTATTTCAGGCGGTTAAAGCCGTGATCGCCAAATTTGATCGAGCTGGTGGATCGGGCGGGCCGACTGAGGAGGATTATGACCAAGCCATCAGACAGATCGTCTCTAATGCCGTAGTTTCGGACAAGGTGATAAACGTCTTTGACGCGGCAGGTCTCAAGTCGCCGAACATTTCGGTTTTGTCGGACGAGTTTCTGGAAGAGGTTAAGAATATGAAGCATAAGAATATCGCCTTGGAACTTTTGAATAAGCTGTTAAACGACGAAGTTCGGTCAATGCAGAAAAAGTTTTTGGTGAAATCGCGTTCGTTCGTAAAAATGTTGGAAGAAACCATTAGAAAATATCAAAATCAGACTATTGAGGCGGCTCAAGTTATCGCCGAGCTGGTTGAATTGGCGAAAAAGATCAGGCAAGAGAAAGAGCGCGGCAGTGAAATGAACCTGACGGAAAACGAAATAGCTTTTTATGACGCGCTTTGCGAGAACGAATCAGCGGTCCGCGAGTTAGGCGATGAAACTCTAAAAAAGATTGCGCAAGAGTTAGTCGTTCTGCTTCGTAAGAATACATCGATTGATTGGACGCTCAAAGAGAATGTTCAAGCCAAGTTGAGAGTTTTGGTTAAAAAGCTTCTCAATAAATATCATTACCCGCCCGACAAGCAAGAAGCGGCTACAAAAACCGTGCTGGAGCAAGCCGGCATGATCTGTAAAGATTGGGCAGGTGAGTTTGAAGGAAGAACGCTTCGTGTGGTAAGTTGATCAGGCTATGCGAACAAAAACAATAAATATAATTTTAGAGGAAGGAACGCCGTTTGGAGTGAAAACGGTCAAACTGAGTAATTGGCAAGGAACTATGCTTGTATGCCCAAGATCGGCTCTGAATAAAATTAGGGATCTGGAGGTCAGGAGCTTGCCTGCGGTATATCTTTTATTAAATGACATGGTTGATGAGGTATATGTCGGTGAAACTGATGAGCTATTAAATAGGGTGAAATCTCATGATTCTGAAAAAGAATTCTGGGATACTTTAGTGGCTTTTGTTTCACCGGATCTATCAAAAACAGATGTTAAACTATTGGAATGTTTATTAATTAAAAAAATAAAACAGGATGGAAGAGTGGATCTGAAGAATGCAGTCGTTCCGAAAGAGATTAATGCCGCTAGGAATATAAAGGATACTGCTGAAGATTTTTTGGATAATATTGTAATTTTACTTAATTCTCTAGGCTATTCAGTGATTGGGGCTGTGAATGAACTGATCGATGAAGGGGCTAAAACAACAGAAGTTTTTTGTAAAGGTCCGGATGCATACGCAAGGGGTAGATTTGGCCGTGATGGGCTTTTGGTATTGGAAGGTTCTTATTGTAGAAAAGAATTCACAAAATCAGCTCCGGATCACACCAAAAAGCTGCAACATATACTAAAAGAAAGTGGGATTTTGATTGAGCGAGGAGAAAAACAGTATAGCTTTACAAAAGATTATTTTTTCAAAACGCCCAGCGGCGCATCAGATCTAGTATTAGCTAGGTCTAGCGACGGTTGGGCAGATTGGAAGGACAAGGATGGTAAGCCTTTATATAAAATTATTCAAAAATAAATTTTATGCCCCGTACTAAAACAATCTTCGCCTTCATAATTTGCATCCTCCTCCCTCAACTCTTCGGCCTATTTGGCTCCCTGTTTACTTTCCCTTCCATCCCATCCTGGTACGCAGGTCTTATTAAATCTCCCTTAAACCCACCTTCCTGGGTTTTTGCCCCGGTTTGGACCACTCTGTTTTTACTCATGGGCATCGCGGCTTTCTTGGTTTGGCGAAAAGGATGGAAGCATAAGCAGGTTAAGCTCGCGCTGGCTATTTTTGTTGGCCAGCTGATCTTGAATACGCTTTGGTCATATTTATTTTTTGGAATGCATAGCCCAGGCGCAGCATTTGTTGGAATACTTTTCCTTTGGTTGGCCATTGTTGCCACAATCATATCTTTTTACCGAGTTTCCAAACCCGCATTGTATCTATTGTTACCTTATATTCTTTGGGTGAGTTTTGCTGGAGTTTTAAATTATTCAATTTGGAATTTGAACAAGGATCTGCCAAGCAATGGAGTTGTATGCACGCTCGAGGCCAAGTTCTGCCCAGACGGCTCATATGTTGGCCGCACGGGTCCGCACTGTGAATTCGCACCCTGCCCTTCTGAAGCAAATATCAAGTCAGGCAAGAATCAGCAACATGCTTGCACTCTCGAGCTAAGAATGTGCCCAGATGGCTCCGGGGTGGGTCGTACAGGACCAAATTGTGAGTTTACTCCATGTCCGGATAAGGGGCCGGTTTCCGATAAAGAGAATATTCCCTTGCCCGTTGGATATACTTTAGAATCCTATTCAGTTGCCGAGGTTCTTAATCAGTCTTGTACGAAAAATGAGGATTGTAAGCTTCCAATGGAATATGCCGTCAGATCCAATTGTCCTTACGTCGCGCCTTGTTTGAATAACAAGTGCACCGTAGTCTGCCCAAATCACAAAATACAGAATTGATTTTCTTTTTGTCACTTTTCATAACTGAAAAGTAACCAAAAGGTTTCGGGGGTTCGCTATAACCTTCATTTCATAGGGGGCTTTTTCTCTCTTTTGACCACGGTGAGGCTCACCCCCGAACCCCCGTGTCATTTCAAATCAAACTTTTTCAAATTAATAAAAAGGCCCTTTATATCTCGAGGGGTTTGGGGCTGAGGAGTTGAGCGGCCCACATGAAATGAGTAGCCCCGCAGAAAGAAGC
Organism: Patescibacteria group bacterium; assembly: GCA_028715505.1. Lineage (GTDB taxonomy): Bacteria > Patescibacteriota > Patescibacteriia > 2-12-FULL-60-25 > 2-12-FULL-60-25 > MWCR01. The sequence continues at coordinate 57,116 of JAQURS010000005.1, forward strand.
GAATCCGAAGCCCCAAGAGTTTCCCGCCCGCAGCGCCAAGCGCAGCTTTGGCGGGCGCGGTGCTCCACTTTTGCGGAAAAAGTGGAAAGAAAAATAAAATAAAAACAAAATCCGTTTCACGGCTCACGTGGCACCGCGGGGGTTTTTTAAAAACTAATTTTTCTGGATCCTCGCTTTCGCAAGGATGACAAAAATGCGGGAATAACAAAATTGGTGTATAATGTGTGTACAACATTTTTTATTAATAATATGTCAAAAAAGCTACTGTTCCTTTCCGCGGCTTTGTTGCTGGGTTTAATTGCCGTAGGCAAACCCGCCCTGGCTGCCGATTTTAAATCAGGCGACGCGGTCAGCATTACGCAGACCGACAAACTTAGCGGTGATCTTTATGCCGCTTCCAATAACCTGACAGTCGACGCCAATCTGCCGGGTGACGCCTTTTTGGCCGGATCCATGGTCCGCGTCACGGGCAAGACGGCTCAAAGCCTGCACGTGGCTGGTTCGATCGTCACCGTTTCGGGCGAAGTCGGCCATGCTTTGCGCGTGGTTGGCAGCCAAGTGATGATCAGCGGCACCATCGACGGCGACGTGATGGCGGCCGGCGGCGTGGTCCAAATCTTGCCGGGCACGGTCATCAAAGGTGACCTTTATCTGGGCGCGGGCAGCGCGGTGATCGACGGTAAAATTTTGGGTAGTGTCAAAATCGCGGGCACGGATACGACCTTCCGCGCGGAGGCCGGCAAGGACGTGCAGATCATGGCGCAAAAGTTAACCCTGGGCGCGCAAACCAAGATCGCGGGCAAACTGTTCTACCAAGCTCCGAACGAAGCTACTATCGCGCAGGGTTCCACGGTTACGGGCGGCATCGAATATAAAAAAGTAGAAAAACAACAATCGACCAAAGCCGTTCCGGTTAAAGCCGACAAAGTCACTGGTTTGGCCTTGATCTGGTTCTTGGGAATCTTGATCACTAATTTGATCCTGGCTTACGTGGGGTGGTATTTCTTCAAACAACGCGTGCTCGACATCACTAACCAGGTCTTGAATAACTTCGCCCGTCAGATGGGTTGGGGTTTTGTCTGGCTGGTGGTCGTACCGATTGCATGCGTGGTTCTGCTTATCACTTTAGTCGGCATTCCGTTCAGCTTCTTCTTCCTCATGGTTTACGTATTGGCCATTTCGCTTGCCAAAGTTTTGGCCAGCGTAGTGCTCGGCTCCTGGCTGATCAAGCTCATTACTAAGAAGGGTATGAACGGCAATGGCAAGGGCTGGCCGGTTGATTGGAAAGTCATCTTGCTCGGCGTCATCGTAATGAGCTTACTTATGCTCATCCCGGTCCTGGGCTGGATTGCTTGTTTCGTCTTCTTCCTGGCGGCTTTGGGCGGCATCATGACGGCGGCTAAAGCGATCGCGAAATAATTCCCTCACCCCCAAGCCCCCTCTCCCATCGAGCTCAGCTCGACAAGAGAGGGGGTTTTTGATACATAAAACACCCTTCGCCTATTTTATGGGAGAAGGGTGTCCGAACGAATGTGAGGACGGGATGAGGGCTAAAAATCCAAATTCGCGGTTTTGGCGTGGGTTTGGATGAAGCGTTTGCGCGGAGCGACTTCGGTGCCCATCAAGATGTCGAACGTTTCGTCGGCTTCGGCGGCATCCGTGATCGAAACTTTTTTCATGATACGCGACGCGGGATTCATGGTCGTCTCCCACAACTGTTCGGGATTCATTTCGCCCAAACCTTTGTAACGCTGGATGCTGATGCCGGCGATTTTAACTTCGCCCTCGGCCGGTTCGCTCTCTTCGGTGGCTTCTTCAATCTCTTCTTCCTCTTCTTTTTTGCCTTTGGTCTTGGTCTTTTTCCTTTCTTCTTTAAGCTTGGTGAATTCAGCCACTGTTTTATCCCGTTCTTCCTCGGAAAAGGCGTAGCGCATTTCTTTGCCCATGGCCACGCGGAAAAGGGGAGGCTGGGCGATATAGATGTGCCCGTCGATAATCAATTGGTTGAAGTAACGGTAGAAAAGCGTCAAAAGCAATGTCCTAATGTGGGCGCCGTCCACGTCGGCATCGGTCATGATGACGATGCGGTCGTAACGCAAGCGGCCCATGTCCATGTTCTCACCGATACCAGTGCCCAGGGCAATCACCAGATTTTTAATTTGCTCGCTGGCAATCATCTTGTCCAGGCGGGCGCGTTCCACGTTCAAAATTTTGCCGCGCAGAGGCAGGATGGCTTGGTGCTCGCGGTCGCGTCCTTGCTTGGCAGAACCGCCGGCCGAGTCTCCCTCAACAATGAACAGCTCGGATGATTTGGGGTCTTTGCTGGAACAGTCGGCCAGTTTGCCGGGCAGCGTCAAACCTTCGAGCGCGCCTTTGCGGATAACGGTGTCGCGGGCCGCTCGGGCCGCGGCGCGGGCGCGTTGGGCCAAAATGCATTTGCCCAAAATAGCTTCTCCGTCGCGGGGGTGTTCTTCCAAATACATGGCCAAAGCCTCGTTGGTCAACGACTCGACGGCCGTGCGCACTTCGGGATTGCCAAGCTTGGCTTTAGTTTGGCCTTCAAATTGGGGATCGCGGATTTTTACGGAGATGACGGCCGTCAAACCTTCGCGCACGTCTTCACCGCTCAAATTATCATCCTTCTCTTTGATGTAGCCTTTAGCCCGGGCGTAATTGTTCAAGACGCGCGTCAAAGCCGAACGGAAACCCATGACGTGCATGCCGCCCTCGGGGTTATATATGTTATTGGCGAAAGCAAAGACCGTTTCCTTAAAATCATCCGTGTATTGCACGCCCATCTCAATGCCCACGTCATCCACCTGCCGTTCCACGTAAAAGATGTTTTCGTGCTTGGCTTGTTTGGCGTGGTTCAAGTGGCGCACGTAAGACGCCACGCCGCCCTCGAAGAAAAAGCCGTAAACTTGGGGCTGGATTTTTTCGCGGGCGTCGACGACCATGACTTTGATGCCTTTGGTCAAATAACACTGCTGGCGCAAGTGGTCCAAAATATACTTGAGGTCAAACTCGGTCGTGGCAAAGATGGTCGAGTCCGGCCTAAAAGTTATGGTCGTGCCATGGTTTTTGCTTTTGCCGACTTGCTTGACCTTGAACTTCGGCACGCCCCGTTCGTATTCCTGCACCCACTCGGCGCCGTCGCGTTCCACGCGGGCTTCGACCCACTCGGAAAGCGCGTTGACGACCGAGACGCCCACGCCGTGCAAGCCGCCGGAAATTTTGTAGCCGCTGGCTTCGCCGCCGAATTTTCCGCCGGCATGGAGCTTGGTGAGCACGAGTTCCAAAGCCGAGACTTTATATTGTTTATGGATGTCGACCGGGATGCCGCGGCCGTTGTCGGTTACCGAAACCGTGCCATTATCGTTTAGAACAACCCTGATTTCGTCGGCATGGCCGGCCATGGCTTCGTCAAAACAGTTATCCACGACTTCCCAAATCATGTGGTGCAAGCCTTCGGGACCGGTCGAACCGATGTACATGCCCGGCCTTTTGCGCACCGGCTCCAAGCCTTCCAAAACTGATATCTGATCAGCGCTATAACCGCTGCTTTTTGAGGTGGTTTTTGCCATAGTTTGCGCGGAAATTGTAACAACAAAAATGCCATCTTGCAAGCGGCTAAGATGGCATGAAGAGGATCGCGCCAGGGGAAATTTCTGGTTTCTTACGGACAACTCAGTGAAAGGAGGTTAGCCATCCCCAGCGCGAAGTTTGATCCAGGCAGCCCTGGACGGGGCCTCTCTTGGTGGTTTTGGTGATTGGAGGAGGCGAGATGTAGCATTGGCTGCTGCACGCCAACACCAAGAGAGCAGGTCAACCATAATAAGCGCAGAATCCGGATTCTGTCAATGAAAGCATGCTATAATGCTGTCGTATGGAAACTTACGCCGGTTTTAGCAGCGGCGACCTGCAGGCGGCCAGCTGGTGGGTGAGGAATGAAATTAAAATATTCTTTTGGCTCAGGGTGATCTTGATCGCCTGTAATGTTTTGGTTTGGGGTTATGTTCTTTGGGGTTTGCTCGACGCTTACGCCATTTCATATCCCCGTGAATCGCGCATTACTTTGGACATTGCCCAGAACCAATCGATTTTGGACACGATAGAACAGGGCCGTCCTAAAAACGTCGGGACTTCGCAGGTCTTGGTTTTTGCCACGACCGAAAACCGTTTGGACATCACGGTCGATTTGGAAAACCCCAACGAGCAATGGTGGGTGGAATTCTCTTACCGGTTCAACGTTTCGGGCGAACAAACGCCAACCCACCAAGGCTTTATCCTGCCGGCTTCGCAGACGACTTTGACCGAATTGGGTTACGCGCCCAAGGCCAAGGGCGGCAAATCGGCGCAGTTGGTGGTTGAGAACATCCGTTGGCATCGAGTGACGCCCAGCGAAGTGGACGGCAATTACAACGAGTTCATCCGCAAGCGGTTCGGTAACGTGAGCGTGGAGCACGTCAATTTTGGCGTGGCCTCGCCAGTCGAGGGGCAGAGTTTGCCGCGCACTACCTTTGACGTGGTCAATCGGGGCGCTTACGGTTATTGGTCGATCGATTACGTCATCAAGCTCAAACGCGGCTCGACGGTAGTGGCCGTCAACACGGTTAACATCAGGAACCTTAAACCGGGCGAAACCAGGCCGGTCGAACTCTACTGGAGCGACAAACTGCAAGGCGTCAATAAAACCGAAATCATACCCATCATCAATTTGCTAGATCCGAACGTTTACTTGCCATCCAAGCGACTCACGCAATAAGATGGCGCCATGCGCAGGTTGTGGTTCGATATGTTGTGGAGAACCGACTGGATCCTTTTCGGATCCTTATTGGCTTTGACCGTCTTCGGCTTGCTGATGGTTTACAGCATCGGCGCCTCGAACGACGTGGGATCGCTGTTGCAGTTCAAGAAACAAATCATAGCCGTCTTGATTGGCGGTTTGGCCATGGTGCTTTTGGCCATCCTTGATTATCGCCAGCTTAAAAGCCTGGGCATGGTCGTTTACGCCGGGGGAATGGCGCTGCTCGTTTCGGTTTTGCTTTTCGGATCGACCGTGCGCGGCACGCAAGGCTGGTTCAAGATCGGATCGCTCTCGCTCCAGCCGGTGGAGCTGGCCAAGGTGGCCTTTGCGGTTTTTTTGGCGTCATACTTTGCCAGGCACGTTTATAAAAAATTGAACTGGGTCACTTTTTTCGGCAGCCTGTTTGCCATGTTGGGTTACGTGGCGCCCATCCTCATGCAGCCAGATTTCGGATCGGCCATGGTGATCGTGGCCATGTGGCTGATCGGCGTGGCTTTCGCGGGCTTGCGATGGAAGGCTTGGATACTATTGATCATCATCGGATCATTGGGCTCGTTCATGGTTTGGCATTACGCCTTTAAACCGTATCAAAAAGATCGTCTGCTCGCCTTCATTAATCCCCAGATGGATCCTTTGGGAGCCGGCTACAACGTCCGACAGGCGCAAACGGCCATCGGATCGGGCGGCATTTTGGGAAAAGGCGTCGGGCAGGGGAGCCAATCGCGTTTAAGATTTTTGCCAGAAGCCTCGACTGATTTTATGTTCGCGGTGATGGGTGAGGAGTTGGGATTCGTCGGGCTGACGGTGGTGCTCGGATTGTTCGGCGTCCTTCTCATCCGGATCTTGTTCATAGGCCGGAGGTCCGAAGATCCTTTCGTGGGAATTTACTGCGGCATGATTACCGGAATGATCGGCTTGCACGTTTTGATCAACGCCGGCATGAACCTGGGCGTCATGCCGGTCACCGGCATCCCGTTACCTTTTTCATCGGCCGCAGCCTCGTCTTTAGTCGCCGGCTACGTGGCCTTGGGCGTGGTTCAAAGCGCGGCCGTGTACAGCAAAAATATTTAAGTTGACTCAAAGCCGAGGGGTGTCTACTGTTATATTTATGATATGAACACAAAATCCTATCCTTTGTTGACCCATTGTCCGATCTGCCACAGCCTTTACGCCACCGAGGATGTTAAATTAATTGAGCAAAAAGAAGACGCGAAACTCTACCATTCCTTCTGTCATAACTGCGGCCACGGCCTTTTGGCTTACGTCCTGGAGGTGGCTGGCGGCATTAGTTCCATAGGCCTGATAACGGACGCTTCGGGCACGGATATGGTGCGTCTGGCCGAATATCAAGCCATTTCGGGGGACGAGTGCGTGGGGGCGCATAGGCTCATTTTGGAAAACAGTCGCGGCCTGTGCCAGCGATTGCTTGACATATCAGGCAAATTAGCCTAATATCCAAGCACTAAAAATTGCCGTATGTCTACCACTTTGCAGGCGCGCTTGCGTCAGAAGAAAGAAGCCGGAACCAAGGAAAAACCGGAGATCACCCTAAAAGCCGTCGTGTACGGCCACGGTTTGGAAAGCCGTTCGATTGAAGTCGCCACCAGCGATTTCTTGAAGGTTTTCAAGACCGTTAAGCACTCAACCTTGTTTGATTTGGTGGTAGGCAACGATGCCCCGGTTAAAGCCCTGATCAGCGAAGTTCAGGTTAACCCCGTCACCATGCAACCGATCCACGCCGATTTTCGCCAATTGCGCATGGACGAGTCTATTACGGTTTCCGTGCCTTTGGTTTATACTGGAGAAGCCCTGGCCGTTAAGGCTTTGGGCGGCACGCTCATCAGGTCCCTCGATGAACTCGAAGTCGAATGTCTGCCGGCCGACCTTCCGAAAGAGATCGTGGTCGACATCAGTTCTTTAGCGACTTTCGAAGACAAGATCATGGTTGGCTCGCTGGTTTTGCCCAAGGGCGTTAAAACCACCGTCGAAGCCAATGTGACTTTGGCCACTGTCGAAGCCCCGTTGTCCGAGGAAGAACAAAAGCAACTCGAACAAGGCGAAGTGGGCGACGTGACGGCCATCAAGACTGAGGCTGAAGAGAAGAAAGAAAAGGAAGCTACGGAAGAGAGCGCCGCCGAAGCCGCCGAACCGGCCAAGAAATAATTCTTTTTCCATGGAGAATCCCAAGCTTCAATTAAGCAGGTTGGATCCCGAAAAATTTCTAGCAAAATATTGGCCCTACCTGGCAGGTGGGGTCGTTTTGATTCTTTTGGTGAGCTATGCCTTGTTTAGGTTCGCGCTTTCGGGACATAAATCAGCCGAAGCTAACGGCAACGCGACTACGGGAACGGCCACGACCACGCAGACCGACTTGGTCGGACGCAAACTGGATGGCGTTTTGGTCCGCCCCGAAGACGCGGAACTCCAATCTTGGGCCGTGATGGTCGAAATGCATCCGGACGCCAGGCCGCTTTCGGGCATCGCCAAAGCCAACCTGGTTTTCGAAGCCCCGGTCGAAGGCGGCATTACGCGCCTTATGGCGGTTTTCGACGCGACCACCACTTTGCCGAGCGTGGGCCCTGTCCGCAGCGCCCGTCCATACTTCGTTGAATGGGCCGACGGTTTGAATTCGGTTTACGCCCACGTGGGAGGTAGCCCGGAAGCTCTGAACAGGATCATGGGGCTGGCCGGTTTCCGCAATTTGGACGAAATGGCTAACAGTAAATATTTCTGGAGATCCAAGGACAGGTACGCTCCGCATAACGTTTACACAGATCGCCAATATCTTTTGCTGGCGGCTCAGACCAAGGGCTGGAGAACGCAACCCGTCACGTCTTGGACTTACGATAACAGCACGAGCACGACCCAAGGAAATTACCGGACCGTTAAAATTCCTTACGGCGGTTCGTATTCCGTGGAATGGAAATACGATCCTGAACAGGATCTTTATACCCGTTACATGGGCGGTAAAAAATTCGCGGATGCCGACGGATCCGTCATCCAGACTAAAAATATCCTAGTCCTCGTGACCGAACAACAAGTCCTGG
>JAQURS010000005.1:65069-67115 GCA_028715505.1 Patescibacteria group bacterium
TGGAAATACGATCCTGAACAGGATCTTTATACCCGTTACATGGGCGGTAAAAAATTCGCGGATGCCGACGGATCCGTCATCCAGACTAAAAATATCCTAGTCCTCGTGACCGAACAACAAGTCCTGGATGATTATGGACGCCTTTACATCCGCACGACCGGATCAGGACAAGCAATTTTGTATAGAAATGGAAACAAGCAGGAGGTGCGCTGGAGCCGCACGCCAGGCGAAAACATCCGGATCGAAACGACAGACGGCCGGGCGGTGGCCGTGAGTAGGGGAACGACTTGGGTGGAGGTTATTACGCAATCCAACCAAATGCCGGTGGCTAGCGCGGTGTCATCCGCCACGTCAACCGAGCGTTAATCCTGACGTATGGCCAGCCAAACTGCCCCGGTCGCCGTGAGCGATCAAATTAAAACACGTGCTTACCAAGTAAAGGGAGGCCGTCCGCTCAAGGGTGAGGTCGTCCTCTCCGGAGCCAAGAATGCCGCGACCAAGCAGTTGGTGGCGGCGATTTTAGCGGACGAGCCGGTGATTTTGCATAACATACCCATGATCGGCGACGTGTCGGCCACGATTGAAATGCTTCAAGGTTTGGGCGTGGGCGTCACCGTCGAAGGCCACACTGTCACCATCGATCCCCGTACCCTTAAAACCAGCCAGGTTTCGGAAGCTTTGAGCCGCAAGAACCGCATTCCCATCTTGCTTATGGGCCCGCTTATCCACCGTTTCGGCGAGGCCAGCATTCCGGCTTTGGGCGGTTGCAAGATCGGCCCGAGACCGGTCGACATCCATTTGGCCGGTTTGGAAAAGATGGGCGCCGAGATCACGGAAGGCGAAGGTTATTACAAGGCCAAGTGCAAAAAACTCAAAGCGGCCATGATTGAATTGCGCTTCCCGTCCGTCATGGCGACCGAAACGCTCATCTTGGCGGCAGTCAAAGCTAAAGGCACCACGGTCATCACCAACGCGGCCGTGGAACCGGAGATTTTGGACACGGCCAAGCTGCTCCAATCCATGGGCGCCATCATCAATTTGGAAACTAACCGCACTTGGGTTATCCAAGGAGTGGAAAAACTCACGGGCGCCGAGCATTCCGTCATTCCCGACAGAATCGAGGCCGCTTCGTTCGGCATCGCGGCCGCTTTGACCAAAGGTTCGATTTTCGTGCGCCACGCCCGTCAAGACGACCTCTTGTCTTTCTTGAACGCCATCCGCCGCGTAGGCGTGCCATTCAAAGTCGAATCGGAGGGTATCCTTTTTGGTTGCAACGACGAATACAATCCTATCGTGCTCGAGACCGACACGCATCCCGGCTTTATGACCGACTGGCAACAGCCTTTCGTGATGTTGCTCACGCAAGCCAAAGGCGTCTCGATCGTCCACGAAACTATTTTTGAAGACCGTTTTGGCTACACGGAGTCGCTCGTTAAAATGGGCGCCAACATCCAACTGCATTCGGATTGTCTCGGCAGCAAGGAATGCCGTTTTAAACATCAAAATTTCCTGCACTCCTGCATCATCTCCGGTCCCACGCCGCTTAAGGCCGCGGAAATTTGCATTCCAGACCTCCGAGCCGGTTTTTCTTATCTTTTGGCCGCCTTAATGGCTGACGGCGAATCGCGCGTAACGGGCGTGGAACTCATCGAACGCGGTTACGAAGACATCATCAATAAACTGCAGAAGCTCGGAGCTGACATAAAGACCGAGTAAGAAGTTGACGGATATTTGAGCTTCTGCCACGAATCCGGACTCGCAAAAGTCCGGATTTTGTTTTTATATGATCAACAAAAATCTATCCCTTCCGCAATGGTCTTTTTTGATCGCGACTTTATGATTGGGAAATAATTTATTCGCCAGGGTCGCGAGTTTTTTGCTCTGGCGGGGATCGATTTCAAAAAACATCGAGGCTGTTAATTTAGAGTCGCGAATTTGTTTTAAGAGCTTGACGATGAGCATCGATCCGTCGCCCCGGGTGAAAAGCGCTTTAGCGGGTTCGTATTTGGTTACGTCTAACATCATCGTCTTCTTGTCCGAATTTGG
>JAQURS010000006.1 GCA_028715505.1 Patescibacteria group bacterium
TCCCAAGACTGAAAGCTTTGAAAATGTATGAATCACATCATCAGATCAAGAGTGATTTGTTGGCCACGGCTGGGTTGGATTTTCACCGCGAATCGCACTTTGGCGGTCCATACGTCAAACTCGCGCCAAACGAGTTTTCGGAAAGCGCCATTTTGTCTTTATTGAAAAACGGCAGTTATGAAATTGAAAGAGGCGGCCTACGGATCGGCCCGCGTGCCGAGCTGGGAGGTTTGAACCGATGGAGGATCGGATTTGGCAGTTTTTTCTCGACTGGGTTGATCGGATCTGGAAAGCGGATTGGTAAATGGATGCACGAACGGAATTTGAGCATGCCTAAAAAATTGAAGGAGGCGATCAGAAAACGTTTATGAAATTACTGATTGCCACAGGCATTTATCCGCCCGAAATCGGCGGGCCAGCCGGCTACGTGCGCGGCTTGGCAACCGAGCTTGTCCGCCGCAGCCATCAGGTCTCGGTCGTGACTTACGGGACGGAAGAAACTGAAAAGCTCCATCAAGCCGATGGTCGCGGCTTTAGTTTAACCGTTATCCCGCGCACGTTCGGACCTTTGGTCCGGTACTGCCGCTACGCTTTGGCAGTACGCCGGCTGGCCCGGGCTGCCGATCTGGTTTACCTGCAAGGCCCGGTTTCTGAAGGCTTTCCTGGCATGGTCGGGGCTTTGTTGGCCGGCAAACCAACCGTCTTAAAAATCGTAGGGGATTACGCCTGGGAACAATACCAACAAACGTCCGTCAAAAATCCCGAGCTACTCGATGAATTTTTAGGCCATCGCCACGGAGGCAAGATCAGGATCTTCGAGGTTTTAGAGCGTTGGACGGCCAAGCGGTCAAAACAAATCATTGTGCCGAGCAAGTATCTCGCGTCAGTCGTTGAGAAGTGGGGGATGGCGCCGGAAAAGATTAAAGTCATTTACAACAGCATTGAACCGTTACCTTCTGTTAGCGGTAAGAATTTAAGGTCAGAGCTTAAACTCGAAAATAAAAAAATAATTCTGACTGTCGTGCGGGCCGTACCGTGGAAGGGCGGAGATTTTCTTTGTGATTGCTTGAAGGAGTTACCGGAAGATTATGTTTTAGTCGTGGCGGGCGACGGTCCGAGTTTGGAGGCTTGGAAAAAATACGCGGAACAATTGGACGTCTCAGCTAGAGTCAAATGGCTTGGGCGGCTTTCAAGAACAGATGTTGCGGATTGGTATCGGATAGCTGACGTTTTCGCATTAGCGACGGGTTACGAAGGATTTCCTCACGTAGTAGTCGAAGCCTGTTCAACCGGCTTGCCCTGCATCGTGAGCGACCGCGGAGGCAATCCTGAGACAAAGGATTTTTATCCTGACTTAGTCACGGTCGCCTCGTATCGGGACAAACAAGCTTGGCTTGAGGCGATCAAGCGATCTGGTGGAAGAAGGGACGGACAGAAGAATGCAGAACTAAATTTCGAGCACATGGTTGATCAAACGGCCGGAATTTTAACTTCGAACATATGAAAGTCCTGATGATCAGTTTGGAAAGAGGCTTGTTTGAAGACGGATCCGTGAGACGCCGCATTGTCGAACAAAATCAAAAAGTCGAAGAGTTGACGATCCTGGTTTTGGGCAAGCAGCTTTTTGACCAGATGGTCGCGCCAAACGTCAGAGTGGTTTCGACGGCTTCTTGGTTCAGGTTTTTTTATATTTTCGATGCTTGGCATCGTTTATGGGTTTGGCGGAAGGAAGAATTTGACGTGGTCACAACCGATACGGTTGAAACGGCTTTGGTAGGCGCTTTTGCTGCGCGGATTTTCGTGGCCGCTTGGGCCGTTCAGGATCATGGTTATTATTTTCATGGCGATTATTATCGTAAGGAATCTTTTACCAACCGTTTCCTTTATCTCTTCATGCGCTGGGCGGTCAAGCGTGCTGAAGCCGTGCGAGTCGTAAGCCAAAGGACGGAAAATGCCTTGATCAAGCTTGGCGTTTCGCCGGACAAGATCGTTAGGTTCCCGTTGGCTGTCACAAGCAACGTACAACGTATAACGTACGACGTTGCTGAAAATATTGGATCATATTTTTTGCTCGTTGCGCGTTTCGTGCCCATCAAGCGCATCGACCTGGCAATTCACGCGTTTAGTCTGATCGCCAACAGTCATCCTGACTTGAAGCTGGTCATCCAGGGTCGCGGACCATTGGAAGGACAAATCCGCAAAAAGATTCAAGAATTCGGGCTTGAGGACCGGATCGAGATTCGACCTTGGGGTGAAAATCTTTCAGAGTCGTACAGCGACGCCTTGGCGACTTTGATCACATCCGACCGCGAAGGTTTCGGCATGACGGCGGTTGAGTCGTTAACATGCGGAACTCCCGTCATTATGACTGACGTGGGCTGTGCCGGTGAAGTCGTCAAAGACGGGGAAAATGGGTACGTCGTCCCGGTCGGGGATGTTGACGCGTTGGCAGATAGAATGGAGAGGGTGATTATGGATTCGGCTATGCTTAGGGAAAAAGCCCGGGATTATTCTTGGACGAGCGAAGGCCCAGGGATGTTTGATTTGTATCAAAAGGCGCTCGCGAACCGTCATAAATAGTATGGATCAGCGTCTGCTTTTCGTAACTCAAACCGTTGACCGGCAAGACGGTGTTCTTGGCTTTGTCGTTCGTTGGTTGGAAGAATTCGTGGCCCAGAACGTCAAATTAACCGTCTTTGCCAGAATTTTGAAAAAAGAAGATTTGCCGCCCGATGTCCGTGGAATTGAAATAGGAAAACCAAAAATTCGGCGTATCTTAAAACTCTGGTGGTATTCGATTAAATACAGGCAGGAATACGATTCCGTTTTAGTCCACATGACTCCCGAGATCTTGGTTTTAGGCTGGCCGGTTTGGTTTTTGCTCCGAAAAAAAGTTTATCTTTGGTATATCCATCCTAAAGTATCGCGCTGGCTCAAGATTGGATCACTTCTTTGTCAAAAGATATTCACAGCCACGGAAAACAGCATTTCGCTCCAAACTTCCAAGAAGACGGTTGTTGGCCATGGAATCGACACGGAAGTTTTCAAGCCCGTCATCGAAGACAAAAACCAGCCAGTCGTGCTTTACGTGGGCAGGATTTCGCCCATCAAACACGTCGAGAGCCTGGTCGAGTTTTTGGGTAAGTACCATCAAACCTACCCTTCGGATAACTGGATTTTTTCTTTAGTCGGATCATATCGCGGCCACGAGGATTATTTCGAAAGCATAAAAAAGCGGGCAGCTGAATTGGGGATTGGGGACCGAATGATCCAGCATGAACCGGTCGAACACAGCCTGTTGCCCGAAGTTTTTTCGGCGGCTTGCGTCAGTTTGCACGCCACGCCAACCGGAAGTTTGGATAAGGTCGTATTGGAATCGTTGGCTTGCGGCACGCCGGTCATCGCGGTCGGAAAGGATTATCTCGCGTTGAGGGGCGTCATGGACATGAATAATCCGCGGTCTTTGGAGGATTTGCACGCTCTGCTCATGAACCCTAAAATCGACATCGAAGCCAGGCAGGGTATAATTGATAAGCATGATTTAAAACGGCTTATATCTGTTTTGGTTCCTAACCTTTCGAAATGATTTATGCGGGTTATAGATTACTTGATGAAAAGAAGGGGTACGCTTAAAGAGTTGATGGTTTATTCCCTCCAAACTTACGGCGTAACCGTGGTCAGCATGATCGGAGCCATCATAACGGTGCGCGTCCTAGACCGTTACGAATATGGCATTTATGGGATTATTTTTTCTATAATTGGAATAGTCTACGTCGTCTTAAATGCCGGGATCGTGCGTCAGGTAAGCAATCGCATCCTAGCGTCGCCACTTGAACAGGATGAGAAACGGTTGTACATGGCTTACACAAAGCAAGGTTTTATTTACACGTCACTGGTGGGAATAGCTTTGATTCCGGTTTTTTTGATTTTTTATGATTTTAAAACCACGCTCTACATATTTATCGCATTATTCGCCCAACACCTGATGGGCTTTATCGGGCTGTTGATTTTTTCCGAGATACGGGAGAGGAAACTGAAAGAATATTATTTACTCGAGACTTTGATCGAATACTCGAGGGTAGTCTTGCCGGTTTTAGGCGTAATTATTTTTAGGAATTTAGCTGGATATTTCGCAGGTTCTGCTTTAATCGTATTGGCTTCGGTCATCCTGATTTTTTCTTTCGCGTATTGGAGGAAAAAGGCCATGCATTACCTGTCAGAGATAAGGTTGTCATCCGTAAGTTTCAAAGAGTTCGGGCACTTGATCAGACTCGGTCTCAGCATGTCTTTGGAAAGCGGCGCGGCCACGCTTTACGCTTCGGCCCTGATTTTAATGGGCGCGACGTATCTGGGCGTGACTCAGGCGGCCGACCTTAAGGTCCTGATGGGTTATTTTACCGCCCTCGGCATGACCCTTTTGCCGCTAAACCGATGGGTGACTTTTCATCTTCCTAAGAAAATATCAAATTCGTCTAATCCGTTCCGTGAGCTTCTCAGGATCGCGGGTTTAGCCACGGTCTTTATCCTCGCGGTTTATTTGGTCGGAGTTTTGGTCGGTCCCTGGCTCCTCCCGTTGGTTTATGGGCAGAAGTACGCGGGAGCCGCGGCGTACATTCCGTGGATCGGAGGCATGTTGGTATTCTCGTCCATGGCGATCGGTCTTAGCACGATCTCGAGGCAATATAAATTAAGTTTTTTGAATGGCATCGTGAGCTTGACTAATATCGTTTTAGGTCTAATATTCGTAGTCAGTCCGTTTGGCCCTAGGAGCATCGCGGGATTCTCAATCTTTTATAGCTTATGGCTTTTGCCTGCTTTAATCGCCACATATGCATTGGTCTATTTCCGAATACAAAGAAAAGTGGACAACGCGTGATTTCCTAAAAGCCTCGTTGCCGCACCTTAAGGGTGATGTTTTGGATTACGGCGGAGGCACCCAAAAGTATCGAAGCATCATCGAAAGTGCCCAGAGTGTCACTAGCTATAAGGCATTTGACGTAGCGGAAATTCCAGGCGTCGATTTTGTGGGCGACGTTCACCAATCAGGCCTCGAAACCGCAAGATTCGACACCGTTGTTTGCACCCAGGTTTTGGAACACACGGAAAGGCCCTGGGAAGTCGTTAAGGAAATTGCACGGATTTGCAAAGCGCAAGGGACGGTCATCTTAAGCGTTCCTTTCTTGATCGGTTACCACCCATGTCCTAATGATTTTTATCGTTTCTCTTTTCAGGGCGTGGAGGCATTGTGCCAAGATGATTTTGAGCTGGTTCAAGCTTGGACTTACGGCGGCTTGGACCAGATACTCCGCTCAAGCGATGAATTTTCGACCGAATACAGTTATGAGAAATTCTTGAAGATTGATACGACCAGGAAGAAGAGTATGGCCTCATCTCTTAAAAAGAAATTTTGGAAATTGGCTTATAAAATTATTGGAGCGAGGCAAATACCTTCAATTTACTCAAACGTGGGTTGTATTTTAAAGAGGAAGTGATATGGCTTATATTTTTCAGAAGGAGAGAATTTTGATCCGCAATCGAGTGGCTGATTTCATTTCTAGGTTTTCAATCAAGGGTAGAGTACTCGATTTGGGTGCGGGTGACGTGCTTCGCTATAAGGATCTTTTTAAACAAGCTGATCAGTATTTGACCCAGGACCATAGGGAAGCCGCCAATTACAAGCATGATTTCGTTTGTGACGCTTCAAGGGTTCCCGCTCCGGACGCCAGTTTTGACGTCATTATTTGTACTCAGGTTTTGGAACACGTGCCCAACCCGTTTCTGGTCATGGAGGAAGCTGCCAGGCTTTTGCGGCCCGGCGGGCGGCTGATACTTACCGTGCCGCAAACCAATGAGATCCATGAAGCGCCTTATGATTTTTTTCGTTACACCAAATATGGGATCATGGAAATGTCCAAGAAGTGCGGGCTAAAAGTCGAAGAAATCCACGGGCTGGGTGATTTCTGGACCATGCGGGTGAAGGAAGCGCAACGTTTTTGGATAGAGTGCCTTAACCTATACTCTCATCCGATCCCCGCTAAATTGTTCTCGGTGTGCTTCAGGATGTGTTATGGATTGGCCGAGTGGTCTGATAATCATTTGGTTCCCGATCGATTACAAGGCAGGTTTACCATTGGTTGGGCCGCTTTGCTGAGCAAGTAGTATGAAGATTGCGATAGTCACGGATGAATTTCCGCCAACTTCGCGCGGAGGCAGCGGTGTCGTGGCCTGGAGAGAGGCTCAGGCCTTGGCCGACCGGGGCCATCAGGTAATGGTTTTCACCCCTGCATCGTCGGAAAAATTGATTTCTGAAAAATTTCAAGTAAAACAAATCGGCCCGGAAAATCCGGTCAAACGGAATGCCTGGCAAATCGTCTCCGATCATCAGTTTCTGGATTTCTTGAAGCCGTTCCTGATTGATTTCAAACCGGATGCTGTCCATTGTCATCACGTGACGAGTTTCTTCGGGCTGGCGACGGTTGACTGGTGCTCCCAAAAATACAAAACGGTCGTTACTATCCATGATGCCAACTGGATTTTACCCGACAAGGTCTGGGTCGATGAGGGCGGCTATCAGCCGGGTTTTTGGCGGGCCATTCTCACGCACCGGCTGAGCTATAACCCCTGGTTGAAATCAACTTCGGATAAGATATTTAAGCGGGCCAAGGCAGTCATATTCGTGAGCGACGCCATTAGGCTTTATTACGAAAGCGTGCTTGGTCGATCCGATAATTTTATTACTCTGCACAACGCGTTGGAGTTGGGAGATTGGCCTTATGTTGAGTATTCACCGTCCGATCCGGTTAGGCTAGGCTTTGCCGGACGCATGAATGCCGCAAAAGGATTGGATTTATTTGTTTCTCTCGTTGAGAAAATGAATAACCTCGGCCTAAGAACAATCGGATCGATCATTGGGCAGGAAGATCGTTACAATCGTTTGCTTTCGTATTTCGAGGAAAAGCGCAAATTGATGTTCGAATATGGCGGTTTCATTAAAGATGACGCTGCCTTGCGGAGTTGGTACGCCAGCCTCGACGCTTCTTACGCGGGATCCGCCTATCTTGATCCGTTTCCCAATGTGGCAATGGAATCTTTGGCCGTTGGCCGGGGGGTAATTGTTGGGCCGTATACCGGGTCGCGCGAAATCGTTGATGATTCGGTCGGTTACAGAATGACCCCGGAAAACCTTAAAGACGTCACGTCCGTAGCCCGCGAACTATCGGAAGCCAAGCCTTTTGCTGGTTGGGCGGAAAATTGCGCGAAAAAAAGGGATGGATTTGGGATGGAGGATCACGTGCGCCGCCTATTAGATGTCTATTGCGGATAGCTTGTGATTCGGATAACATTGTTTTGATTTTTAAGACTTTTAATTTTATATGAAAACCGCTTTGATAACGGGCATTACGGGTCAGGATGGTTATTTTTTGTCGAAATTACTGCTTTCAAAAGGCTATGAAGTCCACGGCTTGGTCCGCAGGAACAGTCAGATGTCGTATGGCACGCTCAGAAGCCTTGACGAAGAGACGTTTAAAAAAATAAAGATCCATTGGGGCGACGTGACTGACCACACCGTTGTTGTTAAATTGATCAATGACGTGAAATTCGATGAGATATATCATTTAGCGGCGCAAAGTTTCGTGGCCTTGAGCTTTACCAATCCGCAAGTTACTTACGAAACGAATATTGGCGGCACCTTGAACGTCGTAAATGCCGTCAAAGAATTCAGTCCCAAGACGCGTTTGTATTTTGCGGCGACTTCGGAACTCTACGGCAAAGCGCAAACCAAGCCTCAGAATGAGGCGACGCCTTTTTATCCCAGGAGTCCGTACGGTGTTTCAAAGTTGGCCGGGTTTTGGACGGTTAAAAATTACCGCGAAGCTTATGACCTTTTCATGTGCAGCGGCATTCTTTTTAATCATGAGTCGGAGATGAGAGGGGAGGAGTTTGTCACGAAAAAAATCGTCAAAGGGGCGATTGACGTTTCACGCGGCAAACGGGAATTTTTTGAGATAGGGAATTTGAACGCGAGGCGAGATTGGGGTTACGCCGACGACTACGTGGAAGGAATGTGGACAATGCTCCAGCAACCCGCGCCGGACGACTTCGTTTTAGCTACGGGTGAAAATCACAGCATAAGGGATTTTGTGGACATGGCCTTCAAGCGTTTGAAAATTGAGCTCTCATGGGAAGGGGAGGGCGTAAATGAGATCGGCAAAAACAAGGCGGACGGCAGAGTCTTGGTTAAAGTTAACCCCGAATTTTTTAGGCCGTCCGAAGTTGAAGATTTGATAGGAGACGCTTCCAAAGCTAAGTCCGTCTTGGGTTGGTCATCCAAAGTCGGTTTTGAAGAGTTGGTTAATAAAATGGTTGATTACGAGCTTGGGGCGATATGAGAATACTGGTTCTGTGCGAAACGTTGTCCTTAAAGGATGGATGGGGGCACTTTTCCAAATCGACGGCCGAAGGTTTCGCCCGGCAGGGCCATCAAGTAGAGATTTTGACATCAGAGCAGACTTCGCGGGTGAAGTTGCCGAAATTCAAAGAAGGTTTGCTCGCTTGGATGATTGGCGGGTTTAGATTGGGTTTTTGGCTCAAGCGCAACCCATTTGATCTGATATATATCCCGGTTGAGCCTTACGCTCGGCTGTATTGGTTTTTCGGCAGGATACCGTTTGTCCTCACGATGCATGGCACTTACGTAGAACCGAAAGCCCACGGCCCCGCTTGGGCTAGGAGGGCTTTCGAGAACGCTTTAAACGAAGCCGCGGCTTTGACCGTGGCCTCGGCTTATACTTTTACATTCTTGAAAGAGGACGTTCGTCCCAAATGCCGGATCGTTCCGCACGCGGTTGATTTATCTTTGGAATCCGATCCCTACGCGACGATTGAAAAACCGGTCGGCTCGCCGATTATCTTATCGGTCGGCGCGATCAAGCCCAGAAAAGGTTTTGATAAATTAATCATGGGTTTTGTCGAATTCCTAAAGGTTGCACCGGAGGCTAAACTCATAATCATCGGTTCCCGCTCACACGCCCCTTTTGGTGAGTTTCTATTGAGCTTGACCAGAGATAATGGTTTGGAAAATAAAGTTTCATTTTTAGGTTCCGTCAGCCAAGAGGAGTTGCTTGGGTGGTATCGGGCGTGCGACGTCTTCGCGCTGACCTCCGTTACCAAAGGGGGCTTCGAAGGTTTTGGACTTGTTTACCTGGAAGCCAATCTTTTTGGCAAACCGAGCGTCGGTAACAGGGAGTCGGGTGCCGTCAGTGCGATCCGCGAAGGAGTGAGCGGCTACCTGTGCGATGCCGATGATCCGAAAGATGTCTCGGCTGCGCTCCAAAAAGCCGTGGGCTTGGACTCGTCGGCCATCAAAAATTACGCCCTCGAGCAAAACTGGGACAATAGGGCCAGGGAGTACTTGGAGATTTTTCAAAACGTCCTTAACCGATAAAATCCAAAATATTTTTGGAGCGGTTAAGCCAGGTGTATTTTTTTACTTTAAGGTATGCTCGAGCGGCTTTGGCTCTGGCTGATTCGGCGTCGGATAAAGTTTTTCGGATTGCCCGGGCCAAGTCTATCGGATCGTCGGGCAGGCAGAACTCGGCTTCTTCATCAGTTAAGATTTCACGCAAACTTGGAAGATTGCTGGCCACGATTGGCGTTTGGCTGGCCATGTACTCGAAAAGTTTAAGGGGAGAAGTATAGCGTTCCGAAATGGCTACCTTGGCGGTGTTGGGAAGAACCAGAACGTCGGCTGCTTTCAGCCACGTTGCCAGGTCGACCCTCGATAAATTAGCGATATTTTCGAATTCCGGATTAGTGAATTTCGCCCTGAATTTACCGATGCTTTCTGGAGTACCTCCTACGAAGTAGAATTTGACTTGAGGCGTGAGCTTGGCGGCATTGGCCAAAACATCGACCCCTTTCCAATCGTGCAATTGGCCTGCATAAACCGCCATCTGCTGGTCGATGGGCAGGTTGAGCCGTCGCCTGGCTTCCGCCCGATCCAGTTCAACGTCAAACAGTCCAAAGTCCACGCCATCAGGCGCAGTCAAAATTTTATTTTCAGGAGTTTTGAAAATTTCAACCAGGTCAGTCTTCAAGCCCCGCGAAATGGTGACGATGCCCGCGGCTTTTTTGATCTCCCAAGCGTAGAGCGAGACCAACCGTTTAGGCAATTGATGGCATTCAAAAAAAGTCTTATAGCCTTTTAGGGCGAATAATTTAACCAGTTCGGGTGAACGGGTATAGATTACGGAATTTTTTTCGAT
The DNA here is from genome assembly GCA_028715505.1 of Patescibacteria group bacterium. GTDB lineage: Bacteria > Patescibacteriota > Patescibacteriia > 2-12-FULL-60-25 > 2-12-FULL-60-25 > MWCR01. The sequence continues at coordinate 10,266 of JAQURS010000006.1, forward strand.
TTTTAATAAAGCGCATGCGAAAAGAAAAGACAGGCTGGTTAACCCGAAGGCGAGAGTCTCTGGGATCCAGGGATAGGCCTGTGCATCAAAAATTGGCAGGTAGGTCACGTTTATCGGTTTTTTTAAACCGTAATATTCCTTACCATCCGACTTTATGTTATTGCTGCGCTGTGGGACCACCAGCTCAACCTCCGCGCCCGTTTCGGAAAAGGCCTCGCACATTTTGGCGATTTGGTAACCATGCGCTTTTTCCGTTGGAAACCGGATGTTTGAAACGTAAAAAATTTTATCCATAACTTTCAATCTTTTTTGGGTTGGCAAAGGAAAACAAAAATGCGCGGCTCTTGGTTAGCGAAGAATTCCTTTATACTCGGGCCGTCACCTTGGCTGTAGATGTCGTTTTTGAATCCGAATATTTTTCTCAGCAAGCCATAAAACTTCCTGACGAGATAATGAGTGTAGATTTTAGGAAGCAGCCTCTGCCCCATGATTTTTTTAATTTCAAAATATTGGGCGAGTTCCGCTTCGAGCTCGGGGCGAGTGAATTCCTTGACATGGAATTTATTGAGGGGTTTCTCGGTCCAAGGCGAGGTAATTCGTTTATTGGGCGTGGAAAGCAATAGCGTGCCGCCGGGTTTGAGCCATAACCTCAGGTTTTCCAAATATTTTCGGCGGTCCTGTTCCTCGAGATGTTCGATTGTTTCAAAGCTGACAACCAAATCAAACCTCGAGGGGGTGAAAATGGGGTCGCAAGCCGATGATTTTATGAAGTTCAAATTCGGCCGATTGTAATTGCCTTTGGCGAAAGCGATACTTTCTTCGGAGAGGTCGACCCCGGTCACGTTATTGGCTACTTGGCAGAGCTCGTAAGAGCCGTAGCCGGCGCCGCAGGCGATATCCAAAACTTTTTTACCGACCGCCAAGCCCATGGCCAGGGCGTATCTCGCCTCATGCTCTTCGGCCAGGCGGGGCTTAAGCACGCCCGGTATGAATTGTTCGCCGGTGAAAATCATAATTCTTTCCTAATTTTATCAGTTAAAACCGGCAAGCTGAAATTGGCTTGGACGACCGTCCGTCCTTTCTGGCCGGTCTCCGTCAACTTCGAATGATTTTCGAGCGCCTGGCGGATTGAGTGGGCCAATGCCTCCGGATCGTCCATGGGGCAGAAAAAGATCGATTCGCCGTCTTGAAAATACTCCGCCATGTCTGGATTTTGGCCCGTAATGACCGGCTTGCCGCAAGCGGCGCACTCCAAAACTTTATTTGGGATGACTCTTTTGGCTTTTTCCGTTTGACCGAAAATTCCCAAACAGAGGTCGGCTGATTTGACGTAACTTATGAGCTCGGAATATGGGACCGGAGGGATGAAAGACGTTTGTCCGAGAATATTCAGTTTTTCGGCAAGGGCCTTCATCTCGTCAAAAGTCTGGCCACGGCCAATGATCGAAAAATGGACGGGTAAATCTTTCGCCAGAGCGATGGCTTTTAGGATAACGTCAATGCCCTGCAAAGGAATAAAGCTTCCGTAAAAAAGAATTTCCGTTTTCTGGGATTGGTCGGAAGGACGGTTCGGTTGAGCATCAATCCAATCGATATCGACCGTGACGGGCAGGATGACGCACGGCTTCGTGGCATTAATTTTAAAAGTTTTGGTGAAGTATTCCTTGTGTCCTCGCGTATCAAAAACCAAAACGTCCGCCAAGCGGCAGCATAGGTAATCCTCAAGATAAAGGTAAAGCGCTTTAACGGATAAAGGTTTAACGGTTTTCCTGTCGCCGACCAAACTGTCGTACATCGAAGTGAAGGCGTCAAAAATGACGCGCTTGCCGTAAATTTTGGCGGCCAGCATCGGTAGCCAGCGCGAGTTGGAAGGCCAAAGAAAAAAGATCCGGGAACCTTTAAACGGATGGAATAAGAGATGAAAAAACAGACCAAGGGAGCTTTCTCCCGGCGAAAGAGCCTCGTCTATTTCGAGTTCGCCAAAAGCTTCCCGCAACGCCCTCAAAAGAACTTGGTTTCGGGGATAAGCCGATGCGTTGCTTTGGATGACCGCCAAGCTAGCCATAGACGGTTAGACTAGTGATTCTTTATCGGGTGAGCCCTCTGACCATTTGATGTCCATTCCTTGGTTACTGACCAATGGATTGTTATAAGTCTCGGCGGCTTTAAGTAAGCTAAGGTCCATGCCGTTATTTTCGCCCAATTGAATAATGGCCCGCGTGTCCTTGGGCAGGCATTTTCCCCCATAACCGCGATATCCCTTATGGAATATTTCAAGATGGGTTTTGCCAATCATGGGTTCGGCCTGCGCGCACTCCTTAATATTGTCGTAGTTGATGCCTAAAGCCTGGCAAAGGTCGTACATTTGGTTGGCGTAAGCGACTTTGAGCGCGAAAAAAGCGTTATTGAAATACTTGACTAATTCGGCTTCCTTGGCCGGCATGATTTTTTCAAACGGCGCGCGAGGCATGAGCCCCATGACCATTTCGGCGTCGGCGCGGCTGGCGAGCGTGTAACCGACTATCTGCCGGTTGGGATGCTGCATGTCGTAATCGGCCGTGACCTCAGTCAGAAATTCCGGGCAAAAAAGGAGACGGTGCGAGGGGAAATCTTTTTGCAAAGCGTCGGTCGTGTCTGGCAGGACCGTGGATTTGATTACCACAACCTTGCCGATTCCATCCAAAGTTTCGATCGCCTGACGCAAATACGAATCGTCAAAGCCATGGCCGTCCAGGTAATATGGGGTCGGTACGGCCACGAATACCACGTCGGCCGCTTGGAGCGAGGTTTTATCGGCTAAACCCTTGGGAGGATCATAAAGCGCGGCTTTGATATTCTGGGATTTGAAATAACGGTCGAGCGCCCCACCCACCATCCCCGTACCCATGATAGCAATTTTCGGCATATAATTATTTCTTATTTTACGGCAATGATTTTCATCATGTACCGCTTATCATGCCTTTCGAAATCGTAATCTTCCTCTTTCACTTCCTTAAATGAAAGGGCTGAAAGCTCGCTCATGAACCTTGCGGCATCGAGTATGCAAAGATGGATGTCGTATTGGTCCTTTTGGGCGCCGTGCATATATCGGAGCACTTCGTCCGTGCAACCGTCTTGTCGGTATCTCTCCATGATTTTGTGCAAAGAAGGGACGCCAATTTCCAATCGGCCTCCGATTTTAAGTATCCGATGGAATTCCTTCAGGATTGAGCGCATGTCATTTAGGTTGAAGTGTTCCAGGGTGGCGACGGAAATTATCACGTCCGCGCTTTCAGATTCAAAGGGAAGAGGACCGTTGATATCGGTCACCACGTCGACTTCGGGCGCGTCCAAAATATCGACGTTCAAATAGTCGTCGGATAGCGGCATCCGGCCTCCGGATATCTCCAGTATTTTTTGATCGCCTTTTTGATATCGCGAAAGACGGTATTTCCTATTCAGCCTGGCCGCCTGCCGGTAAATCGTCCGGTTTGTCTTAAAAAACAATTTAAGCAGTTTGTTAAGCATAGAATCCGACATTTTTTAGCCCTTTTCCATACCGGGAGATTAGACGAAATTTAGGGATTAGACAAGCCCGTCGATTTTCAGTATTCTTCTCCTAGATTTATATGTGCGGCATTGCCGGATTCACGGGGTTAGGTTCAGAGGATCAATTGCGCCGCATGGCCAACGCCATAGAGCGCCGCGGCCCTGATGACCAAGGTTTTTATTTGGCCGAGGGCGTCGGATTTGGCTTCCGCCGCCTAAGCATAATCGACGTGGCAGGCGGGCATCAGCCGCTTTCGAACGAAAACGGGACGGTTTGGGTAATGTTGAATGGCGAAATTTACGGATACCAGTCGGTCATGGATGAGCTTAGAACCAAAGGCCATCAATTCAAAACCAGGTCGGACACGGAGGTGATTGTCCATGCCTACGAAGAATGGGGAGACGGATTCATTGAGAAACTCCATGGCATGTTTGCCGTCGCGTTGTGGGACGTGCCTCGCCAAAGGCTGTTTTTGGCGCGTGACCGGATGGGCAAGAAGCCGCTTTACTGGACTGTTAAGAATCAGACTCTTTGGTTCGCTTCGGAGCTAAAGGCTTTGATCGCCGCCGGCGCGGTCGAACGTGAAATCGATTTGGTTTCAATGGGCATGTACTTCCGCACGGACGCCGTGCCGACGCCCAGAAGCATATTTAAAAACGTTCAAAAATTAGAGCCGGCCACGGCCATGGCTTGGTCCAATGGCCGGATTGAGAAGGTTTGGAAATTTTGGGAACCGGAGATCAAGGTCGATCAATCGACGCCAGAAGACACTTTGAACGGACTTCGAAAGTTAATCGATCAATCGGTCGCCGACCGTCTCGTTTCCGACGTGCCGCTCGGCCTTTTCCTTTCCGGTGGTTTGGATTCGGCCGTCGTAGCCGAAAGCGCGGCGCGGCAAGGCGGCCGCATGAAAGCTTTCACCATCGGTTTCGATGATCCGAGCCATGACGAAAGCGGATCGGCTAGATTAGTCGCCCAAGCGCTCGGTCTTGAGCACTATGTTGATGTTTTAAAACCGGAAGCGGCCCTTGGCATGATCGCGGAGGCCGTGAATTTATTGGATGAACCTCTGGCCGACGCCTCAATCCTGCCCCAAATGCTCCTTTCGAAATTTACGCGCGAGCAAGTCACGGTCGCGCTTTCGGGCGATGGGGGAGATGAATTGCTTTTAGGTTACCAACACATTAAACCTCATCAGGTCTTAAATGGCTTTGGCCACAAGGGTCTTCAAAATATTTTCAAATCAGTTTTGAATTTCGTTCCGGCCGGCGACGGTTATTTTAGTTTTGGATTTAAAGCGCAACGCTTGGCAAGGGGATTGGGCGCGCCTGATCCGTGGTCACGCGACGTCCTTTGGCGCGGCGCAATGGATCACGATTCTCTAGGCGGGTTGTTGCTGCCTGAGATTGCCGAGCAGGTTAAGATCGACGCGGCCGAAGAAGCGCTGAGGTCAAGGGCCGAAGAATTAAAAACAGATAACTTTTGGCAAAAGTGGTCATGGGCTTACCTCCGGACGTTTTTAATGGACGAAGTCTTGGTTAAAGTCGATCGGGCAACCATGTGGTTCGCGCTGGAAGCCCGCGCTCCGCTTTTGGACATCAGGGTGGTGGAATATCTACTTAACGTTCCATCCGCGTACAAACTCGGTGCGTGGCAAGGCAAGAGGATCTTTAAGGAGCTTCTCAGGGGCAAAGTGCCCGACTCAGTGTTGAACAAACCGAAACACGGATTTGCCGTGCCGGTCGGAAGTTGGCTGAAAGGACCTTTGGCATCCAAATTCGCCGATTTGACCTCCGACGAAAAGTTGAGGACTCAGGGTCTTTTTGACCACGCGTCGGTTCGAAAAATGGCCAAAGAGCACGAGGCCGGAAGGATTGACAGACGCAAGGAAATGTGGGCCATATTCATGTTTCAATTGTGGTATGATGCCTGGGTCAAATAAGCAAAATATGCCCGAAATCAAATCAGTTTCAGTCGTTATTCCCGTTTTTAATGAAGTCGAAAACCTGCCTATCCTGAATGATCAGTTAGTGGCTTCGGCCGACGGGCTGCCGAGCCTTTCTTTTGAATTCATATACGTCGACGACGGATCAAAAGACGGGAGCGTCGAGGCCCTTCGAAAATTGGCATCCGATCCCCGGGTCAAGATAGTGGTCTTCAACCGCAACACCGGCCAGACGGCGGCCATGTCATGTGGCATTAAATCGGCCACGGGTGACGTGATCATACCTATGGACGCCGATTTGCAGAATGATCCGGCCGACATCCCGAGGTTTTTGGAAAAAATCAACGAAGGATATTCGTGCATTTCGGGCTGGCGCAAAAACCGCAAAGACACTTTGGTCTTGCGCAAGATTCCTTCCTGGACGGCCAACTCCATCATATCCTGGATGACGGGCGTGCATCTCCACGATTACGGTTGCAGCATGAAAGCCTACCTGCGCGAGATTATCCAAGGCGTGGAACTTTACGGCGAAATGCACCGTTTCATCCCGGCATACGCGGCCTGGTCCGGCGCCAAGGTCACCGAAATCGTCGTAAACCACCGCCCGCGCGTCCATGGAATTTCCAAGTACGGCATTTCCCGCGTTTTCAAAGTAGTGCTTGATTTGATTGTCGTTAAATTTTTGACTAAATACTTTAACAAGCCCATGCACTTCTTCGGCGCGGCGGGTTTCATTTCTTTATTCCTGGGCGTCTTATCTGAGTTGATCGCCATCGTCTATAAAATCGCGGGCCTTAAAGATTTCGTGCAAACGCCCTTGCCTACGATCGGCGCTATGTTCTTGATTGTGGGCGTGCAATTCATACTCTTTGGTTTAGTGGCCGAAGTTTTGATGAGGACGTATTACGAATCGCAGGGATCGACGCCTTTCCATATCAAGGAAAAAATTAATTTATGAAACGTTCCTTATTGTCCCATCTCGAATGTCCGCTTTGCCATCAACCATTTGGGCTTGAAGTGAAATCTGAAGAAGGTGAAGAGATCATGGAAGGCGATTTGGCTTGCGCCTGCCGGCATTACCCGATCATCAGGGGAGTACCGCGGCTTTTACCCGGCACCAGCGACGTTAAAAACGTAACCACGGCCGAACGTTTTGGCGTTGAATGGAAACAGTTTTCCGAATTGTCGGACAAATACGAGGATCAATTTTTGAGTTGGATCGAACCGGTCGGTCGCGAGCATTTCGTCGGCAAATTGGTTTTAGACGTGGGTTGCGGTAAGGGCAGGCATGTTTGGTGCTCCAATAAGTTCGGCGCCCGGGAAGTGATTGGCGTCGATCTCTCCCAGGCCGTGGACGCGGCTTTCGAGAATGTCGGCAGATTGCCGAACGTCCATATCATCCAGGCGGACGTTTACAGCTTGCCTCTTAAACCGGAATTTGATTACGCCTATTCCATCGGAGTGTTGCACCACACGCCCAACCCGGCTAAATCCTTCCAATGCATGGTGGATAAGGTTAGGTCGGGCGGATCTGTTTCGGCCTGGGTTTACGGCCGGGAAGGCAACGGTTGGATCATCTATATCCTGAATCCGATCAGACGGGTCACTTCGATGCTGCCTTTGCCCATAACCAAAGCTTTGTCGTTCATCCTGGCCGCGATCATGCAGGCGGGGCTCAAAATTTTTTACTGGCCGGCGGAGCATTTTGATCGGCTTAAATGGTTGAAAAAAATATTGCCTTATTCGGCTTACCTTTGTTCAATCGCGGATTTCCCGTTTAAGGAAAATTACCTAATTGTTTACGACCATCTACTGCCCGAGATCGCTTTTTACGTAAAAAAAGAGGAGATCACGGATTGGTTTGCCGCGGGCAAGCTGGGGGACGCGGTCATTACCCAGAGATACGGGAACAGTTGGCGCGGGTTCGGAGTCAAACCGCTCTGATCCTATGAACGAATCGGAGTACCGTATTGAAAATGAAGTCCAGGAAAAGCACTGGTGGTATGCCGGACGCAGGAAGTTGTTATCCGACAGTTTTGAATATCTTTCGGGTTTAGAAAAAGGGCGTCCGTTTAAATTAGCTTACGACATTGGTTGCGGTACCGTGGGGAACGCGAGGTGCGTTAAAAAATACATTGATGAATTAATTGGAATAGAACCGAATGCCGAGGCTTGCGGTTTGGCGAAAGGGCATCGGGAATACCGCGATATAATTAATGCCGGTCTTGAGCAAGCGCGCTCGGATCATGCTTTAAGCCAAGCCGATGTGGTTATTGCCATGGATGTTTTGGAACATTTGGAGGATGACGAAAAGGGAGCGGATGTTTTGGGCGGGCTGGTAAGACCGGGCGGTTACGTCGTGGTAACGGTTCCAGCCTTCATGTCACTGTGGGGATTTCAGGACGTGGTCTCAAAACATTTCAGGAGATACCGCCTGGGGCAGTTGACGCGTTTGCTGGAGGAAAGGGGATTTAAGATCCTAAAGAAGACGTATTTCAACGTTGCTTTATTTCCCGTCATCTGGGCCTGGCGCAAACTTTCCCGATACTGGAAACCGAAAAATCTGGAAAGCGAAAATCAAATAAATTCCGAATTCCTCAACTTTTTAGCCAAGGCCCTGTTCAAATTGGAAATTCATTTGATTAAGTTGGGTTTATATTTTCCTTTCGGGGTATCGGCTTGCGTGATCGCACAAAAAATAAATTAATTTTATGCTGAATTTTTTTAGAAAACCAATGGGCTGGCTGGCTATTTCCGCGATTCTATTGGGGGCATTCGCTCTTTGGGCCGGCCTGCATTACTGGATAGTCGCTTACGGGACGGATAACGTCCCGCTGACCAGGGCTTACGTGGGTGATGAGCAGGCGCCTTTGAGCGGTGCCTTGCACATGGCGCAGGCCAAAAGCCTTTTTGCCATGCAGGGTCGCGATTCGGATTATTACGGGCCGGTTTTTTCCGCGTTGGTCGCGCCGGCCGTGGCTTTGGATTACTTGGATAGAATGCGGTTGGGTCTGGTTAAAACCGCGGAAGACTACAAATTATCTTATACCTTGGATTGGGGAAGGGCTTTATTTAAGGCAAGATGGATTTCCGTCCTGTGTGGGTTCATTGGTTTAATCGCCTTATGGTATTTATTGTCCGATGAATCGCTTAATCCGCGCAATAAAAAGACGGGGCCGATTTTGGGGGTATTGCTTTTGGCCACGAATTTTTATTATTTTTTGTATTCCGGTTGGCTTAGGCATTGGATATTTCTTACGGTTTTTTTGGTGGCGCAATTCCTTTTTTTGGTGAAAATCAAAAAAAGTTCAAAAAAAATTCATTGGTTCGGTTTCTTGGCCGTTTCATTGATGGGCTTCGGAATCAGCATGCATTCGGCCTTGATTTACCAAATCATGTGGTTGCCTTTGCTTTACAATTGGGCGCGGAACTCGAATTGGAGGGAGCTTAAGAAATTTTTGATTTACCTGATTCTTTACGGGGTGGGTCTGGCGCTTATAATTTTTTGGAATCCCACCCCGTACTTTAGGTTATGGGCATTTTCGGAGGTTCCAACGACCCACTTGGCCATTAATCCCTTACCCGTCTTGGGTTATTACCTGGGGGTGATTGTTTTTAACCAACCTTTTTTGGCGGTTTCGTTTTTGGCAGGTTTATTCCTCGCCTTCAAGACAAGACTTTATAAGGAAGGCTGGTTCTGGATGATGGCTTTGCCGGCTTTGGCCCATTTGATCTTGTTTCCTTTCTTGTTTCACGCGGAACCCAGATACATCATGCCCGTGACGGCCGTCATCATCATTTTGTGCGTTTGCATCCTCCAACGCTCGGAGATGAAGCGTCTGGGATTAGTCGTCGCCGGACTGCTGGCCGCGGAAATCGCTTTCCAATCAGCCATGGATTTCCGCTGGTCGTGGTTGGCCAGTTTCGGGCCCGAAGAAAAAATAGCCATTAGTTACATCAGATCAGTCGAGGATAAGAGTCGAATTTTGTTTTTCGGTCATATTCTCGGCGCGTCGCACACAAAAGAATCGTACGTTAAATTTGTCCAAGTATGCATTGGCGCCAATCCGGCGGACCTCTTCAAATATTTGACGACGATCGATCCTCCTGGCCAGCCCAAACCGCTTTCGGTGGATTACGTTTGCAGAGAAAAGAGCAGCGGCGGACCGGGCGTTAAATACGATTATTTCCTCACTCCGGTGGGATTCGAATTGGCATCCAATTTTTTTGAAGAAAGGACGCTCCGGATGTGGTTCTCGAAAGACCTCAGGCTTACTTACAAAGTGACCGGCACGGGAGGCGCGACTAAAGACCTAACGTTTTGAACAAGGAACCGGAGCCGGCTAAATAAAACAAAATAAGGTTGATCGCGCAAGGGACTGCTCCCAAGGCTAGTTTAGTTACCCGATTTTTAATTCCTAATTTTTCGATAGCCGATTGGAAACCCGACAAGGCAATCGGAAAAATGAATATGAACTGGAAAAATAAAATTCGGCTGATGAAGACGGGCCAAGCCAGTACCGTCAGCCCGGGAGGGATGAGACACAAGAAAGCCTTCCGGTTCTGCCAGCGTTTCCAATGAAACAGCCCGTAAACGAAAAATACCCACAGTAAATTGAACGCGCTGAGCATCGTGCCCAAGAAGCTGATCAGATTGCGCTTGTAAGTCTGCTCATTGGAACCGAGCCAGTTTAGGAAACTATAGCCAGAAATGATGCTAGCTTGATATTGGGCCAATATGCCGATAGCGGCAAATGGGACAAACGAGACTAAAAAATAGATCAGGGTTTTTTTCAAACCTATCTGCTTATAATTGGCCAATAGGTAAAGCGCTCCGAAAAGCATGCCCATGCCGCCCGTTTCTTTGGTCGCGAATCCCAGGCCGGATAGCAAACCCGCCAAAAGGAAAATCCAGAGTCTTTGTTTTTTGACGGCCCGGATGAACATCAGGATGGTTAGGACCGCGAAAAAGTAACCGCCCAAATCGGTCAAAAGGGCGAAACAGTATTTAAGCACCGGATAAGCGGTAATGAACCAAAGCGTGCCGAGGGCAGCGTAACCGTCAGTAAAAGATAGTTCGCGAAAAAGTAAGAAAAGCAGGGCGACAATTCCAAAATAAAAAATTAAATTAAGGATCAAGATCGAATTTTCGGGAGATAACCAGGGGGAGATGGCGGCGCCCGCGTAACCGTAAACCGGTTTGAGGAGGCGGGCTTGCATGCTTAACAGCGCGGCCGGATCTTGAGGGGCGCCTTTTCCGGAATAAAACCGGATCATGTCAACGTAGCTGCGCGTATCCCCGTATTGTTTTTGGTAAACGCCTAAAACCGAAAAATCGAAAACGGCGACCAGGGCGGCGAAAAGCAAAACCGCGCCAAGCCATTTCTTTGAATTTGACAGGGTCATAGCAAGGCTTTGAAGAAAGCGATTACGATCAAGACGGCCAGGACTCCAAGGATGACGGCCGTAACCTTCATGTTCGTGGCCTGAGATGATTGGTTGTATTTCCAAATGCACCAAAGGGCGCGGAAACCGTCTTTGGCGCCGATTTTTTTGCCTTCCGCATAAGAACGCCCGCGATAAGTAATGCCTGTTTCGTAAACGGTGATTTTGTTTTCACGTACAAGCTTGGCCAACTTGGCCGTGAATTCGGGCTCGAAGCCAAAACGATTGTCCACCAGAGTCATGCCTTTCAAAATGTCTTTTTTAAAAACTTTGTAGCAAGTTTCCATGTCCGTTACGTACAAGTCGGAAAAAATGTTCGACAGCCGGGTTAAAAATTTATTTCCCATGGTATGCCAGAAAGCCAGCACGCGGTGGGGATCGCCGCCTAAATACCGGCTGCCGTAAACCACGTCGGCTTTGCCTTCGGCGATCGGCAAGAGCAGCTTGGGATATTCTCCGGGGTCGTATTCCATGTCGGCGTCTTGAATCAGGATCACGTCGCCGGAAGCTTTTTCAAACCCAGTCCTTAAAGCCGCGCCTTTGCCTTTATTCACTTCGTGGTAAGCGATGGCATAACCTTGTCCTTCCAAACCCTTCAAAATCTCGGTGGTCCCGTCTTTGGAACAGTCGTCCACCAGTACGATCTCTTTTTCCAAGCCAGGGAGCAAGGGAGCCTCTTGGACGATTTTTAAGACGTTCAGCAAAGTCTGTTTTTCGTTGTAAACCGGAATGACAATGGATACCTTCATATGGTTCGGAGGTTACACTATCTTTTTTATCTAGTAAAATGCTAACCTATCGGGTAAGAACATGCTTTTCGACCTCTGCCTGCCGGCCCGCAACGAGGGCGCCATCATCCAAGACGTCTTGCGGCGGCTGGTTAAGGCCCTGAATGATATTAGTTGCGATTGGCGGATTATCGTGGCCGTCAATGGAACAACGGACGATACCGTCCAACGGATTGAAGAATACCGGCAAATGAGTCCGGATCATGCCAGCCGGATAGTATTTATTGAGCGTCCTGAGCCCGGCAAAGGCGCGGCCATTAAATTCGCGGCGCAATATTCCCAGGCCGATCTCTTTGGTTTCATCGACGCGGACCTTTCCGCCGATCCGGAGATGATTGTTCCCATGGCCAACCGTTTGATCCGGGGTGGATCCGACTTGGTGATCGGTTCCCGCTTAATTAACATCAAGACCACCAACCGCGGATTCCTGAGGACGCTTTCTTCGCAGTTCTTCAATTTGATGGCTCATCTCATCCTGGGCGTCAAAGTCAAAGACGCCCAGTGCGGGTTAAAAATCATGAATTCGAAGGCTAAGAATTTGCTGTCAAAATGCCGCGAAGAAGGCTGGTTCCTGGATATTGAATTTTTGGCTAAAGCGGTGCAAGATGGCCTCATCGTAACGGAAGTTCCCGTCCCTTGGATAGAATTCCGCTATGCTGGGCGAAAAAGCCAGGTAAACATGGTCAAAGACGGCTGGCAGGCCGTTAAAGCCATGCTGCGCATCAAGCGCTCGAACAAATATGTTTAATTTCCGGATCAGGTTTAAGCAATCCCTTCTTTTGCTGGGTGATTTTGTCGTTTTCCAATTGGCCGTGCCTCTCATGTTGCTTATCCGCTACGGCCAGATCACGCCCGAAAATTACAACCAACACGCTTTCCCGTTTTTCATCCTGTCCCTGATTTGGCTGGTCGGTTTTTATGTGGCTGGTTTGTACGACCTCAAGCTTTCGCGCGACACGATGAAGTTCTTGCGCACGTTCTTCGAAGGGGCGGTGGCCAACCTGCTCGTTTCGCTCGGATTCTTTTATTTGCTGCCCATCTTCGGAATCACGCCGCGCACAAACTTGCTCTTGTTCTTCGCTTTGGTTTTAGTTTTGGATTACGCCTGGCGCATGGGTTTCAATTTCCTGATCGCCAAATCGATTTTTAAGACGCGGGTTCTTTTCGTAGGCACGCCGGAAGACGCGATCCACATCGACGACCTGATTCGCCAAGGCGCGCCCGGCTTTGAACTTAAAGCCGTCATCCAGACCGCGCCCGGCACCCGTTTTGACGACAATAAGGTGGTTTGGTACGCCTCGCCCACCGACATTAAAGAACTCGTCAAAAAGAATTTAGTCGACACGATCGTCATCGGCCACCGGCCGGAAGAAGTGCCGGGATTGTTGGACGCGCTTTACGACACGATTTTTTCCGCGGTCAATTTGGTCGATCGCACGACTTTCGAGGAGATCGCCACGGGTTGCATTCCGCTCGAACACATTTCGCAAAGCTGGTTCCTTTCGCACATCAGGGAAGGGGAGAAAATTGCTTACGAAGGCATTAAACGCTTCGTGGATTTAGTGATCGCCGTCCCGGTCGGATTGGTGACCCTGGTCCTTTTCCCGATCTTGGCCTTGCTCGTCAGGATTAGTTCTCCGGGTCCGATCCTCATCCGGCAGCAGCGCGTCGGGTTGAAAGGAAAAATTTTCACGCTTTATAAATTCCGCTCCATGCGTCAGGACGCCGAGGCGGACGGACGGCCGGTTCTGGCTTCCGACCAGAAGAACGATCCGCGCGTCACAAAGATCGGAAAATTCCTCCGCGCCACGAGTTTGGACGAACTGCCACAGATTTGGAATATCTTGCGCGGCGATATGTCCGTGCTGGGCCCGCGTCCTGAACGACCGGAATTCGTCGAACAACTGACGGCTAAGATGCCATATTATGCGTTGCGCCATCTGACACGTCCCGGAATTTCTGGCTGGGCTCAGGTTAACTTCCGTTACGCCTCATCCTTTGAAGATAACCTTAAAAAATTGCAATACGACCTTTATTACATCAAGCACCGTTCGCTCATGCTTGATCTGGCTATTTTGCTAAAAACCATTCGCATTGTGCTGCGCAGGATAGGCATTTAACAGGTCGACGTTTCGGGGAGTTTGGGCTACAATCCTCCTATGTTTAAAAAATCTTTTTTAGTCGGGCCTCTGCTGGCTTTTTTGGCTTTATCCAACGCTTCCGCGGCTTTGGCCGCTGAGCCGCTTTCGCTCCTGCCGAATGACACTTTTTACAACCACCAATGGGGAATGGACTACGTCCGCGCGCCTGAAGCCTGGGCAACGATGTACGGCCTTGGATCAAAACAGCCGACTTCGACCCGCGAAGTGGTCGTGGCCCAAATCGACGGCGGAATAGATTTTTCCCATCCTGATTTGAAGGACGCGCTTTGGACTAATCCTGATGAGATTTTGAACGGCAAAGATGACGATGAAAACGGTTACGTGGACGATTTGCACGGTTGGAATTTCGTAAATAGCACGAGTGATCCGAAGCCCGTCAAAAGCATTTTGTACATGAACGGCTCGTTTGAACACGGGACTTCGGTGGCGACTATGATCGTCGGTCGCGGCAACGACAACATCGGAGTGGCAGGTATGGCTTGGAAGGCTAAGATCATGCCGCTCGTCATTTTGGGAGCCACGGGATCGGGCGAGACGAGTGATCTGGTGCAGGCTATCCGGTACGCCATCGCCAACCGGGCGGACATCATCAGCATGAGTTTGGAAGGTAGCGCCCAAGATCCGGAAGTTAAAACAGCCATTCAAGACGCCACGGCCAGGGGCATTTTAGTCGTCATGGCCGCTGGCAACGAAAGCGCGAACCTGGACAATGAACCGGCTTATCCCTCGTGTTACCCCGGAGCGGCTGGGCAGAGCGTTTTAGTGGTATCAGCCATCGAAAGCAACGGTTCCAAGCATGATTCAACTAATTTTGGCGACCAGTGCGTGAATATCGCCGCGCCCGGAGCGGATATTACGTCGGGCCGGCCGACTTTTGACGAACAAGGCGGAAGGGAAAATGTTTCGGGTTATGGCACTTGGAGCGGGACCTCGTTGGCCGTGCCTTTTGTCTCGGGCGTGGCGGCTTTGCTAAAAGCGGAGCATCCGGATTGGACGGGCGAGCAATTGGCCTCGCGTATCCTGGCGACTGTCCAGCCATTCAAAAAAGGAGTTGCCTCAACAGGCATGGGCAAAGGAGTTTTGGACGCGGGCGCGGCTTTGGCTCCGGTTGATGCTTCGAAATACGGCCCATGGCAATTGCTGGCGGCCAACCCAGGCCAACCGCCGGTTATTAAAATCGAGGACGAGGCAGGCAAATTGATCTATTCGTTCCCGGCCGGCAATCCAGGTGACAAACGCGGACTTAGAGCCGCCTTCATCCGTTGGGACGCGGACAGAAAACCGGATGTTTTGGTCACGGCCCAAGGCGATGAAAAAGGGGAGTGGCGGGTATACCGTTGGGACGGCGTGCTTTTGGCAGCCGGGCAAGCCAGCCAAAACGCGGACGACAAAATTAAGGGCGGTTTGCTTTTAGCCACGCAGGATTTACGGGCGGCCAATCTTGACCAAGGACTTTTGACCGAAGCCGATGGCGACCGGGCCTGGCGGATGGATCCGACCGATGGTCTGGGTAAGCCTTTTTACGCCACGTCTGATCTCAAACCCATGGGCACGTTAGCCGTTGGCATCCAGCGGCCCGAACAAGCCATGTTCATGCTGACCCGCTCGTCGCCGAATTCAGAGCTGGTCGTCCTTCGTGACACCGGCGTGGGCGAGGCTTCGGCCGTTACGACCACCAAGCCTTACAATCTTAAGATGGCCCGGGGCCGGACGCCGGATGGCCGGGAAGCCGTCAGCCTGATCCAAAGCGGCAAGCCGACATACCTGGTGGAAAGGAATGGTTTTATGGACGTGACGCATGAAGATGTTAAAGTTTCGCGTTGGTTGCAAGCGCCTCTTGGTTTAGACGACGTCAAGAATCCAGGATTTAAGTTTTATGACTTCTGGCCTAGATAGAATCCGCAAAGAAATTCCAAAACTTACGAAGTTCGTTATCGTTGGTTCAACGACCTTCTTGTTGCAGACGTTTTTGTATTACGTTTTTTCGCGTTGGCTGGTCAGTTACCTGCCCAGGACCATGACTTATTTTTTGGCGGTCGTATACTCTTTAGTTTACAACTATTCGCTCAATCGGGCGTGGACTTTTAACAGACACGCGGCCGCCAAAGGCTCGGTCAAGCGCTATGCCGTCGTGGCCGTCGTGGCCAGCGTTATTAGTTCAATATTGTTCTGGATTGGGCATGATTGGCTGCATTTTTACGATCTTTACGTGGTAGTGGGCGTTAACCTGCTGGTACCTCTTTATACTTTCGTGGCGCACCGCCAGTACACCTTCCGCAATGTGGTATAATGTCGCGGTATGGGAGGATCCTTTGAGCGCAAAAACGTCATCGTCACGGGCGGGGCGGGTTTCATGGGTTCGCACCTTTGCAGCCGGCTGATTAAGGATCACAACGTGATTTGCGTGGACAATTTCATAACCAGTTCGGTTTCGAACATCGACCATCTTTTGCGCGAGCCGCATTTTGAATTCATCAACCACGACATCACGCAGCCGATCGAACTTTCGCGCCAAAAGGAACTGGAGCGTTTCAGGATTGACGTGAACGGGATCCAGGAGATTTACCATTTAGCTTGCCCGATTTCCAAAAAACATTTCGACGATTTCAAGATCGCCACGGTGCTCACTAATTCGGTGGGAGTCAAACACGTGCTGGATATCGCCGTGGCCAACCAAGCTAAGGTCCTGTACGCCTCGTCCAGCGTTTTGTACGGCAACCGTCCGAGCGGCCACGCCGTCAAGGAAACGGATGAATGCCATTTGAACCATTTGACCACCCGCGGGGCTTACGACGAAGGTAAGCGTTTTTCGGAAGCCATCCTGCAGACTTACGCCGACGTGTACGGTTTAGACATAAAAATCGCGCGTATCTTCCGCACTTACGGCCCGCGCATGAAGATTTTTGATGGCAACTTGATTCCCGACATGGTATTGAACGCGCTCGACGGCAAAGACATAATCATTTCGGGCGACGAGGAAACGCGTACTTCGCTCTGCAACGTCAAAGACACGGTGGACGGTTTAATCAGGCTCATGTCCTCGCCGATTGATTTGACGCTCGTTAATTTGGGATCAGACCAAGAAATGAGGTTGGTGAGCGTGGCGCAAAAGATTTTAAACATCACAGGATCCGCTTCCCGGGTTCGTTTCTCTTCGCAACCGCAAGGTTACATCGACCCGGGTTTACCGGATATCACGCGCGCCAAGGAGTTGCTCGGTTGGGTGCCGCTTATCCGCCTGGACGACGGCTTGAAGGAAATGGTTGATTACGCCGATTCGCACAAGAACCAAATAACTTTCTGATTATGCCTCCCATTTACGACAAGAAAAACATCCTAGTCTCGGGCGGAGCCGGCTTCATCGGATCGCATTTGTGCGAAAAGCTTTTGGCCGACGGCGCGAGGGTGATTTGCGTGGACAACTTGGTATCGTCCGCGCTTGGCAACATCGATTTCCTGCTCAAGAACCCGGATTTCGAGTTCATCCGGCAGGATATCAACGTTCCATTCGACCCGGAGATTTTTCCGGAGCTTGAACGCTTCAAGATAAAATTCCAGGGAATCCAGGAGATTTACCATCTGGCTTGCCCCATGAACGCCAAACTTTTCGAGCAGACCAGGATGCAGACTTTGCTGACGAACAGCTTGGGAACCAAGAACATGCTGGACTTGGCTTTGAAATACAAAGCTAAGTTCCTCTTCACCTCTACCTCGACCGTCTACGGCCCGCGGCCGGAGGATAACCATCCCGTCAAGGAGAACGAGATTGGTTGCGTGGACATGCTTTCGCCGCGCGCCTGTTACGACGAAGGCAAGCGTTTTGCCGAAACTTCCTGCCAGACTTACCGCGAGGTCCACGGACTGGACGTTAAAATCACGCGCATTTTCCGCACCTACGGCCCGCGCGAAAGGTTGTTCGCGGGCGAGATGATCCCGGATTTCATTTTAAACGCGCTCGATAACAAAGACATCGAAATTTTCGGCGATGAGACTTTCAGCACTTCATTGTGCTACGTGACGGACGTGGTGGACGGACTTATCAAGCTCATGGCCACGGACGGCAACTTGGGCCCGGTCAATCTGGGCAGCGAAGTCGATTTGCCGATTCTGAATATCGTTCAAAGCATTTTGGAGATGACCGGCTCGAGCAGCCGCGTGGTCTTCCAGCCCGCCTTGTTGTTCATGACTCCGCTTGGCTTGCCTGATTTGACCAAAGCCAAGGAAAAACTCGGTTGGATGCCGCTCGTCCGGATGGATGAAGGGTTGAAACAAATTATCGATTACACCATGGCGCATAAGAATCTTTTGATGACGACTTTTAATCCCGGATTGAAAACGCCCGATTCGAATCCGCCTGCCGCGCCCACGGCCTAGACTTTTGAATTAATTTTGCCTAAGATGCCGATATGCGAGTTATTGGCGTCATCCCGGCGTATAACGAAAGCTCCCGCATTGCCCAAGTGCTGCGGGAAAGTTTGTCGTATCTGGATGGCGTGGTCGTGGTTGATGACGGTTCAAGCGATAACACTTCCGAAGTCGCGGCCAAGGTTGATCCGCGCGTAGTCGTCATAAAACATCCGGTCAACCGCAACCAGGGCGCGGCCCTTCGGACAGGCACCAAGGCGGCTTTGTTGGTAGGCGCGGAAATTATCGTCCATCTCGACGCGGATGGTCAACACGACCCCAATGATTTGCCGGTTTTGATCAAACCCATCGCGGATGGCCAGGCGGATATCGCGCTCGGTTCGCGTTTCATGGGCATCGAAGCGACCGGCATGCCGGTTTTGCGCCGTTGGCTGCTTAAGGCCGGACGCTGGTTCAATATTTTAGCGCTCGGCATTTCCAAGAAAATCACTGATCCGCAGAGCGGTTTGCGGGCCATGACGGCCGAAGCCGCCAAGCGCATCAATTTTCATCAAGACGGCAAAGCTCACGCCTCTGAGATCCTCAGGCTGGTCACGCGTTCAGGCTTGCGTTGGGTTGAGATTCCGGCTCACATCAAATACACGCAAGATACCCTGACAAAGGTGGGTACGAACCGTACTACGGACGCTTTTTCCATAGCTTGGAACCTGTTTATCGGCGTGTTTACAAAATAACCGTTATATTGGACTTTTGGCCGGTTTAAGGCTAAGATGTGGCCGTTATGTTAATCCAAATATTGCTAGTTTTAGGCTTTATTTTCGCTTTGTGGCTGACTTGGAAGAGGTTTAGGCAGGACGTCATCTCGCTCGGGGAAGCCTTGGCTTGGTCTTTGCTTTGGGCGGGCGGCATCGCGGTTTCGATCCTGCCAAAGCTGACGGAATACCTGGCAGCCTTTTTTGGAGTCGGTCGCGGCGTTGATTTGATACTTTACGCGGCGGTCGCTATCCAGTTTTTCTTGATTTTTAAGTTGTTCGTCAAACACGAAAAGCTCGAACGTCTTTTGACTAAGTTGGTGCAGGATCAGTCCTTGAAGGATTTGGAAAAGAACAAGTCGAATTAGTATGGAAGACGCGCTCAGGCCGGTGGTTGACGTCATAGTAGTTTCTTACGACCACGCGCGGTTTTTTGATAACCTTTTTTTGTCTTTGGCCAAAGTCAATTATCCGCGCGACCGTTGGCGGCTGCACGTGGTCATCAACAAAGATAATGACGGCACGCTGGAAGCGGCCAATCGTTTGAAAGAGCAATATCAACCCGAGTTGCCCGAGTTACAAATCCACGAGCCGCACGCTAACTTGGGATTTTCCGGCGGAAACAACCTGGCGATCAACTGGGCCATGCGGAACGGCGCGGAATACGTTTATCTTTTGAATCCTGATACGACGGTTGATCCGGAATTTTTGACGGAAGTTGTCAAAGTCGCCCAAAGCCAAGAGGGGATCGGTTCTGTCCAATCGCTGCTTTTACGCGGACACAACCCCGGTGAGATTAATTCGCGCGGCAATGCGTTGCATTTTTTGGGATTCGGTTATTGCCAAGGTGACCATGATCCGATTTCTACGGCGCCCGACGAAACCGTCGACATTGCTTATCCTTCGGGCGCGGGCGTTCTCTTTCCCATTAAAGTATTGGAAACCGTCGGCCTGTTGGACGAGACTTTATTTTCCTATCACGAAGATCTAGATCTTGGCTGGCGCATCCTGCTCTCTGGCCACCGCAACGTGCTGGCGCCTAAGAGTTTGGTTAATCATTACTACGATTTTTCCAGGTCGATTACCAAATGGCATTGGATGGAACGCAATCGATTGGCCGTGGTGTTAAAGAATTATTCCCTGCCGACTTTGGTCTTCCTGGCGCCGGCTTTGATTGCCACGGACGTGGCCATTTGGGCTTTCGCGGTCAAAGGCGGATGGCTTAAGGAAAAATGGAAGGCAAACGCGTGGTACTTAAAGCCGAGTACGTGGAGATATATTTTAGCCGGGCGCGAGCAAATCAGGCGCATTAGGCGCGTTCCGGATTGGCTCATCCTGCGAAAAATGACTTGGAAGATCGAATATCAGGACATGAAAGCCGGATGGGCGGAAAAAATCGCCAATCCTTTTTGGAAAGCTTTTTACGTCAGCTACCGCTTGATCGTCCGCTGGTAATATGAAAGTCGTTCACGTTTGCTGCGTCGCGCCGCCCGAAGCCGGGGGAATGGGAGCCGTGGCTTATCAGGAAGTTTCGCGTCTGCGTAAACTTGGGGTGGATGCCGTTTTGGTTGCGCCGCAAACCCTCACCC
Source organism: Patescibacteria group bacterium (assembly GCA_028715505.1). Classification (GTDB taxonomy): domain Bacteria; phylum Patescibacteriota; class Patescibacteriia; order 2-12-FULL-60-25; family 2-12-FULL-60-25; genus MWCR01. The sequence continues at coordinate 30,841 of JAQURS010000006.1, forward strand.
CCAGCCCCTCTCCCATCGAGCTCAGCTCGACAGGAGAGGGGAGCATCGTTCGTCTTCCGGCTGTACGCATCGGCAACGTGGCGCGGATGTTTGGTTTGGATAAAATCGTCAAAGACGCGGACGTAGTTCATTTACATTATCCTTTTTATTTCACGTCTGGTTTGATCGCGCGCTGGCGCCGTCAAAATAAAATTAAAAAGTTAGTCATCACCTTGCACATGGACGCCACGGATAAAGGCTGGCGCTGGCTGGCGGCTTATTTGCACAGAACACTTTTTCAAAAACGCCTTTTGGATTCGGCGGACGTTTTACTTGTCTCGACTTTAGATTACGCGCAAAATTCTTCTTTTGCTCCCTGGGTTGGGACGCCCAAGCTTCACGAATTGCCTTTTGGCGTGGATACGGAAGCTTTTCGTCCCACGAACGCCCAACATCCTGCGTTTGTGATTGGCATGGTCGGAGTCATGGACCGCGCGCATCCTTTTAAAGGCGTGGACGTATTTTTGCGCGCTTTGGCTAAATTGCCGAATCACGTCCAAGGTTTGTTGGTCGGAGACGGGGACCGTCGGAAAGATTACGAGTTATTGGCCAAAGAACTTGGGATTAGCGAGAGGACGAAGTTTGTCGGCCGGTTGGACCGCGATAAATTAATTGAAGCTTTTCAATCCATGGATGTTTTTGCTTTCCCGAGCACGAGCCGGGCCGAAGCTTTTGGGCTTGTCCTCTTGGAAGCTATGGCTTGCGGCGTGCCGGTGATCGCGAGCGACTTGCCCGGAGTGCGAGCCGTGGCCAAAGATGCCGGCTTGATTGTTCCCATCAACGATTCCGATGCTTTGGCTGCCGGCCTGCGCCGCATGCTTGAAGATCAAGCATGGCGCCAAAGCCTGGCTTTGGCGGCGCGGGAAAAGGCGGAGCGATTTGGCTGGCAAAACCATGTGACAAAGCTCATGGAACTTTATAGCTTATGAGAATTGCAATTTTGACTAACGCGTTCCCGCCTTTGTCCCGCGGCGGCGCCGGCCGGATAGCGGACGTGCAGGCCGACTGGCTCGTGCGACATGATTACGAGGTCAAAGTCTGGACGCCCGAGCCTTTTCCGGAAACTCAAGGCCACGCGCCGGTCGAAGCTTTTAAACCAAGGACCAGCGTGCCTTTCGCCAAACTCTCGAAATCAAATCCGTTAACCCGCTTGTTTTTCCATTTGGAAGATTTAGCGCCCAACCTCAAAGCCGTTGACCAGATTCGCGCTTGGAAGCCGGATGTTTTGATTACGCATAATCTCACTGGTTGCGGATGGGGCACGCCGCGCATCCTCAAAGCCGCCGGCATCCGGTGGATTCATATTTTGCACGACGTGCAGATGTTTGAGCCGAGCGGACAGATGTTTTGCGAGGAGCAGGATTGGAAAAAAACTTGGCGCAAGTTTTGGTCCTCGCGCCGCGCTAAAGCCTTTGGCCAGCCGGACGTCGTGATTAGTCCGTCGCAATGGCTTTTGGATGAGCATAAAAAATATGGCTTGCTGAAGGATGTTAATACCCAAGTCCTGCCAAACCCGGTGGAGATCCCACGCGGTTATTGCGAAAACAAAATCAATGACGAGTTGAGAGTTGTTTGCAATGCGCGATTGTCGGAAGATAAAGGCATTCAAGTCCTTTTGGATGCTTGGCAATCCATTGAACCGCGTTTAGGCAAACTCGAGTTGATTAGCGACGGCCCGATGATGGCTAAAATCAAAAAGCTGGAAGACCCGAGCATCGTCGTCCACGGCCAATTGCCGCATGAGGAAGCCATGATTGTAATGTCCTCGGCTAACCTGCTCGTCATGCCGTCTATCATCATGGAAAACCAACCCACCGTCTTGCTCGAAGCCGTAGCCGCGGGCATTAACGTCGTGGCCTCCGACGTGGGCGGCGTGCGCGAAATGTTGCAGGGTTATGGCACCATCGTCCCGCCCGACGACTCAAAAGCTTTAGCCCAAGCCATCGAATCCGCCATCAACCAACTTATCAACCCCCAAATCCGCGAACAAATCATCGCGATGCATAATGTGGATGAGGTGATGGACAAACTTGTAGAATTAACAATGTCTGTCATTCCCGTATAGGTTAGAAGAAATGAAAAATTTGTACCTATGCTAAAAGACCTACAAATAAACTTGATCAAATGTAATCTAAACTGTGAGGGTATTAAAAATGATCCGAAGAAAGGAGTTATTCCAAGATGTTTGGTTCTTGAAGAAAGAGAGGGAAAGAATAATTGCATTGTGGTCGGGTTGAATCCTGGTAAATGTAACAAACAAGAGAGGCGATACCTTTTAAAGAATGGAATTAAATTTAATACTTTTTCGAGGTACTTTTTTGAGAGTGGTCTGAAGGACCGGCCATATTTTAAAAGAACACGAGACTTGATTACTTTATTAGGCTTTAGAGGAGATATTTTATGGACGGATTTGGCAAAATGTGAATGCTTAGGAAAAAATGGGAAACTGCCGGTCCAAACTTTAAGGGTCTGTATTGATAGATACTTAAGGAAAGAGGTTGAGATGTTTGAGTGCTCAACTATTTTTGCCTTAGGAAATGTCGCTTTTGATTTTTGTGCATTGAGCTTCCCCGACCATTTTGTTGTCGGATTACCTCATCCCAGCGGTTCCTACGGTGATTTTTATAAACTGAAGAAAAGAGTAAAACGGTATACCAAATATTATTTGAAAAATATATCTAAAACAAAAGATAGTAACCATAACTATCAAGCTATCCAATTATCCAAAATTTAAAAATATTATGTTCACCGGCATCATTATCGAAGAAAGTCTTGAGAAAAAAGACATTCTTACAAAATTAAGAATTCTTAGCACTGAAGTCGAGGCCGTAACCGAGGAACACAAGACGCCATGGATTAAACAGTGGACCATGCATACGGTGGAAATTCCGGAAGAGCAAGCGGATGAAACTGCTAAAGAAATCAGCGAGGCTTTGGAAACGGCGCACAACTGGTACGCGGATTTTAAGAATCGCGATTTTCATTACATCATTTTTCGCAACAAAGTTTTTAAAGTTGACCGTTCAAAAAGTGAACAGTACGACGATGTCGTCAAATACGGAGTCTCTTTGGGCATCCCTGACTACCAACTCGATTTTTCACCCGCCATGCAAGAATGGCAGAGATGATAAAACAGCGCATTAATCAAAATGGATCTCACTTTGAGTTCTTACTCCGACCAAGTCTTTCAAAATCTTGCTTTACCGCAAGGGGATTTGACTAAAAAAGAATTTTTGAATTGCACGTTTAAGCGATGCAATTTTAGCGCGTCTGATTTTACTGGCACGTTTTTCGTTGATTGCAAATTTTTTGATTGTGACCTTTCTAACGTTAAAGTCAACAATTGCAGCATGCAGGGAGTATTTTTCGAGAACTGCAAACTGGTTGGCGTTAAGTTTAGGACGATTAATAATTTACTGGTGAGTTTGTCTTACAAGAATTGCCTCATCGAACTATGTGACTTTGGCCTATTATCCATGAAACAAACTCAGTTTATCGGATGTACTGTTAGGGAAGATGATTTTAGCGAAGCGAATTTGTCAGAGTCCAGTTTTGTCGGTTCTGATCTGCAGGCCAGCAAATTCATAAACACCAATTTGGAAAAAACGGACTTTACGAAAGCCATCAATTATTACATCGACCCGTTACAAAATAAAATAAAAAAAGCCAAGTTTTCCCAACCGGAAGTCTTGGCTTTGCTTTTAGGGTTTGGGATTGAGATTAAATAAACATTCCTGACTGTCAACTTGATTTTTCGTCCGCTATGCAGGAATGGGTGAGGTAAATCACTTGACAGAAACCTCAATTCATGGAACGTCTATATAGAGACGTTTTTGCATGAAGATTTACAGAACTAAAATCGAGGCTTTTGCTGGCACGAGCTATAAGGAAATAAACAGAAAAGCGACAGGCTTTTATCAACAGATAAAGAAACGAACGAAGCGACGACCTTATGTTCGTTCGGCGTACTTTGGCAGAGCCAAGGTTTTCCTCGGATTATTTTGGAGTCATCTGCGTCAAAAGAACTATTGGGACCAGACAAGGAGATTGAAGTATTTTAGCTGTGGAATCGAATTAATCAGCAAATCGAAGATTGAGCCTGTATCAAAAGAGAATCCAAATAAGACAGGGGAAATTTTGCATAGATTTGCGGGCGCTACCGCAAAGGACGAGTTATTTTTCGTGCAAATTAAAGAAGATAAACAAAGCGGCCAAAAATGGTTGATGTCAATTTTTCCCGTCAATTAACAGAAAAAGACTCTCCGCTAATTGTAGTTTATAAACTACGGGCCGAAAGTCTTTTTCTATATTCAGGCTACCATGCCTGAGGGAATTGTCAAGAATAGATAGCCTGTTGATAAGCATCCTAATTGGTCGCGATTGGTTTTGGTTCCGGCTTTTTCAAATCAAACACGTAAACATTAACTTTGCCGTTCGAGATTGACCATGAATCCTGGGCAATGTCGGTTATCTTTTGGTTTAGCTCGCTGGCTTTCCACCAATAATCGTTGATGACCACGAAAACCAAATCCGATTGGCCGAGCTTGGCCGCGTCGCGGACAGTGTCCCATGATGGATCTTGGTAAGTCATTTTGAGGTAAGAAGCGTAAAGCGGGCCGCCGGTGGGGATGGGATAAAAGAAAACGTCGCCCGCGTAGCGTTTGAACCCGTATTCTTTGACGGCCGCGGCCGAAACGCTTTGGTCGGCCAGAACCGTGTACGGCCGGCCTTTGGCGTAACGGTCGATCCAACGCACGGCCTCAACGTCGTCCGCGCCCGTGCTCCAGCCGCGGCTGGCTTGCACGGCATCGTGCCTGGGCAAAGCGTTGTAAGCGTTAGCCGCGCCAATCGAGGCAAACAGGATGATGGCCACGGCTGAAGCCAGGGGAATGGAACGTTTTATTCTTTCAAGCAAATATCCCACGGCCGGGATGCTGCCGATGAGCAGGAGCAAGGTCGCGATCTGCCAAAGGCGCGCCGCGTAATCTCCTTTTTCGTATTGGATTAGGAAAGTGAAATCACCGGCGTTTTCCAAAAGCCCGGACGAAATCCAAAGCGAAACGGCGCTGATCAAAAGAACCAGCATGGCCCATCGTTCGTTATTTTTGGAGATGATCAAGCTCGCAATAATGCCCAAAAGCCCAATTGCGGGCAGGGCAATGCCAATGAGCGATGACCAAGCCGGCCAAAGCACGTATTTATTGCCAAGCCACGGGATGATCTTTGAAAGCTGTTCAATCCATCCTGAAAGTTGAGTGATGTTGGCCAAGTTCCAATCAATGGCCAACGCGCCTTGGTATTGGCTCGCGAAAAAGAAAATGGCCGGGATCGCGAAACCGGAGATGATAGCTAACGGCCAAGCCAAATGTTTTCGCCATGATTGTTTGTCGCCCAAAACAAAAAGCGAAGCCACGATCAAAGCGCAGGGGATGCCGGCTAAGGGATGGATCGTCGCGCTCCAGGCGCAAAGCCAAAACGGCGCGTAAAAGCTTAAAACTTTTTGGCGCGCGCCCAAGGCCAGCATGACGGACGAGATACCGAGCACGGCGGCTAAGCCTTGCGGCGTGGTGGCCACGAACATGCCGAGCGGAAAGAGAACGAGGGCCGTGGCCGCTTGCCCGATCCAAGATTGTTTCCTAAAAGCCAGCACGGCGCTGGCCGGCAGGAGGATGGATGCCAGGACGGGAACCAGCCAACGGTCAACTTCGGCCAAAGGCAATCCGCCCACGCGAGCAAGCCAGGTGGTGAAAACGTATTGGCCGATGTAGTAAAAAGGTTTTGGGTTTAAGAATCCGGTTTTGAGCAAAACTTGCTCGCCGGCCAGATGTAAAAATCCATCGAAGCCGTAACCAATACGGTAGATGATGGGCGCGAGACCGAGCGTGGCGGCTATGGCCATGCCCGCGTGCAGGGCGGTCAGCAATCCGGACCTCACGTAAACAGCCGAAGCGGCGCACAACGCCCAAAGCAAAGCCATGGCCGCGATCGTGCCGGCCGCGAGCAACGGCCAAGGCGTGCGGATCGTTTCGACCGTGCGGGCGTCCCAAGCGCTTTGCAAAACAAATCCAAAAGCCAACAAGCCGGCGCCCGCGAGGGCGATCGCCATCAAGCGCCGTCTTGAAGTCCATTTTTCTTCTTCCACCGGCAAAGCCGTTTCGTTCTCTTGCTCGATTTTCAAGCTGCTTAAATGCGCCATAGCCATGGCAATCACCAACGACCAAGTGTCAGAGACTCGTCCCAAAGCGCCGCCCGCGTAAAACCAAATAGTTTGGATGACGCTTTGCACGGCCAGGAAAACCAGCAGACCTAAAAGCCAGGATTTTAACCAATGCCGGTTGGGCAAAACATTTTTACCAAAAACATAGGCGTGGAACAGGATGGCGAAAACCCAAAAGATGGGTTTGGCCAACCCAACGTCTATTTTTAGATATTCCAAGCCAAGGATTATGACTATGAAAACTATTCCGGCCAGGGCGTCGAGGGTTCTTTCTCCCATAAACAATAATGCGCAATTATGGTAGCATAAATGGCAATTATTGTATGGCCACCCTGACCAGCCGGAGTTTGATGACGAATGACACCATTGTTTTGTACCGCCATGACCGGTTTTTAGCCAAAACGATCCTTCCCCTCATCCCAAAATGGGTCAAACCTAACCATTTGACGGTTCTTAGGTTTATCTCCATTCCTTTCGTGGCTTACCTGACTTGGACGGAGAATTGGGCTTGGCTTATTCCGGTTTTCATCCTGTCCGGCTTGACCGACATGCTGGACGGCACGCTGGCCCGCGTGCGCAAGCAAATCACTTTATGGGGCACGATTGCCGATCCGGCGGCGGATAAACTTTTGATCGGCTCAGTGGCCGTGTTGTTTTTAGCTCGTGAAATCAGTTTTCTTTTGGCTTTCACTTTAGTCTTCCTGGAGTTCTTGATTATCCTTGGCGCGTATATGAGGAAAAGGCGAGGGGAGTACATCAGCGCCAATTGGTCGGGTAAGATGAAGATGTTGCTCCAGGTGATCGCCATTGCTGGTTTGATTATCGCTAAACTTTTCGCGATCGCTTGGCTCACCCCAATTTGCGTCGCTTTAATCATCACCTCGTTTTTCTTCGCGATCGTGTCTTTGGTAACTTACGGGTTATAGATTCCTCCGGTCGCCTTAGGCGACCACCTCCCTTAAGCAAGGGAGGTCTAATTAATGAGTGCCCCCTTTTTGTAAAGGGGGAAGCAAAGGGGGAATCAACCAACGCAAACGAAACAAGACCGCGAAGGTCTTGGAGTAGGTGGGAGGCGCCGGAGTCGGCGTCTATTTTTTGTGGCAGGTCCAGAGGCCCTGGGTGTTGATCACCATGGCCTCCTCGCCGATGGCGCAGGAGCAGGGCGGGATCATGTAGTTCTTCGCGTCGGCGCCTTGCAGGCAACCAACGGTCTGACCGGTGCAGGTCTGCTTGATGACTTGCTCTGAGTGTTTCTTGCCTTCGGCCAGCACGAGCGTGTAGACCCGTTCGGCTTTCACGCCTTCCTTGCACTCGTACCGCACGCTTTGGTCGCGTACGTATGGCGCGAACTTCTGGGGTTCCTTGGCAACGCCATGATTGCCTGGAGGTTGCCAGTGAGCGGAAGGAACAACCTTGGCGGTCGGAGGAACCGGCGGAACGGGAGGCGGCGCGACAGTCGCGCTAAGCGGAACGAAAGGCGCGATGCTCGGAAGCGGCGGGGGCGCCAGGACCGTGGGAGCGGCAGTCGTCGTGGACTGCGTGCTCTGCGTGTAGGCGCCGGTCTGGAAGGTGTAGCTTTGCACGTTGCCGTTCGCGATCGGTTCGGGCAATACAGCCTGGTTCGGATAGATCAGGCAGTACGTCGAAGGGTCGCGGTCGGCCACGGAGTTGAACCACGAGTACATCGTGGGTCCCACGGCGCACATGCACCGCACGGCGACGAGCTGGGAACCGATCGTGATGTCTTCGCGATTCGGGGCCTGTCCCTGGCACTCGGACGGATACGACAGCATTTCTGCGGCCGGCGCATTGTCCTTGGTCTGGTCACGGCGCACGCAGCTGGCCGTTACGATGACGAGCGCGACAAACGAGAGCGAGATCAAAATCGAATTCAGGTTTTTCACGGAACGCCTCCTTTTGAGAGCGAAAAGTCTCCTCATCTCTTACTGTGTGGAACAGCAAGGGATATGTCAACCTAGCATAAATCCGGCGTTAGGTCAAGTGTTGGCCGAACGCCTAGCCATCTGCTACAATCATCAAAATTATGTTGCATGGAATCAAGGTTTTCATCGAAAAGATCGCACCCGCCTCATGGTTAAGTTTTTATCACAAAATTTTGGCTAATTTAGCGGCTTTTATTTACGATTATCCCTCTCAAAAAATGGTCATAGTTGGCGTTACCGGCACTAACGGTAAGACGACCACGGCTTATCTGATTGCCAAAGCCTTGGAAGCCGACGGGTCAAAAACCGGCTGCACCACCACCGCCCTGTTTAAGATCGCGGATAAAGAGTGGTTGAATGACACTAAAATGACCATGCTTGGCCGGTTTGCTTTGCAGAAATATCTTTCGCAGATGGTCAAAGCCGGATGCAAATACGCCGTGATTGAGACCTCTTCGCAAGGCATACTCCAACATCGCCATGAACAGATCGCTTATGACATAGGCGTTTTCACTAATCTCACGCCCGAACACGTCGAGGCGCACGGCGGATTTGAAAATTACAAACAGGCTAAGATAAAACTATTCAAACATTTAGCGGCCTTGCCTCCTAAAAAGATCAACGGACAAACCGTGTCGCGGGCTTTGGTTTTGAATCAAGACGACCAACACGCGCAAGATTTCGTTGTCCCCGGTCCGCAAATCGTTTGGTATGGATTGAATCAGGGAGCTTTGAAAGCGGCAAACGTCAACGACTCCGCGGAAGGCATCTCATTTGCTCTGGCTGATTTGTCGGTCAGGCTCCAACTTATGGGTCGCGTTAACGCTTACAACGCCTTGGCCGCCTTGGCCGTTTGCCAAGTCGTCGGCATTGACCTCAAGGCCGCCGCCCAAAAACTTGGGGAGATTAAAAACATGCCGGGCCGTTTTGAAAAGATCGAAGCCGGGCAGCCTTGGAAAGTCATCGTGGATTACGCGCCGGAGCCGGAATCTTTGAAAAGATTGTATGAGGAATTAAAAGTCATGAGGTCTGGAAAAATCATCCACGTGCTAGGTTCATGCGGCGGCGGTCGTGACGTGGCGCGCCGTCCGGTGCTTGGTCAACTGGCAGCCCAAAACGCGGATTACGTCATCGTGACCAACGAGGATCCATATGACGACGATCCCATGCAGATCATCCAACAAGTCGCCGAAGGGGCCAAACAAGGCGGCAAACGCGAAGGTGAAAATCTATTTTTGATTTTGGATCGGGCCGAAGCCATCCAAAAAGCCATGAGCCTGGCCGAGCCGGGTGATCTCGTGCTTTTGACGGGCAAAGGCTCCGAACAGCGCATGTGCGTGGCCGGTGGCCGGAAAATCCCGTGGGACGACCGCGAAGCCGCGCGGCAAGCCATTAAGTCGGCCATTGCGCGGCAAGCCCAAACGGCATAAACTATCTCCATCATGTTCAGACTAGATTCAGTCATGCAGCTCAAAGACGAAGAGCAAATCAAGGCCATGGTGCGCCGCCACGCGGTCACCCTGATCGGGCCGTTGCTTTTGGCCATGCTTTCGATCGTCATTCCGTTCTTTTTCCTGTTCCCGCTTTTCAATCTCGGCATCTTTGGCGTCATCGTCTTTGCGGTATTAATCATCATTGGCGCGTTCCTGGCTTTCAGGACGATTTTTGTTTGGGATAACGACGTTTTGATTGTGACTAACTTAAGGATCGTGGACATCGACCAGCACGGATTGTTCTCGCGCCACGTTTCGGAAGCTAATCTGAGCGCCATCCAGGACGTGTCGTGGAAAAAGCAGGGCTTCTGGCAAACCTTGTTCCGCATGGGAAGCGTGACGGTCCAAACGGCGGGAGCCACGGCCACCATCCAAGGCGATGATTTGCCCAGGCCCGAGAAGATCCAGAATCTGATCAATGACACCCGGCACGAAGCCCCGAGCCCGACCGCTCCGCCGCAGACGCCGGTCGAAAAGGACCGCCGCTCGCGCATCCGGCACATCGCGGCCATGCTTGAGGAAATTAAGGATGAGGAAGTGATGGAAGTGGAAAATCTGCTCGAAAAGAAAACCAAAGAAAAATCAATGCAGACTTTGTTTAATTCATAACATGCCGACTAACCGACCAAGCTCCCTGGTTTCAAAAGCCAAATGGCCTTTGTTCCTGATGGCCAACGTGGCGGTTTTGTTAGTGGTGGGCGTGGCCACGATCCGGGAGTCGTACCGCGGCTGGACGGTGGACGCGGAAATCAGGAGCCTGGAGCAAAAAGCCCAGTCTTTGGAGGGCAGAAAAATGCAGTTAAGCGAGCTGGCCGCCAAGATGCAGGACCAAGCGTTTATCGAGAAGGAAGCCCGATCCAAACTCGGCCTGCAAAAGCCAGGCGAACACGTGGTGGTATTGGAGGGCGTGGCGGCCACGCAAACGGCTTGGCAGCTTAACCCGAACGTTCAGCAGGTGAATCCTTCGGACACGGAGTCAAATCCCAAGCGATGGTGGAATTATTTCACGGCCAACGATTAAAATTAACAATCAAGAATTAATAATTTATTTTATGTCGCAGAAAAACAAGCTGATTACGCTTTTCTCGGTTTTGGGAGGGCTGATCGTCATCGCCGGACTGGGCGGACTTTTGGTCTACGGGGTTTATTACAAACAGAATGACGCGGGTGTGACGCGCCTGGTGGCCAAGGCTTTTAACATGCCGGCCGCCAAGGTCGGCAACGCCACCGTCTCTTATGCCGAATTCCTTTCGGTGCGGGACGCGATCAGAAAGTTCACGGCGAGTGAAGCTGGTAAACAGGTCGAAGCCGTCCTGCCGCCGGACAAAGAATTGAACCAGAATATCCTCGAGAGACTCATCCGCCAGGAATTGACCAAACAATTGGCCGATCAGAAAAAAATAACCGTGGCGGACGAGGATTTGAATACCATTTTCCAGGACGTCGTCAAAGTCGCGGCTTCTTCCACCACGCCCGACGTGAACCAGTACCTCCTGAGCAATTATGGTTGGAACGAGAACGATTTCCGCGAGCAGGTCTTAAGGCCGGCTTTGCTTGAGCAAAAATTGGCCATCAGCATGGCCGGGGGAGACCAAACCAAGCAAAACGCCATGGAGGACGAGCTGGTTGCCATGCGCGCCAAACCGGAAGTGGTTGTTTATTTGAAGTTCTAGACGGTAGCCAGACTATTCAGCAAACCAAAAACCGAGATTTTATCTCGGTTTTTATCTGGAGCCAGCTCCGGGATTTGAACCCGGGACCTCTGCTTTACGAAAGCATTGCTCTACCGCTGAGCTAAGCTGGCAATTGGGCTATCCAAGGGAAAGGTTTTTTAGTATACTTTCCGCATGCGTAAGCTCTGTTATTTGTTTTTAATGACTGGAAGTTTACTGTTTGTAGGCCTGGGAGTCAAGGCGCTGCCGGCGGTCGCGGCTGAACTAAGCGGATATAGGCAATTTTTTTTGGACCAGGGTTTTTTAGGCCGGGCTTTTAAATTGGATGTGGATGAATTCAACCTGTCGTTTTCCTTCGCAGCCGACAGTATTCCACAGCCCGGCGTGCTCCATTTGGTCACCAAAAGCACAACCTCAACCGTTTCTATTTTGGGTTATAAGCGTTTCGGCAAGGACGTGAACGTGGATTGGACGACCAATGCCGCCGAAACTCCCCAGTTCGTCACGATACAGCTGAAAGACCAGATGTGCGGAGTCGAAAATTGGCACGAGTGCGCCATCGAGGAAACCTTCCAGGGCAAGACGAGCTTGATCCGGGCCAAGCAAAAAACCATCGGCTCGGCCGAAGTCAAAATCCACATGGGCGCCACGGTTAGGCTGGTTGAAGTCGAAGGTTACATGGCCATGGGAAAAGCTTCGTGGTACGCCTACAAAAAATGCCCGTGCGCGGCTTCGCCTGATTTTCCGAAAGGCACTTTGGTCAAAGTAACGAACGCGGATAAGCCGTCAAAAACCGTGGTCGTCAAGATAAATGATTACGGGCCGGAGCGCGACAAGTTCCCCGACAGGGCCATTGACCTGGATAAAGTCGCGTTCAAAACCCTGGCCTCGCTTTCGGCGGGCGTGATCAAAGTGATTGTTGAGCCTTTAGCTAAAGATGATCCAGCCGCGTTGGCTTATAACGGAAACAGTAAGCAGTTAGCCGTCGCCAAAACGACAGCGCCCGTAACGCCGCCTCCGCCCAAACCGCAAATTGAATGGGCCCTCTAACATGATTGTCCTGAAACGCGTTTCAAAAGTTTATCCGCCCGACGTGCACGGCCTGCGCGATTTGTCTTTGCATATTAAACCGGGGGAATTCGTGTCCATCGTGGGCACGAGCGGTGCTGGCAAAACGACTTTGGCTAAATTGCTGATCGCCGAAGAAAGGCCGACCCGCGGCACGATTGAGATCGGCGGCTGGGACATTACCAATATCAAGCAACGGGAGGTTCCTTTGTTGCGCCGCCAGATCGGCGTTATTTTTCAGGATTTCAAACTTCTGCAGAAAAAAACTGTTTGGGAAAACGTAGCTTTCGCCTTGGAAGTGGCGGGGGAGACGCGCCGCCGCATTTACGACGTTGTGCCGCACGTATTGAAGATCGTGGGACTCGACCAGAAGGCGCATCGTTTTCCGCAACAGCTTTCGGGCGGCGAACAGCAACGCGTGGTCATCGCCCGGTCGCTCGTGCACCGGCCCAAGATCCTGTTGGCCGATGAGCCCACCGGAAATTTGGATACCATGAATACGCGCGAAATCATCGACGTGCTTAAAAAGATCAACTCTTTCGGCAGCACGGTTGTTTTGGTCACCCACAACCGCGAAGTGGTTAACGCTTTGCGTCAGCGCGTCATAACTTTGGCCGAAGGCCGCGTCATCTCAGACCAGGCCGAAGGCAAATATTTGTTGCCATCCTGATATGATGATTATCACTTCAACCGGCAGGATCATCGCCTTTGCCTGGAAAAACTTCACGCGCAACGCCTGGATCGGCTTGGCCACCATTGTGGTGCTCGTGTTGTCGACGCTTTCGGTTAATATCCTGCTCGGCGTTAATGCCGTGTCCGATTCAGCTTTGCACAGGCTGGAAGACAAGATCGACGTCAGTGTTTACTTTTTGCCGGAAACTCCGCCCGTCATTCTGGATTCTGCCAGAGCTTACATGGCTTCCTTGCCTCAAACGAAAGAAATCGACCTTTTGAGTTCTGATCAGGCGTTGAATGATTTTAAGGAAAGGCACAAGAACGATCCCAAGATCCTGACGGCTTTGGGCGAGTTGGATAAAAATCCGCTTGGCGCCTCGATCATAATCAAAGCTAAAACGACCGCCGATTATCCTTTTTTGGTTGAGGCTTTGCAAAATCCGCAGTTCGCCAATTACGTTGAATCCAAAACTTACGACGACAACGCGGCCGCTATCCAACGCGTCCAGCAAATCAGCCAGTCGGCGCGTTACTTCGGCATCATGCTGATAGCGATCTTCACGATTTTCTCCATCCTGATTGTTTATAACTCGATCCGCATCGCCATTTACACGCAACGCGAAGAGCTGGGAATCATGCGTTTGGTTGGCGCTGGGACTGCCTTTGTCCGTCTGCCGCTCATCTTAAGTGGCGTGCTGCAAGCCATTCTGGCCCTGCTTATCACGGCCTTGATTGTCATGACGGCCATCGCTTTCCTTGATCCAAAACTCAGGTCATTGTTCGACGGCGGCGATTCCGGTTTGCAAGGTTATTTCCTGATTAACGCCTGGCCGCTCATTGGAATCCAGTCGGCTGCTATCATCCTGCTAGTCGCGCTTTCATCTTGGGCGGCGGCCGGTAAATATCTCAAAAAGTAATATGAAGATAGTGGGCTTTGAAAAATCCCCGTTCGCCAAAGCGGAAATAAGCCGCTTGGTTGGGATTTTGCCCGATTATCTGACGGAAGATTTGGGATCCATCGCTTATGCCCACTCATTACCCGAGGGCTACAGGTTGAAGGGCATCGATCACGCCAAGGTTAGGAGTTTGGTTTTGCCTGGAGAAAGCAAGAAGATGATTTTCGTGTCGCCCGGGCATGAAAATGAACAGGAAAGGTTTTTTTACGCGGCCAGGTTTTTAAACGACTTCCTCCGGACCCTAGCCGTGGGCATGCTGGCAGATCAGGAACGCGCCGATTTGGTGACGCAAGCTTTTTCGACCAGGCCGAGATCGGCTGATCCGGAAACCTGGCGAAAATCTTTGGTCAACCGTTTTTGCAGTCGCGGCATATCAATGGATGATGCTTTGGACCTTTGCCATGACGTCGAAGAAGTTTTGGGCGAGTTGGATCAAGAGTTCGACGTGCCCAAAGCGGCTTACGATTTATCCCGGTGGCACCAAGGCGTCATTCGGAGATTGGCCAGCGAATCAGTCCGCAAGATGATCAATTCCAGTTTGGAAGACAAATACGACCGGGCCGGTTGGCTGCACCGGATATTGCACGGCGATTCAGCCAAGCACGGCCAAGCTTTGCCCGAAGAAGTGGCCGGACACCTCCGCGTTTTGCTGGCCCAAGGCGAGGCGCACCGCGCGGCTTCGCTCCACGGATTAGCTGAAGCCCTCGAAGCATATGAAGCATGAGACTTTAGTCATCATGAGCCCGGAGTTTGAGATGCTGGGCGAGATGAACCTGAACGGTTCGGCTTGCGGGCAATTGAATTTGAATCGCGAAGGCGAAGCGCTTTTAGGCGCGCACGTGGCCGATTGGCAGACGCGCGGAGTATCGGCCCAGGATCCCACGTTAATTAAATTCGAAGGCGGAGTCGGCCAAGTTTTTTGCGACGAGAGAGTAGCCATGAGCTCCGATGATTTTGCCGACGCGTTTAGGCAATGGCTGGATGACCATGGTTTCGCGCACCTGACTTTGCCTACGGGAGCCTTGCTGGCTTTTTGTGAAATTCAAAAGATGCCCGTCGACCCGCAAAAAAAATACGAGCTGGCGCTCATGTTGCGGGATCTGCCCGTCCACAAATTAACGAACTAGGGCTTTTTGGCCGCCCAGGATCAAAACGAAGATCGCAATGCCGCAGAGCACGATGACGGCGCCGGTTGGCATATTGAAGTAGATGGAAAGCGCGATGCCGGCCAAAACGGTTACTTCGGCGATGATGATGCTGTAAACCATTAGTGCGCGGAAAGATTTAGCCAATAATTTTGCGCAAGAAACGGGAATAATGAGCAACGCGCTCACCAAGGCCACACCCAGGATTTTGATGCCAAGCACGGCCGCCATGGCCACCACCACGTAAAGCAAAGTTTGATAGAGAACAACCGGCACGCCAGAGATGCGCGCGATTTCCTGGTTTAAAACCAAAAGCGCCATGCGTTTGTATTCAGCGAGCAGGAAAATTATGATCAAAGCCGAGAGAACGAGCATCAAGGCCAGTTCGGACCATTTGATGGAAAGGATGTTGCCAAAAAGGAAACCGATCAAGTCCGGTTGGTAGCCGCTTTTCAAAGCCAACAATATGACACCGGTGGCCATGCCGGCCGTAAAGATCAAGCCCACAATGGCATCCGAGGCGATTTTGGTTCTCCGCTCGAGCCAAGACATGACCACGGCTAAAACGGCGGAGACTCCCAAAGCCGTGAGCAGGGGATTGGAGTTGATTAAAATGCCGAGTGCCACGCCCGAAAGTGAGGCGTGCGCGATGCCGTCGCTGAAAAAAGCCATGCGCCGTAACACGACGAAGATGCCAAGCAGCGCCAAAAGCGCGCCCAGGATAACTCCCGCGATAATGGCCCTTTGGACAAAGGGCAAAGCCAGCCATTCCATCATAAGTTCGGGGCAGACCAGCCGATGGGTTGGCCGAAAAGTTTCTGCAGCACGTCTTTGGTCAGGACTTGGCGCGGAGGGCCGTTGGCCACGAGCGTTTTTTTAACGCAGAGCACCTGATCGGCCATTTCGTATACGACGCCCACGTCGTGGCTGATCAACATGATGGTCGCTTCGTGCTCCTGGTTAACGTGGCGGATGAGTTCGTAAAAAGTTTTGGCGCCTTCGATGTCTATGCCGGCCGAGGGTTCATCTAGAAATAAAAGGTCGGGTTCCTTAATTAAAGCCTGGGCGATCAAGACGCGTTGCAACTCACCGCCTGAAAGCTCTCCAATCAATTTATCGGCCAGCTTATCCGCTTTGACTTCGTGGCAGACCTCTTGGGCCCGCGACGCGTCGGTCGGGGAGGCGAAAGACAGGAACTCGTTGACCGTGATCGGCAAGGAACGGTCGAAATCAAAGCGTTGCGGCACGTAGCTGATGCGAGGCAAACTTTCTTGAACGGGCTTTTGGAAAATTTTGACAATGCCTTCGGAATGGACAAAGCCGAGCAAGGCCCTGAACAGAGTCGTTTTGCCTGAACCATTCGGCCCAATGACGGCCGTCACGCTGCCTTTGGCAACTTCAAAATTAAGGCGATCTAAAATCGTCTGGTTTCCGAACCTGACGGTCAGGTTCTTGGCGGAAACGGCAGACATGTTATTTGAGGGCGTTAACTATGACGTTGGCATTATACCTCATCATGTCAATGTATCCCATGTTGAGGTAACCGCCTTCGGGATCGAGCATGGCGGTTTTAAGTTTGAGATCCTGCGTGAAGGGAATTAGTCTTTGTTCCGAAAGTTGCGGCTCGGAAAAAATCGTCTTGACGCCGTATTGTTTGACGAGGTTCTGCAAGTCGGCGATTTGCTTGGGCGTGGGTTCTTTGCCCGGGCTGATTTCAAACGTGCCGGCGATTTTAAGGCCGTACGCGTCGGCGAAATAACCCCAGGCGTTGTGGTGTGTAATCATCTCTTTTTGAGAAACTTTGGAAAGCTGATCCCGTATTTCCCTGTCCAAAGCATCCAATTTGACCAGATACTCGGCCAGGTTTTTTTCGTATTCGGCTTTGTGGGCAGGGTCGACCGACGAAAGCTCACTAGCAATGTTCTGACACATGATTTTCGCGTTTGAGACGTCCAGCCAGTAGTGTGGATCGACTGTCTGATTTGGGGTGTCTGGATCAATTTGATCGACGGGTAGTTGCCGGAACTTGATCCCGCGGTCCGCTCGGAGGTTAGTGGCACCCGGCACGTTCTCGACAATCGGGCCAACCCAATTATCTAAGCCTTGGCCGATGGAAAAGATTAATTTTGTTCCCTGGAGTGAGCGGATTTGTTCAGGGGTGGACTCAAACGTATGGGGGCTGGCGCCGGCCGGCAAGATGGTTTGAACGGTCACGTATTGGCCCCCGACTTGCCCGATCATGTCGGCTAAGGGATGAATGGTGGCGGCCACGCGTAACTTCCCATCCGCGACATTTTTCGGCGGTGCCTTGTAAAACATGCCGATCACCAAAATAACCGCGGTAGCGATTAGGATAATTAGGATGGTCCTGAATACGGCTGCCTTGATCAACATATCTCTGATTTTACGTTATTTGTGATATAATTCAAGCAAACCAATAATTCTTTATTTTCGTACCATGAAAAAACTTACTCCAATTTTGGGCGTGGTGGCCGTGGCGTTGATTGCTTTGGCCGCCGGGCTATACATCGGTAAGGCCCTGCTCCCGGGCGCGTCGCCCAAAACCGACCCGCGCGACGAGCTCATTAAGTCCCAAGTCCAGTCGGCGTATTCCGTACTGGATCAGCTAAATAAGAAAGCGCAAGCGGGCGAGATTAAACTCAGCTACGCCAAAAAACTGGGAGCCGATATCTTGCGCGAGATGCGTTACGGTCAGGATGGTTATTTCTTCGCCGACACTTCCGAGGGCGTGAACGTGGTGCTTTACGGCGATAAGACCGTCGAAGGCAAGAACCGGCGCGACGCCAATATAAACGGCGTTTATTACGTCCAAAAGATCGCCGAGGCCGCTAAAACGGGCAACGGCTACACGGATTATTTCTTTCCCAAGAAAGGGGAGACGGCGCCTTCGGCCAAGAAAGCTTTCAGCATGTATTTCCAACCTTTTGATTGGGTGATCGGGACGGGGTATTACAGATAGGCTTGATCATTAATAAAAACCGGTAGCCTACGGCTACCGGTTTTTATTGGTTCCGGGACAGGGATTCGAACCCCGATTCACGGCTTCAAAGGCCGCTGTCCTACCATTAGACGATCCCGGATTGCGCGCGCATTGTGCCACTTTATTTGGGCTTGGTCAAGCCTAAAATTTAGTTAAAAAATATCCACATCCTACCCTTGACCGACTCGTTATGGATGTTATGTTTTAAGTGCCGCTGATCATTGTGCTCCCGGTCAAACCAACGATGCATCCAAGCGGTTGCCCAAACGTCCTTTCCCAAGCTTCATAACATGTGCCGCGCTTTTCTACCGATGAGTGCAACCCTTTCATTCCTCCTTTTCCTTTTTTCCGATCCCGATTCCTTCCGCCTCCTCCCGCCCTCCACCTCCCACAAACTCATCACACGAAACGCGCCTACATGTTATCCCATCTTGACCCACGTCAAGAACAAGCTCGCAACTTCACAGTTGTAGAGCCTTATCCAGCTTCCCGACAGTCCGCCGCTTGTCCCTTCTTCTTTTCTCCTTCTCTGTCCACCCCCGCCTCATTCTCTCCAGCGGGGCTTCGTTTTATACAGGGAGATTTGACGATTAATTTTTTTAAGAGTATTTTTGTAATCTAATTCTTGACCCGCACATGCAATATGTCATTTGATGACGTAACAGCAGTCCCGAATAGCGACGAGTCAACTCAGGTTGAAACTCCAGTCCAAGAAGGAACGCCCTCAACGCCTGCCGAAGAGAGCTCCACCGCGAGTGAACCAACCGAAGAAGGAGCCGCTCAGGCCTAATTGGTAAAATGGAACCCGCTTAAAGCGGGTTTTATTTTTTATTTGGCGCGAGGGCAACCAAAGTCACGCCGTTCATTTGCCTGGGGTCATTGCTGTTCCTGAATTTGACCACGAATTTTTTAGATTTATCAAGATAATCCGCCACCATCTTCTGCAAGGTTCCGCTACCTCGACCATGTATGACTTTGACGATTTTGACTCCCGTTCTGGGCGGATCCATAAATTCCTTATGCAAAAAATTCCCCAAGGCGTCTATGGCTAATTTAGGTTCAAGATCGTGCAGGTCGACTTTCGGAGTCTCATTGCTTAACTCGGCCGCGAAGAAAGCGATCTCAATCGGATCGGAGGGTTCCTCGGGCACGGGAGACTCAATTCTTGGCGTGTTTCTCCATTTCATTCGTTCAATATATAACTGATAACTTACAACTGACAAGAGTGGATTGGTCTGTTAGACTTACGGATATGTCGCGGCGCCGATTGGTATCCATACTCTCGTTTCTCATGTTTTTGGGCGTGATAGCCATATGGAGGATCACTTTAGACATTCCGCCAAACCCGGTTGCGCCCATAAATACGGCGACTTCTACCGCGCCGATCGTCATGGCGACCACAACCGCGCGGACCAACGCGCTCGTCGTTCGGGTGGTGGACGGGGACACGATCGACGTCAAACTAGATTCGGAGCCTGAGAAGGAATACAAAGTCAGATTGTTAGGCGTCAACACGCCAGAAACCGTCGACCCGCGCCGGCCGGTGCAATGTTTTGGCCACGAGGCCTCGGACTTCACGAAAGCCTCGTTAAATGGTAAGCGTATATGGCTCGCGGCCGATTCCCAAGCCGACGAACGCGATAAATACGGACGTTTACTGCGCAATGTTTATTTGGATGACGGGACTGATTTTAACGCCAAGCTCGTTTCCCAAGGTTACGCTTACGCCTATGTCTCGTTTCCCCAGGATCCGGCGCGTAAAGCCGAAATTCGCAGGCTTGAGACCGAAGCAAAAACCGAAAAAAGGGGACTGTGGGCGCCGGGAGCGTGTAACTAAATTATGACGCAACATCAAAAAATTCTTTGGGCCAGGCGGATCATGTTCTGGTTTGCCATGATCGGGTTGTTTGCCGCTTCCTACCTTTTATATACCTACGCCACCGGCACAGAGTTGAAATGCGGCCTGGTGCACGGTTGCGAAATCGTGAGGAACTCCAAGTGGTCCAGCTTTTTCGGCATCCCAACCCCGGTTTTTGGAGTCATTTTTTATCTGGCCATCATCATCCTTTCGATCTACCGCGCCTACGCCCCGCATAAGAACGTGATTTACGCGCGTTGGCTGATTATTTTGATGGCGATCGCCGGTTTTGCCGAATCAATTTATCTCACTTCAGTCCAAAGTTTCGTGTTGCATGCTTTTTGCTTTTGGTGCCTGATTTCGGCTGCCGCGGCCACGGGAATCTTCATTTTTGTCTGGCTGGATAGGAAGATGGAACTCGGAATCGAGACTGCGTCCAAAGAATTGAAAATTGTTTTCTCTTCCCTGTTGATTGGATTAGTGGCGGGCGGGATCGGTTTCTATTATCTTTTGCAACCGGCGCCCGTCAGGCCGATTAACGTGACGATCGGACAGGCTGAAAATCAAAACAATCAAGCGACTTCAACGCCTGAAACGCCCGAAGAATTTCCGGTCGTGGCTACCTCGACTCCCATCGAGGGTCCGGCCGACGCCAAAGTCACGCTGGTCGAGTTTTTCGATTTCCAATGCCCGGCCTGCGGCGTTTATCATAAGATGGTCATGTTGCCCTTGCGCGAAAAATATAAGGGCAAAATAAAATTCGCGCCCAGGAACTTTCCGTTGGCCGACGCCCATCAGCAGGCCATGGGAGCGGCCATCGCGGGCGTCTGCGCTCAAAGGCAAAATAAATTCTTCGAATACTTCGATCTGCTTTATTCCAACCAAAAAGCGCTTAGCCGTCCCGACCTGGAAAAAGCGGCGCAATCGCTCGGTTTGGACATGAATAAATTCAAAACTTGTTTGGACGACAGCTCGGCCAAGAACCAGGTGATCTACGATTACAACGCCGGTCGCGCGTTCGGCATCTCTTCCACGCCAACCCTTATCCTCAATAACGGATTGATCGACGGCGCGCCGAATTTGGACGCCATGAGCAAGTTGATTGACGAAAGATTATAAAAGGAAGGACGGTTGACCAAGCCGTCCTTTTTTGTTAGCGTTGGCACAACTCGAACTTTGAGGTGCGAAGATGGAACGCAAGGAACGCGCGCGAATCGTAGGCCTTGTCACCAACGTGATCAATGACTTGGTCTTTCAAGGCATGCTTCGAAAGATGGCCAACGGCAAGATCCGAGCCTTCATATCCGATCTCGACGGGACGGTGGGCAAGCGTCAACTTCTGATCAGCTTGCTGTTATTTTTGGGGGAAACCTTTTCGGACAAAAAGGTCGCCATCCGGCCGCTGGAACTGGCCATGCGAGACTACCTCGACGGCAAGCTGATTTTCCCCGAAGTGGTCTCGATTGCCCTCAGGGTCTTGCCGGACGCGATTCGCGGCATGAACTACCAGGCGGTGGAGTATCTCGCGCGCGAGGTGGCCAGGCGTGATTTGTTGAGGACTTACCAATTCCCTCAAGCCGTCCTGAGCTGCCTGACTGGCCAACCGGTCGAGTCCAGGCGCTTGCTGCTCTCGATCACCGGGGCGCCGCAGATGGTAGCTGATCATTTCTGCCAGGCGCTCAAATTCGACGTGGCCATTGGCTGTGATTATTTTATCGATAGCGTCGGATTGTTCACGGGCGGACGGGATGAGACGCCGGCCATCAGGAAGGCTGAAGTCCTTAAGATCCTGTCCCAGGATTGCGGAATCGATCTCGACGCGAGCATCGGCATGGGCGACACCATGTCCGACCTGCCGATTTTCATGGCAACCCACATCGCACATCGTTGGGCGATCAATCCCAAACCCGAATTGCTGGCCACCATGCGCCGTAATCCGGACCACAATGTCGTTTGCGTCCACGACCATCATGCCACGGGCGTCCAGTTTTTCAGGGCACTGAGCAACGGAGGGTTCTACGAGGTCGAACGCAAGGAGTTTTTGCCCGCCGAGTTGATCGAAGCCTTACCGCGCCTTCCGTCCGAACGCCCTTTCCCTTAACCCGACGATGAGTCGGTCTTTTTTGTAAACCTGGACGGGTAAGCTGGGGGTGGGTAAGGTATATCGGCTATGAAATACGAAATAATCCCATCGGGAGGTTTGGCGGAGGTTACGGCCGACGCGATCGTCGAAGGCCTTTACCAGGAAGACCAGCCAAAAATCGGCCAGGGTTATTTGCCAGAAGTGACGACTAAGGCCGTTTTGGCGGAACTTCGCCGTCGCGAGTTTGACGCCAAGGAAGGGGATGTTTACGTGTTGCCTTTATTGGGTTTCAAGCAATTTAAATACTTGATCGTCATCGGATTGGGCAAAAAGAACAATTACGACGCCAATCAACTTCGGGCCGTTGGAGCCAAGGCCATCAAGGCGGCCAACGGTTATCGCGCGCAAAAAATCGTTTTTCATCCGGATTGGTTAAGGAAGGCTAAAGATCTTGTGGGTGGAATTCAGGCTTTGGTCGAAGGGATTGAATTGGGTGGATATCACTTTGCCTCTTACCGCAAGCGGACGGCTGCTGAACAACAGAAAAAACATAAAGCCGAGGAGATTGTTTTGATGGCCGAAGATAGGATCTCAAGAGTTAAGATTGAAAAAGGCCTTGAACTGGGTAAATTATTTTCGGAAGCGACCATTTTGGCGCGTGACATGGTTAATACGCCGTCCATGGATATGCATCCCGAGCAGATGGTTTCAATCGCTCAATCATTAGCTGCCCGCGGCACGAACGTCACCTGCAAAGTTTTTGATAAGGCAGGAATGGAAAAACTTGGCATGAAAGCTTCGTTGGCGGTCGGTCAGGGATCAAAACATGAGCCGAGATTCGTGCATCTGGTTTATAAGCCAAAGCAGCGGAGTACAAAAAAGATCGCGTTGATTGGCAAGGGATTGACTTTCGACTCTGGTGGCCTATCGCTTAAGCCGGCCGATCACATGACTGACATGAAGATCGATATGGCTGGAGCGGCGGCGGTCATCGGAGTTTTTAAGGCTTTACCACTCTTAAAGCCGCGCGTCGAAGTCCATGGATTATTTATCGCGGCCGAGAACATGCCCGGAGGCGGCGCTTACCGCCCGGGTGACGTTGTCGCTGCTTTGGACGGAACGACAATCGAAGTCGAGAATACGGACGCGGAAGGTCGCATTACGTTAGCCGACGCTTTGTCTTATGCCGCGCTCAGGATCAAGCCCCAAGCCATGGTTGATCTCGCGACTTTGACCGGCGCCGTCATAGTGGCTTTAGGGAGTGATATCTCCGGATTGTTTTGCTCGAATAAGGAATTGAAGACAGCCCTTGTCCAAGCGGCCGGTGAGGCGGGGGAGACTGTTTGGGAACTGCCTCTCTATCAACCATATAAAGAACAGAATAAGTCAAAAATCGCGGATATCAGGAATGTTGGCGGGCGTCCGGGTGGTTCCATCACGGCCGCTTTGTTTTTGGAGAAGTTCACGCACGATGTACCTTGGGCGCACATCGATGTGGCCGGACCGGTTTACGCCGAGAAGGAATCAAAGCCGGAATGGGTGAACGGCGGCACTGGTTGGGGAGTACGCTTACTTCTGAATTACCTTAGGAACTTGTAACTCAAATTGAGTGTCGTGGCATTTGTGGATAAGCCCTCACGTGAGGGTGTGTTATAATTGAGGGGCTTCTTGTTTATGCACGTCACGATTTACACAACTCCGACCTGTCCTTACTGCAAGTTGGCAAAAGACTTTTTCAAGGAAAAAGGGATTGCCTTTTCGGAAATCGATGTGGCTTCCGATCCAGCCGCCGCCAATGAAATGGTCAAGAAATCCGGTCAGATGGGCGTTCCGGTGATCGAAGTGAATAGTCAGATCGTGGTCGGATGGAACCAGGCCGCGTTGCAGGAGATCATGGAAAAGAACGGGAAGAAAGCCAAAGCTACCGCTTAAAAATAATAAATGAACCTTATTAACAAAAATATGGCTACAGCAAAAAAGTGCGGACCTCCCAAATCCAAAAAAAGCGGAGGCTATTGCGCGAAACCCGCTAAGCTTTCGGAGTCGATCATGCAGGACTTCGTCCAGCATAAGACGAGCGTGCTCGTGATCATGGCCGGAGCATTGAGCTTAGGCGCGTTGTTCTCATTGATGTTGGGGGTAAGCGCAGCTAGTTTCTAAAACCTTAATAAAATAACGGTCGCCCATGGCGACCGTCTTTTGGTTTCTTTATTGAAAATTTATGCACAACCAAGGGAGAAAGATTGGTATTTTTATGCTAAGATAGCGTTGACTAACAAAATTGTTCGTACATATATTTATGATTTTTTCATTAAGTAAAACGCCTTTCAGTAGGAGTTCTAAACTACTGATCGGGGTTTTTTTGTTCATTTCCGGCATTTTATTGTGGGGTGCCCATTCGGCCTCTGCCGCCACCTGTACCTTTGCCAGTACCGATGCGACCGAGAAAAACGATTGGAACGTGGCTGCCAACTGGGATTGCGGCGGCGGTCTAGGCACGGGTAATGTTCCTTTGGCCACGGATGATGTGGTTATTCCCGCTGCAACCTCCACTTACATCTACGCCGACACGGCTTCGGTGGCCAAGTCCATCAACATCCAAGGTACTTTTAAGCCTTGGGGAGCCAACGTTAGCGTGGCTGGGGACTGGTCCAGGACAGGCACGTTCACGGCTGGAACCAGTACCATTATTTTTAATGGCACCGTTGATCAAACGATTAATCATGCGACTACCTTCAATAATGTAACGGTCAACAAATCCGCCGGCAGCTTGTTGGCTGGCGCAGCCGTGACGTTAGGCGGTCAGTTGACCATGACGGACGGTACGTTTAATTTAGTGACTTTTGATTTGGCGGCTGGTTCCACGGCTACCATCGCTTCTGGAGCGGTCGTGACGTCCACCACGGGTACCCTGACTTTTACCGGAGCTGTCACGAACGCGGGCAGCATCGGATCCAGTTCAGGTAATCAATTTTACTCAAGCACCCTTACGAATACCGGAAACCTCGATATCGGTGCGGGTTATGCCACCACCACGGGTGCTCTGACCGGAGCCGGTACGATCAACGGCAACGCCGGTTACCTGACCGTCTCGTCTACTTTGGCTTTCACCACGCTTAACGCCGGGACTGGAACGATAATAGCTTGGGGCATGAATGACCAGAATATCCAGGGCGCGACTTATTACACTCTTAATATAGTTAAGAGTGCGGGCACGGCCAATGTCGTGACTGGCAACTTAACGGCGACTTACCTCAATGCCAATGCCGGTAAAATAGACGCGCTTGCCAACAATCTGTGGGTTACATTAGGCACAACGGTTGCCGTGGGTGCGACTGTCACGTCTACCAGCGGTACGATCCAGCTTGACAACGGGTTTGATATCTACGGCAATCTCGGTTCCAGTAGCGGTAATTTCATGAACGACGGAATGATGATAAGCACGATTGACGGTACGTGGGATATTGGCGCGGGCACGGCCACAACTACCAGTAATATTTCGGGTAGTGGCACTATCAACGGAAATTCCGGAACTTTGGTTCTGGCCAGAAATAATAACACGGCTTGGGGCATTTTCTTCACGTTTAACCGCGGTACCGGAACCGTAAAATACGCCAGGGCTGGCGTGCAGGGAATCCATGGTGTTTATGAATACAATAATTTGATTTTAGACAATACCGGAGATGCCATAGCTGATGCCAATGTGATAGTCCATGGGACCTTGGAAGTGAGATCGGCCAGTGTCTTTACCATGGGCACAAATAGCCTGACTGTAACCGGCGCTACAACAAATGTTGGCACGACTACCTCGACTTCAGGTACTTTAACTTTCACCGGAGCCGTGACCAACTCAGGTAATATTGGCTCCGTTGACGGCAACAAACTCTTCAGCTCAACCCTGGCCAACTCCGGCAACCTGGTCGTGGGCTCAGGCTACACGACTTCCACTGGCAACTTGACCAACACCGGAACCGTTAAGGTTGATACCGGCAAGCTCATCCTCATGGCCGATTACTCAGGCGCCGGCACCTTCACGGCTGGCACGGGCACGGTCTACCTGGATGGCACGGCCGCCCAGTCCATCCGTGGCGTAACCTTCAATAACTTAGTCATGAGAAAGGCCTCGAATACGGCCACGATCGCCACGGCTGACGCCACAGTGGGTGGCACGCTCGTTACTTCCGGCGCGGGTAAACTGGATGCTGACACTCGCGCGCTTACTGTAACTGGCACTTCCACCATTGGTTCCGGCACGACCGTAACT
Source organism: Patescibacteria group bacterium (assembly GCA_028715505.1). GTDB lineage: Bacteria > Patescibacteriota > Patescibacteriia > 2-12-FULL-60-25 > 2-12-FULL-60-25 > MWCR01. Next base: position 57,256 of record JAQURS010000006.1, read on the forward strand.
TCCACCTCCGGTCTCTTGACCTTCACCGGAGCCGTTACTGGCAATGGAACTGGGGCCATAGGTTCGTCCTCGGGTAATATGTTGTTTTCCAGTACTTTAACTTTAAACAACACTTCGTCGTTACACTTAGGCTCAGGCACGGTCACCACTACGGGCGCTGTCTCAGGGGGCGATGTTTACGGTGATACTGGAACATTGGTTGTTGAAACCTCGTTCATCAGCACAAACTTTTTTGCCGGTTCAAGCACCGTTATCATTGATGGCGCGACCGTTGTCCACGATTTCACTTATAAAAATCTCGTGATCAAGACAGCCGGCACAGTCACGGTTGATGGCGTTACCTCTGTTAATGTCGGCGGTACGTTCCTTACCTCAGGCACGGCCGTATTTAACTTGGCTACCAATGATCTGGACGTGACTGGCGCTTCCACCATTGGTTCCGGCACGACTGTCACCTCCACCTCCGGCACCCTGACCTTCACCGGCCTAGTCACGAACAACGGCAATATCGGTAGTTCAACGGGTAACATGAGCATGGATGCCATAATTCTTAACGGCAGTTCAGTCTTTGATGTGGGCGCCGGTACGGCCACCACCTCAGGAATAACCTTAGCCGGTACGATCAATGGCGGAAGTGGCACCTTGGTTTTGACTGACTTCCTAAATTCCAGCGCGGGCACGTTCAACGCCCAGACCGGTACCTTGCGTATCGCTGGATCTGGTAATTACAACGTGGTTGGCTTTGCCTTTAATGACGTAGAAATGCAAAAGACGGCTGGCACGGCCACCTTCATTACCACCAGCCCGACCATAGCTGGCACGCTCATAACCTCAGGCGCTGGTACCATGAGCACGGCTGCCCTTAACCTCACGGTGACGGGTGCTTCCACCATTGGTTCCGGCACGACCGTTACCTCAACCTCCGGCCTACTCACCTTCACTGGAGCCGTGACGAACGCTGGTAATATCGGATCAAACACGGGTGATAAATTATTCAGCTCAACTTTGGCCAATACGGGTGTTCTCAATGTCGGAAGTGGCACCGCTACAACCACGGGCGCTCTCTCAGGAACGGGCACCATCAACGGTAACAGTGGTACTTTGGTTATCGTCAGCACCTGGGCCGATGACGCTACCTTCAATCGTGAAACTGGCACCGTCCGTTACGCTGGAGCGGCTGATCAGACTTTGAAGGGTGTTTATCCTTACTACAATCTAGTCATTAGGACAACGGGTACGGCTACGTCTGATGCTAATACAACGGTCCAGAACGCGTTGAGCATCGAATCCGGCAGTACGCTAAATGCCTCCACTCGCAGTTTGACCGTTACCGGCGCCACCACCAATGCCGGCACGGCCACTTCCACCACTGGCACATTAACCTTCACCGGAGCTGTGACCAACTCAGGCAACATCGGTTCTGTCTCCGGTAACAAGCTTTTCGGATCGACTTTGACCAATAGCGGCAATTTGATCGTGGGCTCAGGAGTTTCGACCTCAACCGGTTCAGTCACGAATACGGGCACGATTAATGGAAACACTGGCAAGCTCGTCTTCTCAGCTGATTACTCTGGAGCCGGAACTTTCACTGCCAATACGGGCACGCTTACTTTCTACGGCTCTTTGGACCAATCCATCCGCGGTCTTACCGCTTATAACCTTGAAACCAGAAAGACCACAGGCAAAACGGCCACTATCGTGACGGCCAACTTGGTAGTAGGTAATAAGTTGGATACGTACGGCGCGGGCGCCTTGTCCACGGCGGCCCTTAATATGACTGTTTCCGGTGTGTCCGTCATCCGTGACAGCACCACCGTCACCTCCACCTCCGGCACCCTGGCCTTTGCCGGGATGACGAACGCCGGAAGCTTGGGCTCGAACACCGGTTCCATCACCATGACCACCCTTACGAACTCCGGCACCTTCACCCCGGGCGGCATGTCCACCACGACCGGTACCGTGACCAACTCAGGCACCATTAAATTGAACGGCGAAACCTTAAACGTGGGCGGCAACTGGTCTGATTCCGGTACTTTGACCCCGGTGGCTGGCACGGTCCGCTTAAACGGCACGGGCGCCCAATCAATCGGCACCGAAGCCGCCTTCTACAACCTGACCATCGACAAGACCTCTGGCACGGCCACTCTGACCGGCCACGTGACCACCACCAATTTCGCGGTGGACGGCGGAACCTTTGCCGTGGCCGACAAGATCTTCTACGCCCCGGGCACCTACACCAACTTGGGCACGGTTTCCCGCACGACGGGCAAGATCAAGCACACGGCTGAGTCATACAACTGGACGAACGGCAGCGGTACCACCCAAACCAACTACGACGTCCCGACCAGCGCCTACCTCCGCGTCCAAGACGCCAACCGCAACATGGACGGCACGGTGGCTGAAACCATCACGGTTCCGGTTACCTTGGACGGCACCTCGGGCTCGGACGCCGAAACCATCGCCTTGACTGAAACGGGCGTGGACACCGGCATCTTCTTGAGCTCGGCCGTGGGGGCCTACTCAACCACCATCGTCCACGTGGGCAACGGCGAGATTGAAGTCATCCGGACTGGCACGGGCACCGAGACCTACACGGACAACCAAGACTCGGCTGATACCGGCGCGACCACCGCGACCGTGACCTTCACCTCTTCCTCGGGTTCAGGCGGCGGAGGCGGCGGCGGAGGCGGCGGCATGGCCCCGGTTGTTACCCAGACGGAAACCATCTTCAACGATCCGAACAGGCAGACCTACATCGCCAACCTGGCTTCCATGAACTTGCCCATCCATTCCTTGGTTAAACTCCCCGATGACGGCAAGCTCTCGACCCAGGAAGACACGGCCGTCTACTACGTGGGCAACGACGGCAAGCGCCACGCTTTCCCGAACTCCAAAGTCTTCTTCACCTGGTATTCCAACTTCGATGGCGTGACAGTCATTACGCCCTCCCAGATGGCCTCGATCCCTCTTGGCACCAATGTCCGCTACAAGCCGGGCTCAAAGATGGTGAAGTTCACCACTGATCCCAAGGTCTACGCCGTGGACACCAATGGCACGCTCCGCTGGGTTAAGACCGAAGACTTGGCCAAGGGCCTCTATGGAGACGCCTGGAACACCAAGATCGATGACATGAGCGACGCTTTCTTCAGCAACTACGCCTTTGGCACGGAGATCAAGACCCAGGCTGACTTCAACCTAATCAAGATCCTGTCCCTTGAGCAGTTCATCAGCGACGACTTCAATAAGTCATAAAGAAATAAAATAAAAATTCCTCCGAAAGGGGGAATTTTTTATTTTCTTGAGTTTAAGAAGCTTTACCCAGAGTTAGCTCTCCGACTTTCCAATCGGCGGGGCAGCGCTCTCCGGTTTGGAGGGCTTCTAGGACTCTTAGAGTTTCCGTAACCGAACGCCCAACCGATCCGTCGCTCATGATGATGTACCGGATTTTTTGGTCCGGATCAATGATGAACAAACCACGGTTAGCTGACCCGTCTTCCATGTTGTACACGTCGTAACTCCTCGCCAGCATGTGGAGCGTGTCGGCTAGAACGGGATAATTGACTTCGGGCAAATCCCGTTCGAACCAGGCCTTATGGCTCCATTCAGAATCGGTTGAAGCGGCTAAAAGCGAAGCTCCCAGTTTATTGAATTCGGCTTCGTGCGCGGCAAAGGCTTTGATTTCCGTTGGGCAAACGAAGGTAAAGTCCCTAGGATAGAAGAATAGAACCAGCCATTTGCCTTGATAGTCTTTGAGGCTGATTTTTTTGAAACCGTCTTTTTGGTAGGCGGTTACGCCCTCAAAGGAAGGCGCTATTTGGTTCAGATTTAACATATTTTTATGGTTTAAAGCGCGACCGCGAGGGCTTTGTCGTACCTTTCCTCGACGGCCTGCCAGTTAACGTGATTTAAGAATTCCTGGATGTAAGCCTTGCGATCCGATCCGTAATCAATGAAATAAGCGTGTTCGTAGACGTCCATTATCAAAAGGGGAAGGGCACCCCAGACTCCGCCTTGGTTGTGGGCGTCGCTGTTGTAGATCCGAAGGGCCTTATCATGCGTGTCCCAGGCTAAAACCACCCAGCCCCGGGCAGCCATGCCGCAAGCGGCGAAGTATTTTAGGAAATTATCCATCGTTCCGTACTTCGTTTCCAAATCTTTGGCGATCTTGCCGGTCGGTTTTCCGTCGCCGCCAAGATTGCCGAAGTACCATTCGTGCAGGTAAACGCCGTTAATAGCGAAAGTCTCACCCTCTTTTAGGCCTCGCAGCTCCGAATAAGTTTGGTTGGCGGATGAGACGTCGCCGCCGTGGGAAAGAGCCTTAAGCTTTTCCGCTATCTCATCCTTTTTGTCGGCGTAACCCGCGTACAACTTATCGTGATGGATGGCCAGGGTTTTTTCGCTGATGTTACCCTGAGCTCCGCTAAAAGGAAGCGGCTGTTTAGTCGTTGGCATAATAAAATAGATTAGGCTATTTAGAGATCGATTTAAGTATTTCCGCGTCTTTTGGCATGCCTGCCCGATAGAATTTTATGACGCCGTTTTTGTCGATCGCCACCACCGTGCGCTTGATGACCGTGGCCGAAAATAGTTTTTTGATGGCGCCGTACTTTTTACTGACTTTTTTATCAGTATCGATGAGCAGGGGAAAGGGGAAATGGTATTTGCCGGAGAACTTGGAATGGCTCTCGGCGTCGGCGTGGTTCACTCCGAACACGGCCGCGCCGGATTGCTCGAATTTCGACCAGTCGTCGCGGATGTTGCAAAGCTGGATAGTGCAGCCCGGCGTCATGTCGCCCGGATAAAAAATCAGGATGACCGGCTTCTTGCCCTCGAAATCGCTTAGGCTGACCTCTTTGCCTTCCTGGGTCTTAAGGGTGAACCCAGGGGCTTTGTCGCCGACTTTGATCATAGATTCTGTCATATGGTGTATACGTTAGTTTCCTCCGCCTAAATTCAGGCGTTAATTTTAAGACATTGGCGGCAAGTGCCTTTGGCCAGGTGGAAGATCGTCTCCGGCAGGCCGGGATAATCAGCTTGGATTTTGATAGGTGAGACGTCCCAGATTTTGGAGCATTTCAGGCATTGGAAGTGGCCGTGCGATTCCAAGTCCGCGTCATATTTGGCGGGGCCGGAGTCGGTTTTAATTTCCGTCACCAGTCCTTTATCCACCAAATAAGCCAAGTGCCGGTAAACGGTGGACTGGCCGATGCCGGGGATAAGGCGGCGCATTTCAGCGAGGCAAAGGTTCGCGTCAGGGTGGTCGTGCCGGCCGCGAAGCATTTCCAAAAGCACGAGCATGCGCTCGCAGTCGCGTGACCTCCGTTTGACGACTTTCATAAATGAGAATGATTCTCACTTATGTTTTATCCGAGAATGGAAATCTGGTCAAGTCTTGGCTGTGGACAACCATGGACGGATCCAAGGGGCTTGCGTAAGATGTGCGCATGCAAAGCAAGTTTGTTTGGTTAACGGTCTTAACTTTGACGCTTTTTGGAGCAGGTTGCGCTTGGTTTAGCCGAAATCCGTCGATCGTTCCAGCCGGCCCAAGGCCAGCTGATTTTACCGGAGCTTCCCCGGCCGAGGCGGCCAAAAAAGTTAATTTTGTGCCGGGCAGCCAAATCGAAATTAGGCAGACTTATTTAGGCGTTGGAGCCAAATTAGATGACAAGCAGGCCGGAGATAATAAGGAGGGCGTGCGCATCGTCACTTTGGAACGTTTCGCGCCCATGGTTTACGCCAACCTGAGTTGGAAGTTGAGCAGGAGAGTCGAGGGTTCGGCTAGCACCACCGAAATGCAGACCGTGAAAGGCAAAATGACGGGCATCGAACTTAAACAGAATCATCAGCTTTATCTGCCCGGATATTGGCCAAGCGAGGCTTTGAACGTCAGCAACTTGAGCGCGATTTGGCTTTCGGAAGACGTTTATAACGCTTTATCGAAAAATAAATTGGCTGGAATTAATTTCGGCATCCTAGATACGAGCCTGTATGGCGCTTTGAATACTTCGAAAGTTTTCTCGGAAGCCATCAAATCACTGCAAGACCAAGTGGGTCAGGCGGAGTTAAAAGAAGATTTGGACGTGACGCGCGCCGAAGAGACGTTCTCGGATTGGACTTTGAACATCAATGGCCAAGACGTTAAGGTGCAAGTCATAAAAGCCAAAAGCTGGTTCGGTGAAATCGTGGTCCTGAACAACCCGCAGAACCCGTTGATCTTGAAAATGACTTTCGATCCGGCTATCCCGGACGCCGCGAGTAAAATTAAAAATTACGATTTGCTAAAAACCCTGCTTGGTTACGAAGTCACCAGGCTGGATAACGTACAGTAATTAAGTCCGGAAAGGATTTTCCGTCGGGATCTCGGATTTGGGATGGAGATAGCGCCAGTAAACAGCCTCACGGACCATATTAAGCGCGTCGATGCCGGCGAGCCTTGTTTTGTCGCCTTCCGTCTTTTCGTCATTCATGAGGCCGTAGAGTTTGTTGGTTTCTTCCTCGAGAAATCTCAGGGCCCGTTCATCTCCGGGGATGTCTTTTGGGCTTGAGCCGCGGGCAAGTATCTTTAGCAGGTTCGTCCAAAGCGCGGCGTCGGGTTTCGCGTCCTCATCCGGGGTTTTCGACCAACCTTCGCGGTTGGCTTGCGTCAACTTCTTTTGGAGCAAGGCCTTAACTTCTTCCATTGAATAATCAGGCGCGGGCATCCATGAATCCGGCAAATTGGTCAGGGCCAGATTGCGCAACCGTTTCAGGCGCGCCGGTTCGTTTGTTTTTGAAATATCATCCAGGATAGCTTCGTCGACCGGGTGCTTGTCGTAGTTCGAGACGTCTTGGCAAAGGTTTCCCCGCCCGGTTTTTTCTAAGTAGGTTTGAAGGTCAAGCGGCGTAGTCAGCCGGTTGGGGTTGTTTTCCAGCTCGCGTCTTTCGTTTTCTTTCGCGATTTGCCGCGCCAAATGCCCGGGATCGGCCAAAGGCATGGGATCCTTCATCATACGTAATTGAACTTATCAGGCCATTTTGCGTCGACTTTGACTTCCAATTCCAAGTGCACGGCCGTATCCAGGGCGGCCTCGAGCTCCTTGCGGGCGGCCATGCCGATTTTTTTGATCATGGACGCGCCGGCCCCGATGATCATCCTTTTGTAGCGGTCGTGGGTCGTCCAAACAGTGGCTTCGATGAAACGCCCGCCGTTTTTGCGGAACTTTACGTCCTCAACCGTCACTTTGACCGTGTAAGGCAATTCCTTCTCGAGCGCGAGGAAAACTTTTTCCCGAATCAGTTCCTCGATCCACTGTTGGTGACCAAGGTCGGTGATTTGCAGTTCGGGATAATATTTTTCGCCTTCGGGCAGGACTTCAAAGAGGGCGTCGACCAGCTTGTTCAAGTTAGTGTGCTTAACGGAAGAAATGGATAAAGTGGCTTTTTGTCCGATATCGATTCGCTTGTAAGCGTCCAAATTCCTATCTGATTGCTTGGTTAAGTCAGTCTTATTGATGGCCAGAAAAACGGGTTTGTCGGCCGCCCGCAGGAGTTTTTGGATCATTTCTTCCTCGGGTCCGGGCTGGCGGGTCGGATCGACCACGTAAACGATGGCGTCGATGCCCTCTAAAGTGTCGCGCACGGATTTGTTAAGCCTTCGCGATAAAGCGTCGTTTCTTCCCAGAAAAACTCCCGGCGTGTCTACGAAGACGATTTGTCCGCGGTCGTCGTGCAGGATGCCCCGGATGGGCACGCGCGTGGTCTGAGGCTTAGGCGTAACAATGGTGATTTTGCTGCCAATCAAAGCGTTGAGCAAAGTTGATTTGCCCACGTTAGACCTGCCGGCCAGCACCACGAAACCGGATTTCATATGGGCAGTATAACAGTAATACCTAACTCCCTCCAACTCCCTCTTGCCTCAAGAGGGAGCGCAAAGTCACGACGACTTCCACGTGCGGCGTTTGCGGGAAGAGATCAATGGGCTGGATGGACTCCACTTGGTAATTTTGCACAAAGGCGGGCAGCTCGTCTTTGAGGCGGTGATAGTTACAACTGACGTAGATTAGTTTGTTCGGACGCATTTCCGATAAGGCCTTGATCACGCGCGGATGCAGGCCTGAGCGCGGGGGATCGACGATCACGGTGTCGGCTTTGATTTCTTTCCAGCTCAGATCCTCGGCTTTGCCGGACTCGAAGCGACACTTGTCCTCGACTCCGTTTTGAGCGGAATTTTCAGCGGCAAGCTTAATGGCTTCTTCGTCCAATTCATAACCAAAGACTTCAATTTTTTGTTTTTTAGCGGCTGCGATCCCAAAAAATCCCAACCCGCAATATAGATCGAGAAGTGTTTTTGAACCTTCGATTTTGCTTATAACCTCATCCTGCAAAACGGCGGCCATTTGGGAGTTGGTTTGGAAAAAGGAGTTTGGATGGATGCGGTAAGTAATGCCGTTGACGGACTCTTCTAGCCACGGGTTTCCGACCAAGACCTCGAACGACTCAGCTAAAGAAAGGTCGGTGGGCTTCGTCAGCTCGCCCAAGAGCAGACTAGTAATCAACGGGTTGGGGTGGGTTGTGAGCCTTTCAACCAGCCAGACCCTAGCTTCTTTGCTAATCCTGCTCGCGTCGCTGACCACGATTGTTACCATTCTTTGATTCGTATTTTGCCCGTCGCGGATTACGATGTACCGGACATCGCCTTTATGGAATTTAGCGTCCCAGGGCTGCAAATCGAACTGCTTCATCAGTTCGCGGACAGTTTGGAGGATGTCTTTAACTCCGGATTTGAGCAGTTGGCATTCTTGAACGTCAACGTATTTATTCCATGTCCCGTATTCCTTTAATCCAACTTCGCCGTTCCAGCCAACGCAAAAATCCATGCGGTTGCGGTAACCGAGTATCTTTTTGGCAGGGATGATTGGTCGGACCGCCTCTTTAAGCCCTAAGTCATCGAACAGCTCGCGGACGCCCCGTTCCTTTTCTTTGAGTTGGGCCTCGTATCTTATGTGTTGCCACAAGCATCCGCCGCAGGTGCCGGCATGCGGGCAGGTCGTCTCAATCCGATCCGGGCTTGGCTTAACGATTTCATCTAATTTGCAGATTTTTAAACCGTATTCGCGTTTTGCGAAAACCGCCACAACCTCGTCGCCTTGGGCGGTGAACGGCGTGACGACTTTCCGCATTTCTCCGGGCAAGATCTCGATTTGGCCATACCCGCGGCCTTTTTCGTCATACCCATGGATTTGCGTGTTTATTTTATGCCCGTATTTCATAAGTTTTGCTGCCACATCATAGCCCAGAGCATTGACAAAAAGCAATTAAGCCGCTATTTTGCGGGGCAAGGAGGTTACGCATGCACCTTACATT
>JAQURS010000007.1:0-50631 GCA_028715505.1 Patescibacteria group bacterium
CCAGTGTCCCGTGCCGTTGCCGTCACGGGACGTTAGTTGTTGAGTTCAACATCGCTCACTGCGCCGCTGCGAAGAACGCGCGGCACTGTCCGTCGGCGTTCTTGGCCGACGTGGACGGAAGCTGCGTGTGATCGGGCGTCTCCAGGTATACCGGGTAGACGTCGACGCAGTTCCCGTTGTTGTCCTTGTACATGTTCCAGCACTCACCCTGGTAGCAGCCCGTGCCGCTTCCGTAGAAGTGCACCAGGCCAGCAGGCTGGAACACGCTGCTGCCCGCCATCTTGTCCTTGGGCATGAGGTTCGAGGGCACGTAGGTAGATGCCCAAACGTTGCTCCCGAACGCCATGTTGACTCCGTACTTCCAGGAGTCCCAGAACACCATGGGCGTGCCAAGCCCAGACGAGGAAGCGTTCATGACCGCGCGGCGGTACTTGAGGTCGCCGTTCACGCAATCATTATCGATCCCGTCCTGCTCCACTTCGGGCAGCCAGAGGTTCTTGTCGGAAAGAGGGCTTCCCCTCTTGTAGAACCCGCCGCCGGGAGTGTCGTCGCAATCCTCGCCCTTCACCGCGCCATCGCCGTCCTCGTCGTTCGAGGTCGGCGCGATCGGCCTGACCACCAGGCGCAGGTTGGTCCCGCTGCCCGTGTCGATAGCCGTCGGCCACTGTATGTGGGAAGTGACGCCGTTTGCGGTCATCGTGCACTCCCAGAGCATGCGGGGCGCCAGCGGATTGCGGTCGCTGGCCGGCTCGCGCCAGTAGTTGGCGCTCGTCTCGTCCGTGCCGACCGGGTCGCGCGTGGCGTTCGCGTCGAGGAGCGATCCGACCGTCGAGAGGAAGGTGATGGTGACGTGGTCGCCGAACTGCTGAACATGCAGCTTGGCATCCTCTCCCCACTGCACATGCTCGCCGGCATACAAACCCTTGCCGTCGACTCCGAGATCGGAGACGAAGACTCGGTAGGAATGCATGACGCTCGAGAACTGCAGGGTGGAGAGATCGAACTTGAACTGGGTGTTGTCCACGTGTTTGATCACGCAGACCACGTCGGCCTGAACGGCTGTCGCGCCGCCAGTACCACCCGTGCCACCAGTTCCGCCCGATCCGCCCATTCCTCCGCTGCCGCCCATGCCGCCGGATCCGCAGGTGCAGGTGGTCCAGCCGTCGCAATTGCTGTTGCAGAGCTGGATCCCGTTCGCCACCTGGCCGTTGACCATGCAATGGCAGAGGTTGTCCTGTCCCGACACGCACAGGCGATTGGCAGCATCGTTGCACACGTAGCCGCTGCCGCCGGAACCACCGGTGCCGGACGCTCCCGAGGAGCCGCCCATGCCGCCGGTTCCGCCGCTGCCGCCCGTACCGCCCGTGCCAGCGTCAGACGCTTGGCACACGCACTCGGTGCGGCCTGAGCAATCAGACTTGCAACCTTGCATCCCGTCGAGCACTTGGCCGTCGGCGACGCAGTGGCAAGCGAAGACTTCGCCCGCGTGACAGGCCTCATTGGCCGTGCCGCAAGAACCGCTCGCTCCTGCCGTGCCGCCCACACCCGCGTCGCTTCCCGCGCTGCCACCGATGGATGATCCACCGGCGCCGCCGAGATTCGAACCGCCTTGGCCTGAGCCGCCGACATTACTTCCACCGGACCCGCCCACACCCGACGTTCCGCCGGTTCCCACGCTGCCACCCGCGCCCGGCAATGAACCGGTGCAGATGCAGGTGTCGAACGAGGAACAATCGGACTTGCAGGCTTGGCTGCCGGTGCGACCGTCGGTGCACGCGCACTGGATCGTCTGACCGAGACAGCACTTGGCGCTCTCCGACCCGCAACCCGTCTGGGGCTGCTGACCGGCAACGCACGTCGTATCGGTGAAGGCCGAGCCTTCCGCGTTGCACTTCAGGAATCCCTGCGTCTTGTCGGCGCAGGTTACGGGCTGGCCGGTTTCACCCGGCGTGCACGTTGTCCTCTCGCCGAACTTCTTGGCGCCGCCGCACGCTACGACAAGCACCGTGAGTGCCGTGAGCACCCAGTACTTCCAGCTATTCGTCTTCATGGCAATCCTCCAAAACTTGTTGTCGAGCCTAGGCCAGCTGATCTGGCGAGCTCGGTTGGTTCACTTCACTTGCCGCCGTCCTTACGAGGGTCGGGGCATTTGGTGTACACGAATTTCGGATCCTTCGACAACTTCTCGTAGCTTCTTTCGTCAACAGCTACGCCGTCGATGCAATAGCCGGGGCCGTCGTTGGTAACGATCGGACGACCATTGAGTCTGCAATCGCAACGATCGCCCATCATGAGACTGCTACCTTTCGGCTGCACCTCACGATTCTTCGAGTCGATGTGGCACTTGCATGGCATCCATGCCGAGCAGGTTGTGTTACAGAACTGGGCACTTTGTCCGCCACCAGGGCAATCACACATCATAGCCTCGCCGACCTGACAGACTCTGCGAGTCATGTCGCCGCAGTAATCCGGTTCGGCATCAGCCGAAGGCACTTCGACGTTCATCGGCCCCGCTTCGACGGACTTTGCGTTCCGGTCGAGCTCACGGATGTCGAGGATGGTCAGGATGACGAAGCAGATCGCGAGGATTGCACCCGTCACGATGACAAACGTACGTTCATTCTTCCTCATGGATCTTCTCCTATAACTTGTTGAGCCGCACTCGCGCGCGACTTACTCACGTTGTTGAACTCTTTTGTTGTAAAGGCCGCAAAGGGCGACCCTGAACCAGCTGATCTTACACCCAAACACACTGCGTTCAGAACGCGATAATATAGCATAAAAATGCCATTTTGTCAATCTTGGCTGGCAGGACGATTTTTGGTTTGTCAGTAAATAAACACGCGAAATTCCAGAGTTTCAAAAAATGGCTAAGTTATAAGCAAATAACCACCCCCGATCCCCTTCTTTCAAAGGAGGGGTATTTGTAGGCAATTATTGACAAATCGCTAAAATATGCTAAATTCAAACTGCCTCTAGAGGGCAATCAGCGCGTCTCAAGGCTTAGGACAAGGCAAAAGCTTGTCGGCTCGGTTGAGGAGGCGGAGAGTGGGCAGGTTCAGGGCAGGCCTAAGAAAGCCGAAAAAGACCCATAGGAACCGGAAGACCTTCGAACCCGCCTAAGACAATTCATGGGGAAGCCGCCCCAGAAAGGAGCGTCGGATAAGTCCGACGTCCAAAACCGAGAGAAAGCGGGATTGCGAGATGAGCAGCAGAGATCGTCACTCCACGTCCGGGTCGCATGATGAGTGCATCGCCAGGAAGACAAGCCGAAGAAGATTTCCCTTGCCTGGTCATGGCTCTCTAGGTCTCGTTCCCAGTCTTGTCTCAGAACCCGAGCAAAACTCAGCTGATCCTCTGGAACAGTCTTGGGGCATCCGTCTCAAGGCCTACTGCTGCGCGGGCGGTTAACTGACCGTCCCATCCCAAACCCGCTTTAGGCCTTCTCCCACCAACGCGTCCGACTAAGGACGCTCTTTTGTTATAAATCAAACTCTCGCCTGCTCAAAAATCTTAGCCTGCTCCCAAGTGATCTCAAACATGATTTTAAGCATCACAAAAAGATCCTTGCTTTCTAAAAGAAAAACACAAGCTTTGTCTTTCATGAAAAACACGAATATTTTATTGTCACTCATCACCAGCTCGCCCGTGAACGGATATTTTTCATATGGGATTTCGCGTATCTGCCAAGTGTCTGGATTCATGCGCGGCAGTTTGTTTTCCGATCTGACGGCCGCCAAGGCTCGACCATGGATCCGGGAATTCAAATTTAATCTTTCATTCTCGTCAATTTTGGAAAGCGAAACCAGCCCTTCATCCAAAGCAAAAAAATTTAGCACTTCTCCCTGGAACTCCCCAATCATCGCGCGACAAGTGGCCACGCCTTCATCGCCCTCAAAATATCGGACGACCGGCTTGGTCTCCATGGCCGAATTGAATAAGGCCATGAAAAGCGGCAAAGATTGCTTGAGGCGATCCGCTTTATCTTCCGCGGCTTTCATCTCCACTTCCGAAAGATGTTTGAGCCTTTCGGGAGTTTCGGCCACGAACATGGTTTTTTTGCCTTTGTCGAAAGTCGACATGAGTCCGCGGCGCTTGAGCGATTCGATCATCACGTAAGTCGTGGCGCGGTTGACCCCGGCTTTTTTCGCGATGTCCTGCACGCTGGCCGGACCAAGCTCAAGCATGGCCAGGTAAACCTGCGACTCTTTTTCCGAAAGGCCGTATTCGGCCAATCGCTCAATCAAATCTTTCATATCAATCCCATTGGGTTAACACCGGCAAAGTCTTTTCGGCCGTGGCGCGCCAGGTGTATTTGGAAGCGCGGACAATGCCCGCCATGCGCAGCTTTTGCTTGAGCCCGTCTTCGTCCAAGACGCGGTTCATGGCCGCGACCATTGATTCGGGTTCGCTGGGCGGGAAGAAAATCGCCGCCTCAGGTCCGATGACTTCGACCAAAGCGCCCGCGTCAGAAGAAAGCACGGGGCAACCGCAGGCCATGGCTTGCACCGGAGGAATGCCAAAACCTTCATACCACGAAGGATGGATGAGCGCCTCGGCCGCGTTCAACAGATACGGCAAATCGGTTTCGGGCACGTAACCGAGTTGCAGGATGTAATCTTTAAAAGACGATTCGGCCAAAGCTTTTTTAACTTCTTCATAACCATATCCCGGATTACCAACAAGCACGAGATAAACCGGATCCCCGACTCCCCGCCTCGCCTTAAACAAAGTGAAAGCCTTGATGAGGTTAGCAATATTCTTTTTGCTCTCCAGCCGTCCGATGGCCAGGAAGTACGGGCGATGCAGGCGATATCTCTGCAATCTTTCTTCAATGCCCGCCGCGTCGGAAATCGGACGATAAATATCGTGATTGACTCCATTGGGCGTGATGGCGATGCGATCAGAAGGAATGCCGTACAGTTCAGAGATTTCGCGCCCCGAAAATTCCGTGACGGTGATGACTCGTTGCGCGTGCTTGGCGATATCCTTCGTGCTTATCTCATGGAATTGCCGGTCGCGGGAACGGTACAAATTCGGGAAACGATGAAACCCCACGTCATGGATGGTCACGACATTCTTTTTCGGGAGTACGCGAGGCAAAACATGAGCCGGAACGAAAAGCACCTCGGGCGGACGACGCCACATTTCCCACGAAAGGCGGATTTGCGTCCAACCTTTTTTGATGGGCCAATGCGCGCGCACTTCGTACCAATTTTCCGGCAATTGTTCCAAGCCGGATTTCAACATTTCATTGGTATATAAAATCCAAGAGTTGCTATCGCCTTTGGTGAGCAATTTAAGCTCTTGGATCAAATGCCAAGCGTACCACTCGACGCCTGTTTTGGCCGTTTTATTGGCTCTTGTCGCGTCAATTCCGATAATCATGTCAGAACTATAACACATTTACGGCTTGATGCCGATATACGCGACCATAGCTTCGATATCTACCGGCTTGTCGCGGCGGTAAGAAAAATATTTTTCAGTCAAGCAATGCGTACACTCGTCTGAAACGGTGATATTGGCTTCCGGGACGCCAGCCGAGATCAACTGTTCTTTGTTGATTTGGCCGAGGTCAATCGTTGTGCGATTGGCTTGTTGATGGATCGCGGAATCATGCCCGGCAAATTCCGGGATGACATTTTCAACTTCGAAATGACACGCCTTGATGTAAGGTCCAATCGTTACTTCGATGTCTTTTGGATCGCACTTGAAATCTTCAATCATTTTTCCGACCATGGCCTGAGCAATATTTTTGGCCGTTCCCCTCCATCCGGCGTGGGCCAAACCGATAACTTGAAGTTTTCGATCGATAAAATAAATCGGCAAGCAATCGGCCGCCGTCACGGATAAATAAACATCTGGAACTTTAGTTATCAAACCATCAGTGTCCGCGATGAATTCTCCCCTATTTTCCTCGTTAACGTTTTTGATGTCCTTGCCGTGAACCAGCCCCGCAATGACAACCTTATCGGGATCAATCCCTATGTTTTTAAAAAATTTCTCACGGTTAACCATCGAGGCAGACTCGCGGCCCACGTATTTCATCGAACCGTCTGTCTTTTGTGAAATGCCCCACACTATTTCAGACATACATTACGTCTGTCATTGCGAGCGTAGTTCTACGTAGCGTGGCAATCTGTAGATTGCTTCGTCGCGGACTCCTCGCAATGACAAAGAGGAATTATGAGTTCCCCAAAATGCTTCGTTTGTAAGAATCAAGGTTTTCGAGGGCGATGCCAGTGCCTTTGGCCACGCAATATTGCGGCTCTTCGGCGGTAAAGGCCGGAATGCCGGTCGCTTCGGAAATGATGCGGTCAAGGTTGCGGAGCTGTGAAGTGCCACCCGAAAGCACCACGCCTTTTTCCATGACGTCGGCCGAAAGTTCGGGCGGCGTGTTGCGCAAGACTTCTTTAATAGTGTCGATGATGCCGTGCAGCTCGTGCTGAATGGCGTCCGTGATGTCGTCCGAAGTGATGTTGACGATGCGCGGCAAACCGTTGATCATGTCGCGGCCTTTCACTTCCATCTCAAGTTTGGTTTCCAGATACAAGGCCGAACCGATCTTGATCTTGGCTTCCTCGGCCGTGCGTTCGCCGATGGCCAGGCCGTACTTGCGGCGCACGTGCTCCTGGATGGCCATGTCCAACTTATTGCCGCCGATGCGCACCGAAGCGGACGACACAATGCCGCCCAAAGAGATGACGGCGATTTCGGACGTGCCTCCGCCGATGTCGGTAATCATGTGGCCCGAAGGCGATCCGATCGGAATATCGGCGCCGATGGCGGCCACGATCGGTTCTTTGATGATGTAAGCGGCGCGGGCGCCGGCCGCGATGGTAGCGTCGATCACGGCGCGTCTTTCGGTGGACGTGATGCCGCCCGGCACGGCGACCATGACTTCAGGCCTGAAAAAACGCAGGCTGCCCAAAGCTTTGTTTAAAAAATACCGGAGCATGGCTTCGGTCGTATGGTAATCGGCGATGACACCGTCCTTGAGCGGACGGCGAGCCACGATGGTGTCGGGCGTACGGCCGATCATTTCCTTAGCTTCCTTGCCCACGGCCAAAACGCGTTTGTCGGCGACCGAAACGGCCACCACGGACGGCTCATTAATAACAATCCCCTTCTTGGGTATGTAAACCAGGACAGTCGTAGTCCCCAGGTCAATGGCCACCTTTTTCGCAAACATAAACCGGCCCTATCTCACCACTAAAACACGCGGCTGGCAAGGCTGCCGTTTTTCAGTATTTGACTTTATAACTCCTGTCGGTTTGCGAATCGGTTTGAGCTTCGTAAACCGCGTCACCCCATTTGATTTCCGGCTCGGCCGGATCAGCTGTTTTGACGACACTCGGCATTAAAATCCTGACGTTCAACTCCGCGCCGTCGTTGCCCGCCTGTTTCTGCCAGTCCAAAACGTATTTGTTTTGCGCCAGGCAATCGCTCACGCTTGGCGGCAAAGCGTAAGTAAAACTCAACTGTCCGGTTTTGCCCGGTTCGATGGCCCAAAACGCTCCAAAAACCGTCTTGCCTAATTCCTTCATGACATCAACTTTGCCGGGCACGAATTTGCCTCCGGTTTGCAGCAAATCGCCGGCCATGGCGCCTTTGGACGAGATGAACTGACTGCCCTCAGGCACGTAAAGTCGGGTATAACTGCGATAACGTGTATATCGCCAATTGCTTTGAGTTGTCGTATTCCGATAAGTCAAAGTCATGGTGGCCACCGGTTTTTGGGGATTGCTGGCGTCCAATTCGTAACTCATTGACTTAACCATCTTGCCGTCGGTCTTCAAGGCCGCGAGGTTGGCATCCACTACCCAGGCAAAATCGCAAACCGTCGGTTTGACGCGACCGCTCCACCCCAAGCGATCGACGGATGCCTGAAGCGATTGGTCCGTCGTATAAATCATGATTTGCTTTTCCGACAAAGCTTGCGTAATCAGATTGATGAGCTTGGGCCAATCCGACTTTGGCATGGCTTGGATTTTTTGCATGAGCCTCGTCCCAAGCTCTCCTAAAATAGCCTTGCGGTCTTCGAGTTTGACGCCTTCTTGCAAAAAACCCATTTCAACCTGATATTCGAGCAGATCCATGAAGTTACGGTCGTCGTAAGTCTTGCCTTGGATCTCCACCGGACCGATTAAGCGAAGCAATTCGCGAAAAAATCCCGGTTCAATGGCGATCACGCCGTCCGGCTTGTCGGGCTTGCCCTGGAGTTCCATTTCGCGCTTGTAAAAATCCAAAACCCGGCTGGCGGATTCAACGAAATCCGGCGACCAATTGGCGTCGCGCATGAACCAGGCTTTGACGCCCAAATTTTTGGCCAAAGGCTCAGGCGGAACTTCCTTCCAAACGCCCGAGACGGGATTATCCACGTTGTAAACGTCCGAAAAAATAAAATCCTTGATATCGCCCGAATCCAAAGTCACGTTGGCGATACTGCCGATGAATCCGCCGGCCGGACGCATTTCGTCCGAGTTCTGCAGGATGACGAGATACTGTTTGGGTTCGGGATAACCGGCCAATGGAATGGCCGTTTCAAGCAATGGAACGCTTTGATCCATAGCCTTGCGCAAAATTGGCAGCATGTCGGCCAACGGGCTCAAGGCCTTGGTGATGACCGGAAGCATCCTGCCTTTTGGAACGGCATCCCAAAGCGCCAGAGCCATGTCGATTTTATCGCGCGCCAAACGGATATCCGGGAGTTTTTGCTGGAGCACGCGCAATAGATCGCGTTTCTCCGAAACCGATAAATCTTGCCAGCTTCGGCCCGAAGCGATCCCAACATCAGTCCCCAAATTTTCTTGACCCGTTTCAACGGCTCCGGCCATTCCGCTGGCCACTTTAAGCAGATCTTCGGCGCTATCCAAAGAACTCACGGCCACGGCCGACACGTCTTGAACCGCCTTGATTTGAGTTCCGATGAATGGAAAATCACGAAGGAATCCGACGCCTTGCAAAGCTTGATTAAAATCTTCCATGGCGGCTTTGGCCCGGCCAGCCTCGTTCACGGCCCGGGAATAATCCCCCGTCTGCAATCCGTATTTAAGGCTGTCGATGGCCTGTTTGGCTTCGTAAGCCGCGAAACCCGCTTTGCCCAAAGCGATCATGGGTTGGATCAGCAAAATACACAGGATTACGACGATAGCCAAGACCGTCCATTTGATCCACTTTCTTTTTCGTCCGTAAGATTTTTCCAACTTTGGTAACTCGGGTTTTTCGGGCAGCTTAAGATTCCCGCCTTTGGGTGCGGGCAATTCCGGAACGCCAGGACAGGTTAATAGGTTGGGAGTCTGCTTCATTCGATGGGTCGCTGGAGCTTGTGCGGGTTGGGTTTGCGCCAGAATTTACGGAAATAGTATAGCGCACTTATGATATGAGCGCGTGCCGGCCTGTTGGTAATTATATGCCAAGGCCAATCTATCCGGCTTTCACGTTGATGGTAATGAACCAATTTAGAGTCAGGCACGTAAACCACGCGCCACTTTTTCTCCCAGGCACGGCGGCAGATATCCATCTCTTCGAAATACATGAAATAACTTTCATCAAACAGCCCGATTTCTTCCAAAGCCGAACGCCTCATGATTATGGCCGAAGCCATCAACACGTCCACTTCCTGAGCCTTGTCCATGGGCTGGCAATCCCTCATTAGATAATGGTGAATGGCCCTGCGGCCTTGCGGCAGCCGGCCGAAGACCGTGCGCCGGTAGAGCGGGATCATGATATTGGGTTGTCGGTAGCAGGAATCCTGGCGGGTGCCGTCCGGATTGAATAAACCCGGTCCGGCCAAAGCCACGTCCGGATGTTCGTCCATGAATTTAACCAGCTTTTCGATCTCGTCCGGAAAAATCGTCAAATCCGGATTGAGGAGCATGACGTATTGTCCACGCGCCCGGCGAATGGCTAAATTGTTTCCCGCGCCGAATCCCACGTTGCGCGTCGAATCGATGACTTGGACCCAAGGAAATTTTTCCCTGACCATTTGGCTGGTCCCGTCTTCCGGAGCGTTGTTCACCAAAAAATACTCGTAGGAAAATTTAAAGTTGGCCCTCTCCGCGCCTTTAAGCAACATCCGAATAAGGCCCGGAGTTTTATAACAAACCGTGACAAAAGAAACTTTCGGATCTGCCTTAGGTTCCATATCATTTGCCTTTGGCAAACCAAACGGAAAGGTTGCCGTTTTCAGGCAGCATATTTTTCATCAAGGCTTTGCGCTTGCGCCAGGCTAAGGGCAAGCCGACCAACGATGCCCAATAACCTTTTAAGGCTGACCAAGAAATCAATGATCCGAAAAACTTAGCGATTTCATAAGGGATTAACCACAACATGCAATGCCAGAATTCGCGTCCGGTGAGATTTTTCGTTAGAACCCACCAATGGTTGCGGGTGGAAAGAAAATTCACGAAAGCCGGCTTGGAATGACGGTTGGCCAAAGCCTTGAACCAGTTAAACTTTTGTTGCGAGGCCGCCAGGCGATGATGCCAAGCCTTGGCTTCGGGCACGTAGGCGAACTTCATGCCCAAATGCCTCATGCGCCAAGAGACGTCGACGTCTTCCTTGTAAGCGAATAAATCCTCGTCGTAAAATTGCTGGTCGCGGCTGGCGCGTTGCACGCTCGAAGCCCGATACATGGCGCAAGCGCCCGTGCATCCGAAAACTTCGCGCGAACTGTCGTACTGCCCCTTATCTTCTTCGCCCGCTCCCCTGTCGTAAGCCCGAAGCGCGCGGGACATGCTCATGCCGGTGGAATCCAAAACGTTCGTGCGGATGGTCTCTTTATTGTCTATATCGATATATTGGAGGTGCGCCCGCAGCAACTTGGGCGTGCAGCCGTCGATCTCAGGATGCGATTCCATGTACTCGTGCATTTTACGAATGCAATCGCGGTCGTATTCAACGTCGATGTTGCTGACCAGGATATAGCAATGCGAAAGGTCTTCATTCTGCCAAGAAGACAAAGCCAATAAGATGGCTTGGTTATGGGCCCTGGAAAAACCAAAATTGCGCATGTTGCGCAGCATGCCGACGCGCGGATAATTATTGGCCACCCACGCGCCCGAACCGTCGTTCGAAGCGTTGTCCACCACCGTGACCCGCAGGGGCAGGTCCTGGGTTTCTAAGGTTTCAAAAAACGCAGGCAGATAAGCCATGGAGTTCCAGGCGACGATATTCAACGCGATTTGCGGGGTGGTTTGTTCCATATTATTTTGGCGAAACGGTTTGAGGCGCGGACGTTCTCTTGGGCGAAACGTTAAAACCCAATCTTCCTTTGCCGAGCATCATCCTGGTTTGCGCGTCAATGGCCGGCAGGGCGCCAAACAACACGAAAGTCACCGGCAGCAGCAACCATTGGAAGAGCATGACAATCGGCGTTTGCCAGCGCGGCACGTGGTGCGGCCTGGCCGGCAACAAAGTTGCCGAGAGCATGGCCGAAGCGAACACGCCTATCATGGCGAAACGCATCAACCACTCCAAAGTGAACGGCGTGTTCTGGAAAATCGCGTAACTCCTAAAGACGTCCGGGGCCAGCCAAAAAGGCAACCTGCCCAAAAGGAAGATCAATAAAGGAACCGTCGCCCAGGTGTACATTCCCTCCATCTGTTTCCACAAAAAATTTATTTTGACCAGCCAAGGCATGGCTTTGTCGCGCGAAAAAGCCTTAACCATGAACGGAAAATTTTCGACTCCCCAGGCCCAACGCCTCTGTTGTTTATAGAGCGACCACAAAGCCTGAACGTATGAGCCCGACATGACGGTGTCCATGGAAACCGGCAAATAGATTGGAGTCACGCGGTAATCGCCGTGATAATGCACGAGGCCTTGCAGGAAAATCCTCGAATCCTCGCTCACGATGTCCTTTTGCCAAAAATCAACGTCGACCAGCATGCGCAAGGTCATGGAATGCGAAGAAAAGGTCATCATTCCCTCGGCCCGCGAAAGTTCGGTCATAAGCCAAAAAGTGGTGCCGAACATGGCCACGCGCACGGGCGCCGGAGATTCCCAAAGATTATTGTTGTAAAGCACGACTGGTTGGAAGGAACTCCGGTGGGGATTCTCGATCGTTAAAAACTTGTAAGTCACACAAGCGAAATATTGCGGATGAGTGACCGTGTCCACATCGAACGAAGAAACGATGACGTCATCGACGTTGATACCCAGCTGATTGATTCGCTCAAGGACGCGATGCCCCATCCAATTTACGTTTGATCCTTTGCCAATGATCTCGCCGGGCAAATCCTTGGGATGGACAGTTATCAGCAATTCGAAAAATTTATTTCCGTACTTTTGCTTGATAATCTCCGCTTTAGGCAAGAAACTCTCTTCAGCCCTGCCCTCCCCGCCCAAAACCACGATCATCTTATCTTTGGGGTAAGACGAGTTTAACAATGATTCAAAACAATCTTGAAGCACGATCAGATCCTCTTTGACCGTCGGCAAGAGCACCACGTGATAAACATTATTAAAACGCGGCAAAGCCTGAGCCTTGGCCAGCCAATCCTTCTTTAAGTCCCGCCTGTAGGTCACCCATGAAATCAAAACGAACGGCAGGTAATAAACGACCCGGAACAACCAATAAAGATCATAGACGATGATGAAGTAAACCATCCAAAGCGGGTGGTAATACGAAAGCACGAAACTCAAAACCAAAGTCAGCCAGACTAAGGCGCCCGGAATGATTTCGTAGATGCGCGTTTCCAGCCGATTCTTGTCCATATCACTTTTTAGCCAGCGTGATGTTGGGCTCCTGGTCGTAAACCGGAGCCACGTAATCAACCGGCGCACGGTCGGGCAAGGATTTGGCCAAGGCATTCAGATCATCCGCGTCCTTGGCGTCCACGCCCACGATCGGCAAACGATAAATCCTGGCCAGCAGGTTGGCCACAAGCGTGCCGTTGCGAATGGCCGAAAAAGATCCGGGCCCGCTTACCACGCAAACACCTTTAGCCTCTGCAAATTCGGAATTGTCCACGCGGGACGCCATATATGATGCCAATCCCGGCGAATCAGCCGGGACTTTCCAGATCTTTGGCTTGCCAGAACCCGAGAGCCATCCAAAACTGGCCGACCCACGGGCGCGGGAATCAATATAAAACCACTTCTCCATATCAGTTCCCTTCCAACTTCAACTGATCGATGGCCACGCATTTGGGCGAGGACAAAACCGAGCCCAAGAACCGGTCGGAGATTTCCCGGCGGTATGAAAATTCCTGGGGAGTCAAACAAGTAAAATTAATTTCAGCGTCCATGTCTCTTTCCGCTTTTTGGACGATTTTCTTTAAACGCTCGGCGTCCACCGTGCCCACGATCAAAATATCCACCGGGGATGACTTGCCCAAAAACACGCCCATGAAAGCCAGATATGAAATGTTGCCGATCGAAGCGATCTCGCGGTCGAGCGCGCGTTCCAAAAGCAAATGCGATTTAGTCATCAAAGCTTGGATTTCTGACAAGAGAGGAAACTGGCGGTTGACCTGGTAATACTTACGCTTGAGTCCGGGACGTTTGGAGGTGGAGGTGCCATCGACTTTTTCCTCGATTTCAACCAAAAGGCCGAGATGGGCGAGGTTCTCGATCTCCCTCCGGACGGCGTTGATTTGGGTATCTATCTTGCGGGTCAGCTCGCGTATGAAATAAGCCTCCTCGGGCTTATTCAAAAACAAGGTCATGAGTTTAACCCGGGTCTTTGACCCAAAAAGGTGTTCAAGCATATAGACACCTATATCCTGCCCTTTTCTCGGCTCCTTGACAAGGCCATACCCTTGACCCTCGCTAAGGGGTATAAAGGTAGACGAAAACACCGTTTCTTGCGTATACTTTTCATAGTTCGACTACGTTCACCACTTTAAATAATCACATGGCAGACTCCCTATTCCGCTTTAACGAGATCGAGTACGGCAACAGCCCTACCGATGACAAAATCGTAGGCGTATTTCGATTCGAACAAGCGCAGGCCGGAAAAACCGGCCCACAACACGTAGTGGTGGCCGAAGTTTCGTCCACCCTTTACGCGTACGAAAGGCTGCTCGATCTTATCAGCACGACCGTGGAGCAATCCCGGGCACTCACGGCCGGCATGACCATGGATCCTTTCGCCCGGTTCGAAAAGCTGGTCCAGCGTTTGAACGACGCCGTTGCCTCTTTCCAGGAAAAAGAACCTACGCCCCTGAACTGGAGCCGGGTTAACATTTTTTTGATCGAATGCTCGCAAGACCAACTTTGCGTGAGCGGCCACGGGCGTTTAATGAACCTCTTCCTGCAATCAAAGCCAGACGGAACGTATCAAGCTTTTGATCTTTGCGGTTCATTGGAACAACCGTCAACTCCTGATCCAAAAAAAATCTTTGCCTCAATCGTCTGCGGAGACATGAAACCAGGCGACCTTTTCTTTATCGGCTCATCCAGCTTCGATCGCTTACGGGAAGATCTCAAAGTCAAATCCAGGCTGATGTCCCTGCCGCCCGTTTCGGCCTCCATGGAAATCAGACAGGATTTGGAACAGATGCGTCCGCCGGATGACTTCGCCGCTATCCTGATTTCCTGTCACACGGCCGATAAACAATTGGCTGCCATCCCCGTGCCTTCCATTAAAGGCGCCCTCGAATCGATGAAGCAATTGCGCGAGAACGAACTCCAGACCAACCAGACTTTGGCTCCCATCCTGAACCCGGTTAAAAGTTCGAAACCGACGTTGAATACGGAAGCTGATCCCAAACAACCCAAACCGGCCCGCGGAGTTGGCGACCTTTGGCAAAAAGCCAAGAGCCTGATTCCCGCTCCCCGGCCTAGGCCCACTCCGGCCACCCAAACGGCGATGAGAAGCCTGGATGCCGGACATGGCTCGGTTTTCACCAAGAAACGCAAGCTGGTCATCGGAGCCGTGATCGGGGGCATCTTACTGCTTTTGATCGGCTACCTGACTTACAGTTATAATCGCAAAGTGGCGACCGAACGCGCGGCCTGGGAACAAAAGTTCGCCCAAGCCGCCGATCTCCGGAACCGCGCCGAGAGTTCACTCATGTACGCCAAGGATAGCGAGACAAAAGCCAGCGTTGACCAGGCCATGGGCATCGTGAACGCGCTGGATACTTCAAACAACGACCGCAAGCAACGCGTGACCGGTTTGAAAACGGAACTCTCCCAAATCAACGAAAAGCTCCGCAAAGCCTCGGTGGCGACCAACGTCGTCGAACTCTTTTCATTGCCCGTCACCGCGGCCGATGGTTCACTGACCGCTCCCGTCATGACGGATAAGACAGCTTACACGGTAAACAATCAGGATCATCAAGTGGTAGCCGTAGACATCGCATCGCACACGGCAAAGACCTCAGCTCTGCCATCTGGCAGCGGACGCATCGTGGCCGGTTCCATTGGAGAGAAATCATTGGTTTTATTGGATGACAAAGGCCAGTTTTACGCCATGAATTTGGATGACAACAAAGTGCAGGCTTTGAATAAAATGTCGCAAGCCTCGTCCAGCGTGGCCGTTATCAACGACATGGTCGTCTACAACAAGAAAGCCTATATCTTAGACGGCACGAAAGGCCTGATCACCCGCTTGGTGAAGACGTCCACGGGCTTCGGCTCGCCTTCCACCTATGCTAAAGCCGATGCCGTTCCTTTGACCGGTTCGGTAGCCATGGCCATCGACAGCAACGTGTTCGTGGCCAAATCTGACGGCTCAGTCCTCCGACTGCTTTCGGGCAAACAAGAAGCTTTCGGGCTAAGCGCCATCGATCCCCAACTCCGCTCGATCGCCAGCATTTGGACCGAGATGGACGATCCCCGGATCATGGTGACCGATCCGGCCGACAAGCGCCTGGTTATCTTCGACAAGACCGGCCTGCTAACGGCCCAGATCACCTCTCCTGATTTCTCCGGCATTCGCGCCGCCTCAAGCAAACTCGGACAAAAACAAGCCTTGGTCGTGAGCGGAAATCGATTGCTGTTGGTCCCACTGCCATAAAAAAGGAAATAAAAAAAAATCTCCCCAACGGGAGATTTTTTTATTTTCCAAATTACTTGAGGGTAGCTTTTCCACCGGCTTCCTCGATCTTCTTTTTGATCTCGTCGGCTTCGGCTTTGGCAGCCTTCTCTTTGACCATCTTAGGAGCGCCGTCCACCAAGTCCTTGGCTTCTTTCAAGCCCAGACCCGTGATTTCGCGCACAACCTTGATGACGCCGATCTTGTTGCCACCGGCTTCGGTGAGCTCAACGTCGAATTCAGTCTTTTCCTCGGCAGCGGCAGCGCCCGGAGCGGCCATAGCCATGACCGGAGCGGCGGCTGAAACGCCGAATTTTTCCTCCAAGACTTTCACGAGCTCGGAAAGATCGAGCACGGAAAGCTTTTCGATCTGATCCACGAGGGCCTTGAACTTCTCAGGCACCTCAACGACTTTCTGTTCGTCTGACATAGTTTTTTAAATTAAGCTTTAGCGGTTTCCTTTTTGCTGATGGCATCCAAAGCCCGGACAAATCCGGACATCGGACCGGCGATGACGCTTACCAACATGCCAAGCAGCTGTTGCTTGCCAGGCAGTTTGGACAAGGCCACGACCTGGGCCTGCGGCAAGGACTTCTTGTCGAAGATGCCGCCGACCAACTTAAGGGGGGTGTCCTTGGTCATGTCGCCCAGCAACTTGGCCGGGGCGATTTCATCCTCTGACCCGAAGGCCAGACCGATCATGCCGGGCATGGATTTCACGTCGACTTCCAGGCCGGCTTCCTTGGCCGCCAAATTGATGAGGCTCTTTTTGGCAACAATGTAGGTCACGCCTTGCTCGTGTGATTTCTTGCGCAGCCGATCGGCTTTGGGCACCGTCAAACCCTGATAATCGGCAAAGACAACGGACGAACTCTTCTTAAAGAGATCAACCAGCTTATCTTTGGTCAGGGCTTTCTCTTGTTTTGACTTAGCCATACTTGTTTTAACTTTTTTGAATGATTCGACCTTTGGGATTTCCACCTACGCTGAAGCTTCGGCGGATTGAAATAAAACACCCACAGCATCCTGTGGGGCAAAAATCGACAGCTAGGCCGATCATGCGTCCTCGGCAGGGTGGTTGTTTAACCCCATTTTTAGGCGGGGCCCTGCTTTCTTTGGATGCGAGTGTTGGCCCTATATTAGGTGAGATTCCCTTTTCCGTCAAGATTAGGCTATTTGTAGCCAAGTTCCGGTTATGGAATACTATGGATAGATATATGGAAACCGTCTTTTTGACGACCCCTTCCGCCGAACTTAGAGTCCTAGATTTAGGCTCAACCAGGCAAATTTTCGTGAACGGCCTAGCTGTCCACGGAGGTAAAAAGCAAAAAGTCCTCCAAACCGTCGAAACCAAATTATCGGTCCCGACTTTGGAGTTTTTGATCAAACTCAAAGGAGATTGGTGGCTGGATGAGATCGAAAGACGGGCAGTTTTTGATTACATCCAAAAACGACAAAAGACATTGATTGAAAGGTACGAGCCCGTGGCCGGCAAGAGGATTTTGGATATCGGTTCGGGCGCCGGCTCATCGGCTTTTGCCATGATCGACGCCGGGGCCGAGTTCGTGCAAGGTGTCGAGCCTAGCGCCGATTTGGTTGAACTCGCAAATCAACGCGCGGAAAACGAAAAACTTTCGGACAGGGTCTCATTTCTACATGTCAAAGACACGACCAAGTTGCCGTTTGAAAAAGAAAAATTCGATGTCGTGACTTTTAACGCGGTGCTCGAGCACATCGATCCAAAATTGCGCGCGCCGATTTTACGCGAGGCTTACCGTTGCCTCAAAAAAGGCGGCTTGCTTGTTGTCACTGAATCCCCCAACAAAGCTTTCCCATACGATGGCCACACGACCCTGCTGCCTTTGATCCCTTGGCTGCCATTCAACTGGGCCACGTCCCTCGCTTCCCGTTATTCCCGCAACTCACCGCGCGGACTTACCAAAGATCAATACATCGCCGAAGGTATCGTGGGAGTCACTTACTGGCAAATCAAAAAAGCTTTGCCTCTGGCCAAATGCTTAAACCTGATAGGCGGCGACGCTGATTGGAAAGCTGATTTGCACAAATCCTCGGGCGTTACACGTTTCACGTTACGCGTTTCGGAAAAAATTTGCAGATATTTCAACGCGCCTCTAGCCTCCTTTTTCCCGGTTTTGGATTTGGTGTTTAAAAAACCGTAAAACTTTAGTTTATAAAAATATGAAACCTGAAGGAATGAAAAAACCACCGTCGCTTTTCCATGGATCGTCGTCACATGATATCGAGACTCTTGAACCAAGAAATAAAACCCACCGAAGCCCAGAGGAAGGACCTGTTATTTTCGCGACTCCAAATATTGGGCTTGCTTCGATTTTCATGATGGAAACAGATGACAGTTGGACGAGTATTGGCACAATCGATGGCACACCTCATGTCGTTATCAACATGGATCAAGCGGAATTCGCAACCAAGGATAAAGGCGGAACAATATACGAACTACCTAATCACACGTTCACCACTGATCCGGAACGAGGCATGGGCACTAAAGAATGGACCAGCCAAGAGCCCGTCAAGCCGATAAGGTCAATCCATTACGAGTCATGTTTGGATGCCATGAAGCAAAATGGCGTGCAAGTATTTTTTGTTACCTCAGACATTTTTAAGCGATTGAAAGAAGCACCTAATGGCGATGAAAAAGTTAAAATTATTAAAACGCTGACACCAGAAAAATGAATTTCTAAAATTTAGAATCCTTATTACATAACTGCAACTGAATGCTCGGCCTTAAACGCGGTACAGTCAAGCTCTGCGAATTCCATGATGAATGGGCTGAATTTTACGAGCAGGAAAAACAATTACTCAAAAACGTTTTTGGCGATAAAATTATAGACATGGAGCACATCGGCAGCACGGCTATCCCCGGCGTTCCCGCCAAGCCGATTATAGACATTAACGCGGCCATCAAATCACTCGACAAAGAAACAGTGGATGAATTCATCGAACCGCTCCAAAAACTCGGCTATGCCTACATGCATGAATACCCGAATAGAAAATTCTTCGTTAAAGGCCCTGAGGAAAAGCGAACTCATCATCTCAACCTTGTGGAAGTGGGCAACCAAACCGATTGGCACGATAAAATTCTATTCAGGGATTATTTGAATAGCCATCAAGAAGCGCGGGATGAATATGGAAAATTAAAATTGGATCTGGCTTCAAAATTCGCGGATGACCGTGAGTCGTACACGAAAGCGAAAGAGGGATTTATACAAAAGATAATTTGGATGGCCCGAGATAAAGTCGTAGTTAATCAAAAACAATGCGAATTAATAGCCGACCGACTTCGGCCATTACGCTTCAGGCGGGAACATTTCAAACGGCCATTTCTGACTTTTAAATCGGATGCTGAAACAAAACTGCGGGCTTTCCTTTTTGCGTCGGCTATTTGCCATCAGACGCACACTTTGATTTATCGAAAGAAAAATTTAAAAGGGTGGGGTTGCCTTGAAGATACTTACACAATTTTGGGCGAAGCTAATTCTCCCCTACTCGATCCTGAATATTTATCTAAGTTATCGGCAAGCGAGCTGAGTGAACTGCTCAAACCGATCTTTACTGAGGACGGAAGTCCAGAAAACTGTACGCTTGATCGGCTGGATGAAAGGTCTGCTTTTCTGATTAATATTTCTCAACAATTAAAAGAAAACTACGACGGAAAAGTTTCTAATCTGCTTGCCGAATCGAACGGCTACCTGATCAATAACGGTTCTGGCTTATACGAACTCCTTGAAGAAATAGACGGATTTGCCGATCCGCTCAAGAAGAAAAGCACAGTCTTCGTTCAATTAGTAAAAAATGCCAATTTAATCCAGATTAAAGATCCAGAGTCAATCGAGCCCGTCATGGACTACCACATGCAACGGCTCATGCTCCGGACAGGTTGCATTGAAGTCAAAGATGAAGAATTGAAACGAGCCTTGCTCGAAAGACAAAAATTAGAATCTGATAGCGACGTTCGTCTGGCCTCCGTCGAAGCAGTCAGGCTTATGGGCAAACTGGCTCAAAAAGATTTTTTTGAGATGGACGAACTTCTTTGGTCACTTTCCCGCAGTTGTTGCCACGAAAAACCTCTTTGCACGGCTGGCCATTGCACTAAAACTCCTTGTACCTTTTTTACTTTTATCGATTTACAGGGGCATGAGCGATGTATCTTTGACGGGATTTGCTCCGGCCAAAACGATGAATCCTACCGCAAATATTGGCAGCCGGTAGTTGAGACTAACTATTATTGATATATGACCGACGAAGTATTCATGCGAGAGGCGTTGGAAGAAGCCGCCATCTCTCAACAAAGTGGCGACTGGCCAATAGGCTGCGTCATTGAACTGGACGGCAAAATAATTGCCAAAACGCACAATCAAGTTTACTCGACAACTGACAAGCTGGCCCATGCCGAAATGTTAGCCTTAAGGCAAGTGCAAGGAATCTTAAAAGACCATAAAGGCGAAGCTACTTTGTATACGACGTACGAACCCTGTCCGATGTGCTTTGGAGCCGCCATCCTGAGTCGCATTAAAAGAGTCATCTGTGGAATTGATTTGGACAACAGCGGGGCCATGCATTTCCGCGACAACCTGCCTCTTTTATTCAAACAAGACAAATTCGCCGTAGAATTCACGACTGGCGTATTAGCTGACGATTGTTACGAAATTTTTATCAAAGGCGAACCGACTAAAAAATTATTGGAGAACGGCTTGATTAGAAAGAAAAGTGATTTAGAAAGAATGGATATATAGGAGGGTTAAGGGGATCATCTTATAACCGTCCCCACGAACTCCTTTCCCTCAAGAATCTTTTTTAGATTGGCGAGATCAGTGCCGCTGGCGATGATGACTTCCATTTGCCACTTATCTGATAATTTAGCGGCAATGGGATCAAACGGCACGTTCATGCCTGGCGTCCATTTATTGCCCACTAGCTTTCGGAAAAATTTCCAATCAGATTTATAAATCGGTTTGGCATCCGCGTGCTTGCTTGGATCCTTGTCGTACGCGACCGCGATGTTGCTCAAATTAATGACGCGCTGGGCGCCGTATTTATGCGCCAACCTGACGGCCACGTAATCCGTGCTCCAGCCGGGCTTCCAACCGGCGCCGATCAAAACAGGCCTATTCCAATTGACGTGGCGCGTGGGATTTTTGACGACGCGATGCAAAGCCTCCTCGCGGAATACCGATCTTAAAAGATGCGCGTTCAAACGCGTGGCGTGAATGCCAAGCCAATCAACGTCTTCATTCGCCAGCTTGCCCACGGCGCGAGCCGCTTGCTGATAATGCCTGGCTGTACTGCCGCCTCCAACGACGATAATAAACCGTTCGCCCAACTTAATGCGCGCCCGGATGAGCTTTGTAAAATCTTTCAAAAAATCCGCGTCAATCCCGCCATTAGGCACCAGGATGGAGCCGCCTAATGAGATCACGACAAGCTTCTGCGACATGGATTTACACTCTTTCAGCCCTCAAGAATGAATTGGTGATCCACGACACGGCCCAGAAGACCAAAGCGCCGCCGAAAGCCGGCCAAAAACCTGCCACGGCAAAACCGGGGACGATAGCCGAAGCCAACCAAAACATTAGAGCGTTGATGATCAAGGTAAATAAACCAAGCGTCAAAATATTTACCGGCAAGGTCAATAAGATGACCAAGGGACGGACGATGGCGTTGATTAAACCCATGACCAGCGCCGTGATTAGGGCTGCCCAGAAATTCGTGACGCTCACGCCTGGAATTAAATAGGCCGCCAGCATGACCGCCAAAGCGTTAATGACCCAACGGACTATAAACATATTGAGTATGGAAAAGAATTAATTTGAATGCTTCTTTTGGATCTCAGTTACTTTGTTTTCGGCTTGCTCTAGCCGCTCGCGCAAAACCTCCGCCAATTCCATGGCCCGCTCGTATTTTTTGAGGCCGACGTCCAAATCAGACTCGCCTTTCTCGAACCATTCGGCAATCGATTCCAATTCGACAAAGGCCTTGGCCACGTCTACAATTTTTTTAGCTTTCTTTTCGGTCATAAAAGTTTTTGCTGCTTAGCTTCGTTAGCTTGCCTCAACTTTTCAAGTCGCGCATCCCCTTCCCCGTCTCGTAAGACGATCGTGATCGGTTGCCCAACGGACAACCCGGCTATCGAAGTCACGGTTTGGCTGCCAGACTTTAATATCGCATAACCGCGTTTCAAAACACCTTTGGGATCCAAAGATGCCAATAAACGAACGTGATTGCGGAGCTTATCGCTAAGCGCCTTAAGCCATTGTTGCATATTTGACTCAGCCCTGGAAGCCAGCTGGTCAAGGCGTTGGCGCTCAGTAGCAAGCCAAAGCGCGGGCGATCTTAAAGCCCGTTCGATCAAATCTTTCTTGGAGTTGATGGCTTGCAAAAGTTGGTTCTCAATTTTTTCCGTGTGATGGGCCAAATCCCTCAAAACATCATTCCTGTCGGGGACAAGGCGACGCGCGCAATCCGTAGGCGTCGAACCGCGAACATCGGCGGCCAATTCGGCCAGCGACAGATCGCGCTCGTGGCCAATACCAACCAAAGTCGGAATTTTTGAAGAGTGAATGGCGCGCACCAAAACTTCGCTATTGAAGGCCATCAACTCTTCGAGTGAACCGCCGCCGCGCGTGATGACAATGGCGTCATATTCGTCTTCGCTCATGGCAGTCCGATGAATGGCCGAGCGCGTGTTAGCCGATTGGATGGCTTGGACAATGTCTTCGGCCGCGCCCATGCCCTGGACTTTGACGTGGTAAGTGTGGATTTCCAAACCGCGCCAACGTTCGTTCACGATGCGGATGAAATCCCCGTAGGCCGCGCTTTCGCGCGAAGCGATGAGCGCGATCCGGTTTGGAAAAACCGGCAAAGGCCGCTTGCGCGAGGGGTCGAACAGACCCTCGAGCTCAAGCTTGGCCTTTAGCGCGGCCAAGGCTTTTTTGAGCGCGCCTTCGCCCACCAACTCGATGCGATTGGCGGTGATGGAGAACTTGCCGAACTTTGGATAAATGCGCGGCACGCCAAAAACTCTGACTTTCATGCCGTCTTCCACGGGCACATGCAATTGCCAGACGGTCATGAAGATGTTGACCAAGCCGGTTTCGTCTTTCAAATCAAAGTTGACCCATTGCCCCTGGCTTACGCGAAAACCCGAGACTTCGCCTTCCACGCAAAGCTCTTCCGCGTCCCAAGAGCGGCCTAAAACATCATTTATGTGGGCTATGAAATCCGTTACGGAAAAGACGGTCATGAACTATTTATACAGCAGTCCTCCCCACTCGACCAGCGTAAAGCCGTTCCTGGTTGGGGTGACGATTTGCGGGGGCGTGATCTTGATCGGAGTCGACAATTTTTGCCAATCCATGAAGATGCGGATACTCGTCTCCGGTTTGGGATTAACGTAAAGCGGCGCGGCCTGGGACCAAGCGTTCGTCAGGAATGAAACGCGGTAATAAGGCGCGCCCGTCATCTTAGGCAGCCAAAAATCCATGAACTCGCCTGCCTCTTTCTTATTCAAGCCGTATTTGAGAAGGATGTTTGAGAGGAAAGCTTTTTGCTCGCCATTCTTAACCAAAAATCCATCTTTCGGCGTGACATAACCGATACCCGTGCCTTCCCAATATAATGATCCGTAAGTAGTCGTGGCGTAAGTCGAACTCGCGGCTAACAGATTCAAAGTTCCATCCGGCTTGGCAGTCACTTTCCATCCGCCAACCGGATAACGCGGCTCGCTCACGGTTACGTTGATGAATCTCGGCAACGCGACACTCACATTGGTTGTCTCTTTCGGATAAAGATAGATAACCGGCTTGCCGCATTCGACTTGGGGTTGTAAATCCTGATGCTGACCCAACACCCATTCACCAAAGGCATTCTTCCATAAAAATATTGGGCGCGGATATTTCTTCAAAAATTCGTCAATATTTGGCTTCTGCTGCCCATCAGGAAGGAACCATAAGTCATATGCTTTTTGCACAAACTCGTTTGCGCTTGGATTTTTTGGAAAGTACACCGGCTCACCTTCGCTTGTTTCACCAACAATTGAATAGTCTGAAATATTCTGAACTTCTACAACATTTGGTACGCTTGACCATCCACCGCAGCCGCTAAGCTCAGTTACTTTGTACTTTTCGTTATTATTTCCCACATTGTTCCATTCAATGGCCGGCGTAAAGCCACCATCTTCGGTTTCTTTTCCTGGAATTGAAGATGTGTAATATTTCACTTGTCCATCATCCAATATAACAACACGAGAACCTTTCAGACCCTTTCCATTCAACAGTTCAAAACCTTCTTTTGAATAGCTATCATGTGTAAACACGGTATCTTTGAGATCAATAAACGAGTAGACTGTATTGTCTTCCCAGAAACTCAAAGTTGAAAATCTTTTAATCTTTTTACCATTTTGATAAGTCAAAACTTCCGAAGGCACCCTTTCATCTATACTAGCTCTCGGCATGCCGATCATCCTGTCAACCAGAAAAAATGATCCTGCTCTTCCAATAACACGTAGATCCGAATTATCTTCGGACAAGATCACATAAGAATCGTCATAGGTCGGAAGCATTCCCTCTTCAATACTTCTAAATAAAAACAGATCGTAACCGGCGAACTCGGAATTTTTCACTGAACCCAACTTCCATAATGAATCGAAATGAAAACCTGATACATAATCAAGAGCCTTATCTCTAATTGCGCCCTCTGGCAACTTTAAAGAAGCTAGTTTGATCTCCGTATCTTCCGACGAAAGTTCATACGGAGTTTTAAGCCACGAGACACTTAAGCTAATTTCACGGTTATCGATTTTCTGAGTTGATGTTACATAATTAAACTGCCCTTCTGGAGAAACCGATAATGGAGCGAGATCCGTTTTCAAATCCGGCAAACTCACGTTCTCAGGCGGCTGATTATCGTTATTCGCAATCGGCGCCGGAATTTTGACCTGCTGCTTTTCCTTGTTCATGTATCTCCACCCCAACCAAAATCCCCCAAACCCGACGGCGACTCCCACTACAAAAATGAGGACGACTAACCAATTTGGCAGAGCCTTTTTGGTCAAAGCCTCCTCCGCTGTGTTTTTCTTAGGCATATTAAAAGTATTCTACTTTATTTATTGTCCAATGGCGATAACGCCCTTTTTTATCTGGGATGACAGGCCTTTATCCGAAACCGAAGCCAAAAGGTCCAGCCTGGTTTGGCGGTCCTGGCCAGTCAAAAGAATGGGCTGGCTCTTGTCGATCCTGATCGGATAAAAATTGAGCTCACTTCCCTGCTCGTTCAGAACGAGTCCCACGGCCAGGCCAAAACGCGTTTCAGTGGACCAATCCTGGTCAAAGATAAAGTTGCCTAAGGAATACGCGATGGGTTTGCCGCGGTAGACCTCGACCGATTGCATCCAATGCGGGTGGCCGCCAATGATCGCGTCCACGCCTTGCTCAACCAACCAATGCGCGAGATTAACTTGGTTCTTGTTTGGCTTGGACTGGTATTCATTGCCCCAATGCATTAAGACAATCACATAATCGGCTTTTTGTTTGGCCGATTCGATGTCTTTCTTTGCCAATTCGCGATCCATGGGATTATCCGTGTCATTAAAACCTAAAAGGGCGATCTTGCGACCGCGGCTTTCGAGGAGGGTCAAAGCATGCGCCTCGTCGTCTTTAACCTGGTCGCCAAAGACGCCGATACCCGCTTGGCTGATTTTTTGGCGCGAACTTTCGGCGGCCGCCGCGCCTTGGTCATAAGTATGATTGTTAGCTTGTGAAACGGCATTGATGCCGATTTTTTTCAAAACATTCAAAATCTTCGGATCAAACATGAAATCAACATTGCCCTTGTTTGGCGGAAGGCGCTTATCAGTGACCGGACCTTCGAGATTACCGACGATCAAATCCTGGCCGCGGAAAAAACGATTTTCCTGCCCAAGAATCTTTTGGAAAGGATATTCCAGACTGCCAGCTTTTTTGCTTCTCGTGGCCACCGTGCGGTCGAACATCATGTCGCCCAAAAACAAAAGGCTTAAGCTTTGTTGCGGTTTGACGGCGCCCGGCGCGAAAGAAGCCAAAAAGTGGCTGGTAGATTCTTGCGAGAGCTTAGCTTGCAAAAGACGCAATGAATTCGTGTGGGCGTGGATGGTCACGTCGCCTAAGCCGAGGTCGCGGGCCGTTTTGAGCGCCACGCGCAAAACGCCCGGCGCGTCGATTTCGGCGCGCCCGACTTCCATGTCTGCCAAAGAGCTGATTACGTCTTGCGTTAACTCGTCATGGAAGTCGGCAACCTCGGCCGGCAGGTAATGCGAAGCGTCGATGCTCGCAACTAGCATGGCGCGCTTATCATCCTTCAAAGCCGAGACAATCGATACGGTCAGCGCGGATGTTTGTTCAGCGGTCGCGTCCGGCCTGACCATATACGGAACTATTTGGACGTCTTTGCCCCAAGCTTTTTCAAAAAACGGAACAAGGCCGGTAATCGCGTGCTCTTTTTCGGTCGGTCCCTGGCAAATCGAAGTTTTACAAACGCCGAAGTGATCCGGCACGACCAAATAAACGACGGATGGTTTGGAAGTCGATGAGAGGAGCGAGGCGATCTCACGGGCGGCGACCAGATGATGAGGAATCAAAATCACCCTTGTTCCTGGTTTAGCCGTCCAGTTTTCCTTGGCCGCGAAGGCGGCGTCGAGTATCGGGGATGAACTCGTTGAGTCAGTATTGTTGTTTGATGCGGGTTGATTGGCAACTATTAACTTTGTCGATGCTTTTTCAGGCAAAAACAAAAGCGCGGCGCAGATCCCCAGGATCAGCCCGGCAATTCCGGCGATCAGCAAGTACCAGCGTAATTTCATGTCTGATTTGATAATGCTCCAAATAGCCGCGAATGACAATTAGAACCCGGTTTCTTGGCTTTCCACGAAAAAATTG
The DNA here is from genome assembly GCA_028715505.1 of Patescibacteria group bacterium. Taxonomy (GTDB): domain Bacteria; phylum Patescibacteriota; class Patescibacteriia; order 2-12-FULL-60-25; family 2-12-FULL-60-25; genus MWCR01. Next base: position 26,935 of record JAQURS010000007.1, read on the forward strand.
CCGGGCGTACTCGTTCCGTTTTCGACAGTTAGATTGGATGAAGTGGAGCTTTGAAGGTCTGTTTGTTTCACCTCAGGCTTATCCTCGCTGTTCCAAAAAATTCCACCAAACATAATCGCTCCGGCGAAAACCAGAATCAAAGCGGTTAATCCAACGACCTTGCCGGTCACGGACATATTAAGCATTCGGCATGACGACAATCATGAACTTTCCCCCGTTAGCCACGTCTCCCCCGTTCCAATCATGCGCAGCTTCCACAATTCTATCCAAAGTATAAACGTAATCCTTACCTTTGCGCGTGCCCGGATCATCCGTTATGAAGTAACCGGTATCCGTGTAACCCTTGATGACTAACATATGGTAAAGCGGTCCGCCGTTGCGGTAATTTGGATTTTGCAGGTCCTTTCCGGAAAACGGAATAATAACCGGATATCCGCGCCCCACGATATTTTTGATATCATCAGCCGTCTTGAAAGGCAAAACCCTCACGTCCTTGTAACCGAAATAATCGCGGATGATCTGCGCCGTCTCTTTGGCGTCCGTATCCTTATAATCTCCCCTGATTTTATTCTCATACGCCACGAGCTTTAAGATGGCCGCGTCCGCCTGGTCTGGCGTGATGCTGCCTCGGATTTCGTAAAATCCGTCGATCATGATCATCGAGGCTTCCTCACACGCTTCCTGATATGGCATGTCCCAATCTGATTTCGGCGCTTGGCTGATCCAAGGCACGTCGAGATTTATCTTTGAAGGCAAATCGAAAGAACCCGCCAACGGATCTTCCTTTTTATTGGTTTGCGGGCTGGATTCCAAAACATAGTTTTCAGAGACTGACAGGCCACCTTCGACCGGTGAAGGCGCGGCTGGCAAAAGCTGGTCCGCTCCGGCCGTTTTTTCCTGGGCGTAAGTCGTGGGTGCCGGAAGTTGCGGCTTATTCCAATCCAGCCACAATCCGTAAGCCCAATGCCTAGCGTAATATGCCCCGCCTACGATCAAAATGGCGGCTCCCAAGATTAGATATGTCCTGCGTTTCATGCCTGTCAGCATAACAAAAAAGAGGTTTGATTTCAAACCTCTTATCGCTCTTCATTATATCAGTTATTTTTTGAGCGGTTCAACCGTAACCGAAGTCATTTTATCGCCCACGGCAATCTTTTTGACTACGTCCATGCCAGAAATGACCTTGCCAAAAATACTGTACTGCGGAGGCAACGGATTGTTGGCCAGCATGATGAAGAACTGAGAACCGTTGGTATTGGGTCCGGCGTTGGCCATGGCCACGACACCCTCGTCATAAGCCTTATTGACCGGATCATCTCCAAATTGATAGCCAGGCCCGCCGGTTCCATTTCCTGCTGGATCTCCGCCCTGGATGACAAATCCCGGTTCGACGCGATGGAAAGTCAAACCATCGTAAAACTTTTTATTTATCAGATAATAGAAATTAGAAGCCGCTTTGGGACCTTCGGCGGGCAAAAGTTCGAACACGATATCTCCTTTGCCTGTTTTAATTCTGACTTGCTTGTTGGCCAGTTCGCCTTCCGGGAAAATTCCCGGGAAAGCCAATTTATCGCCTTCTGACATAGCGGGTGTTGAGGTTGAGGTGGAACCTAAATTAGGAGTTGTGGTTGAATAAGCGACCACGGACGGGGTCGACGTGGAGGATTGAGTTGACGTTGGACTTACGTTATCGCTGGTAGGAATTTGATCCTGAGTCGATGTCGAAGCTGGTTGTTGGACCTGCGGAGCGTATTTGTCCAACGAAACCGGTGAATTACTTGAATTGCATCCGAGCCCGTAAAAGGCCAATCCGGCCAGTATGACAGGGCTAAAAACGAGTAGTTTGGCTTTCATAATGGCGGTATTTTATACCAATGCGCCGGCGGGTAAAGTGGATAAGGTTGATTTTTCCCAAGGCAGGACGTGAGAACCCACGAGGCCGTGAGTAACCGCCTCAAAAATAATCCCCGGCCGCTTCCATTCTGTGAGCCATTCTTCCATTTGACTCTTTTTGAGATCCACTCGAAAGCTCAAATCGCGGCCATGCTCGTCTCTAGCCGCCACTTTAGACGGCCAAACGTCGCCCGGCATGAATAGGAGCTTGACCATGACCGCTTGATTCTGCGATTCGCTCAATATCTCGATGGCCAGGCGGCGCGCCAGCCAATAACCAAAGGTTTCGGAAGCGTGCCAATCAAGTCCCGCGGGATTGGTCAGAGGCGGCAACTCCTGACCGTAGGCAAAAACATGCCCAGGTCGGCTTCCGACGGAATTTTCGATGCTTCTTGACTTGCCTACCGGATTAATCTGGAGTTTAGCTTTCAATCCTTGTTCCTCCATTTCGTTCAAAATTGCCTCTCTGGCCAAATCCAAAGGATGTTCGCTGTTATCGATTTCCAAAATCATTTCGCCGACTCCCTTACCTTGTCCGAGGGCCGTGACGCTGCCGCTTGTTCCCAACCAAAACCAATCAGGATCGTGTTTACGCCTGCCTTCCATGGCCTGGGCAATTTTCCTGGCCCAATAAGCCGGGGCGGGAACCAACTCATCCGTTTCACGCGTCGCGTATCCATAAACCTCCTTGGTCTCGCGGCAAGCCTGCCGGAACTGTCCAATGCGTTCGCTTTCGACCGGTTCCAAGGCAATGAACGGTTCCAATTGCTCATACACTCCGCACTGCCCAAGCATACGCGAGACTAAAAGCGAGACGTCGAAATCGGCTTGCGTTAAAATTTCACCGGTCACAAAAATCGCTCCGCGGCCGCCGGAAACGTGGCATCTGATCCTGGTTTCCGGATCACGGCGCAAATATTCGTCAACGATTCCGGCCGCCACAAGGCTGCAGACATGGTCTGGATTTCCCGACAGAGGCACCTTGGCGATTCGCATAACCGCCCTACGTTACACGCAGGTCAAGCGTTCATCAAGCCTGTATTAGCTTTGACCCTGGAACTGATTTCTGTCATTGTATTGGCCTGTTGGATGGAACAAGAAATTGACGGCCAATTAATCAAAAAATACTTGAAAGGCGACGAAAATTCGTTGCGTCTTTTGTATGAACGGCATATTCCGTCCGTTTATAATTTTATTGCACGACTCTGCCCTTCGGAAACCGACGTCGACGATATCGTTCAGGAGGCTTTCGTCAAAGCCTGGAAAAACCTAAAAAAATTCAAACCCGAAGCGTCATTCCGGCCGTGGCTTTTTGCCATCGCTAAAAACGTCCTCTTGGACAAAATAAAAAAGAATAAGACCAGCGTTTTCTCGCTTGATGAAAACGACCAGGAACCGATCGAACTGGAAGATCCGCGTCCCCTAGCCGACGCTTGGCTGGATGAGCAAGACTCTAATGCCAGGGTTTCTGAAATATTGGATACGCTCTCACCGGCAGAGCGCGCCACGGTCGTTCTGCACGCGATGGAAGGCATGACTTTCCGTGAAATAGGTGAAATATTAGGCCAGCCCATGGAAACCGTCAAAACTCGTTATCGCCGGGCCATTGCGCGACTGGCCGTTGATTTGGATCGCCAAAAGTTGCCTATTTCTAGCTAAAAAATCATAAAATTGAACCAAATCCTGCCGTTTTAACGTAAATAAGGCAGGAGAATTTATATGTCTATCAATCTTGAGCAAGCTTTGGCGAAACTGCCGGCCAAAACGCCTTCGGCCGACATGTTCGGAATGATCCATTGCGCCATTGCCCGCGAGAAAAAAATTCGGAGCTTAAAACGCCGTGCCGCGGCTTTTGGCGTCGGCCTGACCGTACTCGCTTCCTTCATGGCTGCTTTTTGGAACGTGCTCTGGCAGGAACTGGCCGGTTCTTCTTTCATGCTCTATCTGCAAACTTTCTTGACCGAGCATGACGCTTTGTCTTTCTGGAAAGAAGCGGCCCTGAGCCTTTTGGAATCCATGCCCATCATCAACCTGCTCGCCTGGTCGTTACTCGTCTTCTTTGCCCTTGGCCTGATTTCTGAAATTTTAGTTTTGGTAAAATCACGGCCCCATAACCATCACTTACAAAAACATCACACCTTTTTAACCTAAGTATGCAAGACGAACATCAAACGCCGGTCATCGAGACCCAAGCCGTCCATGACGAGCCTGTTTACAAAGCTCCGAATTTCATCAAGGGACTTCTTATTGGAGTGATTGCCATCATCGTGTTGCTGGGAGTTTTCCAACTCGGCATGTTTGTCGGTTCACGCAAAGCCAATTTCGCCTACCAGCGTTTCGGCTTGTATTCGGGCGGGCCTGATATGCCGCGGATTGGCATGATGGGTTTACCTCTGCCCGGAAGTTTTGATCCACACGGCGCGACGGGCGTGGTCATTTCCAACGACGGCCAAAAACGCATGGTAGTGAAAGGACCGGACGGATCAGAAAAAATTATCATCTTTTCGACTACTACCGATGTCCAGGAAGGCGCCCAGGCTATTCCGCCTTCGCAGATACCCGACGACAAACACGTGGTGATTTTCGGCAATCCCGACGAACAAGGGCAAATCGAGGCGAAATTCATTCGTGTTTTCGACCGTAACAGATAAATACATTATGAAATTAAAAGAAATAATGGGTAAAAAAACATTTGTCATCGGGGGCCTGGCCGTTATCGCGCTGGGCGGCGGCTTTTGGTTCTACTCGGCACGCGCCAGCAAGGCCGAAACGCGCTATGCTCTGACGGCCACGTCAAAAAACACTATAGTCACCACGGTGGACGGCACGGGACAGGTTTCAGGCGACCGCCAATTAGACGTGAAATCAAAGGCTGGCGGTGAAGTCACTAAGATATTGGTCAAAGTCGGAGACAAGGTTACCAAAGGCACCCAATTAATAGAGGTTGACAGAACCGAGGCGCTTAAAACCATCCGTGACGCCTCACAATCTGTTAACGATGCCAAGTTATCGCTCGATAACGCTCGTCTCCAACTGGCGAAAACCCAAGCCGACCCGGACGCCGTCACTCTGGCCCAAACGCAAAACTCACTCAACCAAGCCAAACGCAATCTGGCCGACCTCCAAAAGGGAGCCGATGAATTTGACTTACAACAGGCTAAGGATGACGTTGAAAACGCCAAGAAAAATATCGAGATGTCCGCCGACGGCACCATGCCGCAAAACGTTCGGGATACTTACGACCAATATGTCCTTTCCCTCCAGTCAGCCTACCAGACCCTGAGCAAATCACTATCCGACGCCAACAACATTTTGGGTATCGATGGCCCGCGCTCCATCGCCGCTCTTGATCGCATGTTTTCAATTTTAGACGACTCGGCCAAGTATAAATCCATGGACACTTACAGCGCCACCAAAACCAGCATGGAAACGGCCGAGGATAAAGTTAACTCCCTGGCTCTAACCAACGAAAAACCAGATAATATCGAGGCCGCGGCGGAAGCCGTATCCGACGCCCTGAATCAGGCTAACGTGATGCTCCGCAACGTCTCGGACGGATTGCAGGCTACCATGGTTTCCTCTGATTTGTCGCAAAGCCAAATCGACAGCCTCAAATCCAGCATCCAATCCGACCAGGCGAATGTGAATTCCAAAATTACGGCTATCCTAAACCAGGATCAAACCATCCGGCAGGCCTATGACTCTTACGACTCTTCCGTGAATACCTACAATCGGGCCGTCTTGGCGCTGGAAAAACTACAGGCTCCGCCTGACGCTTCCCAGTTGACGACGGCTGAAGAAAAAGTCAAAGAGGCTCAAGCGCAGCTGGACAAGTTATTGGCAGGCCCAACCGCCATTGACTTAAAATTGTCCCAAAATTCCGTGGATCAAAGAGTGTCCGCCCTGTCCGCCGCGCAAAATAAGTTAAGCGACGCTCAAAAAGCCCTGACCGACTACTCTGTCGTGGCGCCTTTTGACGGAGTCATCGGCAGCCTTACCGCCCAACCCAACGTAGATATATCCGCCGGCGGCACCGCGGTTACCATGATCACCAACCAAAAAATAGCCACCGTCGCCTTAAACGAAGTCGATGCGGCCAAGGTAGCGGTCGGCCAAAAAGCCACCCTGACTTTTGACGCGATTGAGGGCTTATCCATCACGGGCGAAGTGGCCGAAGTCAGCCCGTTGGCTACTGTCTCGCAAGGCGTGGTGAGTTATAACGTCAAAATCGCTTTTGACACGCAGGACGACCGGATCAAATCCGGCATGAGCGTTTCGACTTCGATCGTAACCGAGGTTAAAGCCGATGTTTTGACCGTACCCAATTCAGCCGTCAAATCGCAAAGCGGACAATACTATGTCCAAACCTTGGCCAATACCAGCTCGACAAACGCTAATTCGAGCGGCCTCGTGACTTCCAATCAGACTCCGGTCAACGTTCCCGTTACGACGGGCGTAACTAACGGCACCCTTACCGAAATCACTTCCGGCTTGAAGGAGGGCGACCAGGTCATAACCCAAACGATTAAATCGACCTCTCAATCGTCTTCGACGGCTTCTTCCCAAAGCAGCCTCTTAAAAATGGGAGGGGCGACGACCGGAGCCGCCAGAGCAGGCGGAGCCATGATGATGCGGTAAGCTTATGATCCAGCTTGACCAGATCACCAAAAGTTACGCCAATTCTTCGGAAGAAATTAAAGTGCTCAAGGGCATCAGCTTTAAAATCGAAGACGGCGAATTCGTGGCCATCATGGGTCCGTCCGGCTCGGGCAAATCGACTTTGATGCACATCCTGGGCGCCTTGGACACGCCAACCAGCGGCAAATATTTGCTCGACGGCCGAGACATATCGTCTTACTCGGAAAAAGAATTGGCCTCTATCAGGAAGGAAAAAATCGGATTCGTATTCCAAGCCTTCAACCTGCTCCCCCGCGCCACCGTGCTCCGCAACGTGACCTTGCCTTTGATCTACATGCGCGTCCCCAAAAAGGAACGCGAAGATAGGGCCAGGGCCGCGCTCCAAAGCACGGGTTTGGATGAATCGCGATTCGATCACCTTTCCAACCAGCTTTCGGGCGGACAAATGCAACGCGTGGCCATTGCCCGCGCTTTAGTGACGGATCCGTCGCTGATCCTGGCCGACGAACCGACGGGTAACCTGGATACGCAAACCGGCGAAATCGTGCTGGATACTTTTAAGAAGCTTAACCAAAAGGGACACACTATCATATTGATCACCCACGAAAGGGACGTGGGCGAACATGCCAACCGAATCATCCACCTTCGCGATGGACTGGTGGTTAAAGAAGAAAACCTGGCTTATGCGCATAAGTGATCTGCTGGAAGAAACATATACCGCCCTCTCAACGAATAAAGCCCGCTCGGCTTTGACGATTTTAGGCATCGTCATCGGCATCGCGTCAGTTATCGCCATGACGGCCATCGGACAAGGCGCGCAGGCCAGCATCCAAGCCAGCATCACATCGGCCGGATCGAATTTGCTATACGTGACTCCCGGCATGCAAAAAGGCGCCGGCATCCAAATCAGCTCCGGCCGCGGTTCGGCGCAAACCTTGACGCAGGCCGACGCGGACGCGATTAAAGGCTCCGTTACCTTGGCCAAAGCCGTTGAGCCGGAACTTTCCAGGCGCTATCAAGTCACCGCCAAAGGCACGAACACCAATACCCAAGTCATCGGAACCGTACAGGATTATTCGGACGTCAGAAACGTGCAAATTGATCTCGGTTCTTTTTTATCGGAGATGGATATCAGCGGCCAAACAAGGGTGGCTGTGCTCGGACCGACCACGCGAGACGACTTGTTTGGCGAAGATTCCGATCCGATTGGGCAAAAAGTCCGCATTAACGGCGTAGAATTCACCGTCATCGGCGTCACCGTCTCCAAGGGCGGCAGTGGTTTTAATAATTCCGACGACGCGATTTACGTCCCGATTTCGACCGCCCAAAAATATCTGGCCGGCGACCAGTATGTTTCCACTATCGCCGTCCAAGCGGACAGTGCCGATAATATGACCGCGATCCAAGAACAAGTCACCGAGCTTCTCCTCCAAAGGCATAAAATCAGCGATCCGACGCAAGCCGATTTCAGCGTCATGAACCAGGCCGACATCGTGGCCACCGCTTCAAGCGTGACTGGGACATTTACCACGCTGCTCGCTTCGATCGCCGGCATTTCGCTTCTGGTCGGCGGTATCGGTATCATGAACATGATGCTGACCAACGTGACGGAAAGGACGCGTGAAATCGGTTTGCGCAAAGCCATCGGAGCCGAGGAATCGGATATCAGCCAGCAATTCCTTTTGGAATCCGTCATGCTAACCTTCATCGGCGGGGCGATCGGCATTATCCTCGGCTGGATCCTGGCGTGGATCGTGCAATATTCGGGCGTGACTTCGACCCAAGTAACCTGGGACACGGTCCTGCTGGCTTTCGGCGTTTCGGCTTTGATCGGAATCGTTTTCGGTTATTATCCGGCCCGCCGCGCCTCCAAGCTGAATCCGATCGTCGCTTTACGTTTTGAGTAATAATTATTCATTGTTAAATTGTTAATTTATGAAGAACAGTACAGTCATAGCGCTAGCCATCGTCTGCCTGCTTTTGGGAGGCGCGGCGGGCTATTTTGTAACCACGACTTTCATTAAACCGAACGCAAAAAACTTTAACGGCATGGCCGGACAATTCGTGGCCAGAGGGACAAATGGTGGGGCACGGAATGCCAACAGCATGGGTTTGGTTTCCGGCGAGCTTATTAAAATGGACAATGGAAGCATGAGCATCAAACTCCGTGATGGAAGCTCAAAATTAGTTTTAACCACGCCTTCGACCGAAGCCGTTAAAATGGCTTCCACGACTTTGGATACCTTGAAGGTCGGCGAGAACGTGATCGTAAGCGGCACGGCCAATGCCGATGGCAGCCTGACGGCCCAAACCGTACAAGTCAGGCCGCCTGGCTCAATGATGAATTTTGGAGTATTTAGCGGCCAGTCGGGAACGCAAACCGGAACCCAAAGCACCGACGGATCAACCGGCGGCCGAGGCCAAGGAAATCAGGTTTATGTCGGCGGACCTGGCATGCCTCCTCCACAAGGTTTTTAAACCAAAGTTCGAGATCCAAAAAACGCCCTGATTCGTCAGGACGTTTTTGAATAAAAAACCCGCGCAGAGAGTATCTACGCGGTGCGTTACGCCTTTGACCTCGATTTCTGGAGCTCGGGCACGAAATGCTCCAGCTTGTACTCGTGCAAGAGCGCGCGACAAGCCGCTTCGTCGCGATGAGGATCGTCCGCACGATTACACCCGGTTCGCCTCAAGATGAGCTTAGCCATCTCGTGCTTCCAGTGGTGCTCGGCCGCAACAACGGCAGCGTGCCCAAGCAAAGCAAGATACTCATCCATCACCGCGTTGCAATCAATGCCGATGTAACCGACGGTGATGAAGTGAGTGAAGGTCTGATGACTCATCAAGCCCTCTGCGCCCTCAATTGGGCAGTAAGGCGAACAACCATATTCCGTGAGCGGCTTTCCAGCTTTCACGCGACGGTCGATTTCATCCGACCAACCCTTCATTCCCCGCCGCAGCCAATTGACGCGGGCCCGGCGGACCCATTCGACTTTGGGGCATGCGAGCTGAGCGCAGTTAAGCGCTTCCTGGAAGGAACCCATCGTCACTTTGGAGATCTCCTCCTCAGTGCCATCGATGAGCAGCTTCACGAACTGCAAGGTACGGATGAAGTAATCGGCATCAGACGAATCGGACTGCATCTTCTTCTCTTCTGACATGGCCAAACTCCTTGTAAAATGGGCAGGATCACCCACGGCCATCCTACATTAAAAGAGGCCTTTGTCAAGCCTCTACATCTCATCCACGTCCCTCAGAAGCCCTGCATCTTTATTATCTCTAACGCTCACTTGCCAGGTTGTATAATCGGTAATCCAATACTTTAGGCCTGGTGCCAGGAGGAAGTGTGCTGGAATGTTCTATGCCGCCCTCTCCCTGTCTGGCCAATCTCCCATCCGGCCAAATATGGACGCCCATCATACAAGCCATCACATCCCATTCTTTTTCATGCGGCAGGTCATCTTCAGCCCTTCCCGAAAAATGCGATGTCGGCGTCCACCCTGCCCATTTCTGATCCCCCAATAAACTATTAAAATCTTTTGAAACATTTATTGTTTCTTTGAGGCTTAAAGATAACGGGACGATCACCTGCCGAACGAATTCATCATGTCGTCCCTTATTTTCCGTTTCGATAAAATTTATTGAAGGGTCAATCGGATCCGTTGTTTTTAAAACATTTTCCATGTTTTCTTTATATTTAATCATGTCCCCCTTGGTCGTACCCATCTCAAAAGGATGAATACTGATACGGAAATAATCATGTCGCGGTCCTTTTCCAGTTATTGTACCGCCCCCTTTTTTCAATGCTTCTTGTCGTGCTTCATATAATGGAGTCATAAAACGGATAATTTTTTCTGCAGCGCGTTGCGCAACCTTATCATCCTTAGGCCAACCAGCTGTAGTTATGCTTATGGCTTCAGTCACCGGTACATGCGCCAAAAAAACATCTCCGTAATCGGCCGGAGTACCATCTTCATGTAAAAACGACGTATCCCGATAGTCAAAAGGATCATTCCCAAAATAATGGTGCAATATCTCCGGAATATTAGCCCCATCGAAAGAAGAAGGGTAAAATATTCCGCTTCGCCACATCTGATCAAATCCTTCATATATCTCGAGTATGGCCGCGTCTTCTAATAATTTTCTTTTAGGCAGCAATTCTTGCCTTATATTCAAGAATATCTCATGCGCCAACTGGTTGATTTCCATCATCTGCTTTTTCCTTGACTCACTATCGTCCTTAAGTGGCCGGCTGTTATAGCAACGATTGAGCATTTCATATTCATCGTTTTCTGCAGGCCTTTCCCATCTCTTATCAATAATCTCTTTAAACAAAGGTTGTGCTTTCAATTCCTTCATTTTTTCTTTTTGAGAACCATCTCTAAGGCAGTCTAGTACAAGTTCGCGCCATTCTGGAAATAATTTTTGTCGCTCGATATTTGCTTTTTTTAATTCCTCGGCAACTTTCAGCACGGCTACAAAAGGCATGTTTTGTACTTTCTTTCCAGCGTCATCAGCGCAATGCTCGCATTGATGACGACAACCGCTAGTGACTTGGACACAAGCGAGCTGGGGTCCAAAATTTGCCAACCTCTGTTCGGGAGTCAAATTAAAATCCTCAAACAATTCCAGGCGGGGTTGCTCTACCGTCGGTAAACGACCCTTTAAAGATTCTAAAAGTTTTTTATCTTCTTTTTTATATTCCTCTAAAGCTTGAGCCACCTCCTTTTTAAAAGCCTCACCCTCTTCCGTCAACGGATAACGATTAAACATAAAAGCATGGGCGATCTTCCATTCAACTGGACGTTCTTTTTCAATCGTAGCTTCTTTCAATGTCGGCTTAGGTACTTCTGCCGCTTCCTGAAAAGGATTGATAATGGGCAAATGTAATCTTTCTGGCATATTAGCTCAATAATAGCAACAAATCTATATCTCATCCACGTCCCTCAAATAACTGATTTTCTGATTATCGGATGGATCCCCGACGTCGTCACCCGGACTCCTCGGGGATGACAGATCGGGTTTTGAGGTTTTCCAAACCGAGCCTGTGATTGGTTTTGATTGGAAATATGAAGTTGGACTCGAAGGACGTTTGTACTCTCCATCACGTCCAAGATCGATCGAGGGTTCGTTATAACCGCCATCTTCGTCAAAATGCCTCACACCCCCTCTCGCTCCCCCTTGGTGCAAGGGGGAGAAGGAGGAGGTTATATTGGTTTTTTCGAACAGCCTTGGTGGGAGTTCTTCGACGAACATCGACGGCCGGCAAAAAGTCATGGCGTCGTAACCGGCGGTTTGCGGATAAGACAAAAAGAGTTTGCTGCGGGCGCGCGTGACGGCCACGTAAAACAAGCGCCGTTCTTCTTCGATCGCGTCTTCTTCCTCCAAAGCGCGCGGATTTGGAAATCCAAGATTGGTAAGATGGATCACGAAAACCGTATCCCATTCCAAACCCTTGGCTTGGTGGATAGTGGATAGGATGATGCGTTCATCGTCCTGCGTCTTGCGTCCTGCTCCCTTCGCGCCTGGCGCCACGAAACCCGCGCCTTCAAGGACGGAGTCGGCCAAGAAAGAACTGACATCGGGATAAACGTCGGCAAAAGCCGCCAACTGTTCCAAATCCTCAACCCTTTCCTTCCAATCCGGATATTCGCTTTCAAGATATCGCCGATACATGTCGGACGAGGATAAAGCGCGGATCATGCGTCCCGGTTTATTATCGGTTGATTTGACGATCTCCGATCCGGACGTCAACACGAGATTAAACATGCCAAGCGCTTCCTGCCAACCGCCCAGGGCTCTTGCCGGAACGACCGAATTATCGAGATCCAAAATTTCGTTGGCTTGGGTCAACTCGCGCAACCGGGAAATGATGACGGAAGCCGAAGCGGCGCCAATCCCCTGCTGCATATTGAGCACGCGCAACCAAGCCGTTTCGTCTTTAACGTTTTCTAAAATCCTCAGATAGCAAAGGATGTCCTTGATGTGCGCCCTTTCAAAAAATCTCACGCCACCGCGATACTCAAACGGGATATCGCGTTTCATCAATTCGAATTCCAAAGCTTGGGAGTGCGAAGTGGCGCGGAACAAAACGGCCATGTTGCCCAAAGCGACTCCCTGGTTCCTCAAAAGTAGAATCTGGTCCGCGATGAACGAAGCTTCCTGTCTCGCGGACGGGCATGAAATCAAAAAAGGTTTGACACCGGATGCTTTGAGCCCGATCAAGTCTTTCTCGTACTGATTGACGTTGTTTTTCAACGATTCATTGGCGACTTCGAGAATTTGCGGCGTGCTGCGATAGTTGGACAGCAATTTGAACATCTTGGCATTTGGCCACTGGTTTGGAAAAGCTAAAATATTTTTAACGTCCGCTCCCCTGAAGGAATAAATGGATTGCGCGTCGTCTCCCACCACAAAAACATTGCGATGGACCTGGCCGAGCTTACCCACAATCCTGGCCTGGAGCGCGTTCGTGTCCTGATACTCGTCGACGAGCACGTAACGAAAACGGCGGCTGATTAAGTCTGCGATTTGCGGCTGCTCTTCCATGACGCGCAGCCAATTGCCGAGCATGTCGTCGAAATCCATGGCATTGGCCATCATTTTCCGTTTATCGTACTGCTCCGTGATAAATTCCAAATCATTCAAGCAATCAAGGAAGTTTGGATATTTAATTTCGAGCGCTTCACGCAATTCCAATCCGGTATTGCGCCTGTAAGAATGCAAATTTTGGATAACGGCGGGAGATGGAAAACGCCGCGCCTTGGGATCGATCTTAGCGTCTTTCAAAACGGCTTTGAGAAGGCTGCGGGCGTCATCTTCATCTAAAATCGTGAATTGCGACGTGTAACCCACGGCCGGCGCGAATGATCTTAGAAGTCGGTTGGCAACGGCGTGGAAAGTGCCTCCCCAAACGCCTTTTGATTCCGGGCCGACGATCATCCCGATGCGATCGAGCATTTCGCGGGCGGCTTTGTTGGTGAAAGTTAAAAGCAATATTGAAGACGGATCCACGCCTTGTTCGAGCAGGTAAGCTACGCGATAAGTGACTGTCCTTGTTTTACCTGATCCCGCTCCCGCTAAAACCAAACACGGTCCGTCCCCATGCAAAACGGCGTCCAATTGCTCTTGGTTCAGCTCGCGGTGGAAATCAATCATGAGTAAAGAGTTTAGCAAGCGCTCCGCCCGGATACAAACGTGATAAATAAGCCAAATATTCGATTTACCACATTGACATTCCTATTTAATGAGGCATCATATCGGGTAAACCCGAAAGGAAAGGACCAAATGGAGACGCTCAAAGCCGCCCTGTCGGCCTTTGCGCCGGATTTCGAACCTTACATCCTGTTCCTATACAACAGATTGAGCCCCCCGCGTTTTCTGCACAGCCTAGAAGTCGGATTGGCTATGGGACAAGCGTTCAAGATCTACATTCCAGAGGACGAAGAGATCTGTGAAAATGACTGGATCTTGGCCGGCTTGTTACACGACGTCATGAAGGAAGTGCCCGTGACCGACCAAATCTGGTGGGTGAACAAGTGCCAGGCCAAGTTAAGGCCTCCGGAAAAGCTTTATCACCCGTTCTACCTCCATGGACCCGCTTCAGCCGCCTTCGCGCAGTACGCCTTGGGCGTTGGCGCGGCCGACCCATTCTTCGTAGCCATCAGCCAACATACGGGAAACTTCCCGGAAATGCCTCTATTCTCGCGCTGCTTGCACGTCGCTGACATGACGGTGCCGGTAAAGAGATACCCCGGCTGCAAAAAGTTGGCAGCGACATTCTACGGAGGCAAGCTCGACGAAGCCGAGCTGCTGCTCAAGACTTGGGCGAGGCGTTTCCTTATAATGTCGGGCATCATAGTGGACCCCGCGTTTACCATGAGAATCAATCAGCTGACCGAAGTGGTGAAACCTGGTCCCAACTTCTTCGACCTCGACGAGACCCTAATCAAGATAGCTCCCCGATAAGGGTCTTTTTTATATACGCAAGGGTTGACACGGAACATTAAAAAGACTTTAATCTCCCTACTAAGGAGGCCGCATGAACCAATCAATCATCGGCATCTCGTCCTTTCCCAAGTATTTCGAACCCTATATCAGGTTTCTCCGGGCCAAGCTAAGCCCCGTTCGCTTCAAGCACTGCGTCGACGTCGGCCTAGCCATGGGCAAGGCATTCAATGTTTACGGTAATAATCCTCCCTTTGATCCCCATGGTCGAGATGATTGGATGTTGTCGGGCTTAGTGCACGATGTGATGAAAGAAGCCTCCGTCCAAACGATGCGCTGGTGGATCGAGAAATACTCGCCGGACGAACTTTCGCTCATTCCGCCTTCCATGCAGGATCATCATGTTTACATGCATGGGCCAGCCGGATCAGTTTTCGTCAGGCATGCCTTGGGAATTCGCCGCAGTGGAACGTTTCATGAAGCTATCGCGCATCATGTCGGTTGTTATGAGGCGATGAGTCTCTTGGCCAGATGCCTGAACGTGGCTGACATGACCCAGCCGGCGGAACGATACAGA
The DNA here is from genome assembly GCA_028715505.1 of Patescibacteria group bacterium. GTDB lineage: Bacteria > Patescibacteriota > Patescibacteriia > 2-12-FULL-60-25 > 2-12-FULL-60-25 > MWCR01. The sequence goes on from JAQURS010000007.1 coordinate 41,990, forward strand.
GGATGCGACAAACTAGGCAGGATATTTTTCGGCGGTGACTTGAATTCCGCCGAACTGCTTTTGTCGGCCTGGACCAAGGAATTCTTTGAACAGATCCGCTTCCCCGTCCATCCGGCTTTCGAACCAAAGATAGCCAAAATGACCAAGCTGCTCAAACCAGCGCCCGAATTCTTCTCCCGCGAAGGCTAACCAACGCGGGTCTTTTTATTTTCCGTAAGCTTTAATTCGATTGGCTTTATGCTCTTCGATTGTTTTCGCGTAATAAATTTTTCCGCTGTCATCGTGCAGATAATAATAGTAATCGCTCGGCGTGGGATGGGAGGCGGCCTCAAGCGAATCTTTGCCCGGATTGCAGATGGGGCCAGGCGGCAAGCCGTCGTGTTTGTAGGTATTGTAAGGTGAAACGACCTCCAAATCTTCCAAACTGACGCGCGGCTTATTGCCGCCCGTGGCGTAATTGACGGTCGAATCCAATTGCAGGCGCATGCCGCCTTCCAAGCGGTTCAATAAAATTCCGGCGATCATTTTCCTTTCTTCGGTGGTTCTCCCCTCTTTCTCGACGAGCGACGCCAGAATTACGAGATCTTTAAGGGAACGGGCCGAGGTGGCGTATCCTTCGGTTTGTTTTTTAAACTCCTGTAGTTGCTTAAGCACGAACCCAAGCGGCAATTGGTCTTTCCAAACACGATAAGTGTCGGGAAACAAATAACCTTCGAGCGTAGCGTTGGCTGGCAAATCCTTTAAGAAATCAAATTGCTGCCGCAAGGCCGGCGAAAATCCTTTTTTTAATTTCGCGTCTCCGGTTAAGTCAGTGAACTCGCGGGTCGTCACTCCCCATTTACCCAATTCTTGGCCGACGTCTTGGTTGGTTGATCCCTCCAAAATCCTGATCGATATCTCGTCCCGAGCGGGTCCCAGGGCAAATTGTTTGGCTAGAGCCCGGTAAGACGATCCGGGATAAACGGCGTAATCACCGGGTTTGGGATGACGGGCATTCACGTCGAGATAACTGAATATTTTATAACCCACCGACGAGACGATGATGCCTTTCTGCGCCAACAAGTCCGCCATGGAAGCGGCGGCCGCGTTTTCCGGTACGCTGAAGGGCATGGAAGTGCTGACTGGCGAGCCGATGAAAGCCGACGGGATGAACCACGCCGAAAAAATGGCCAAGGCCAGTATCAAAATACCCAGCAAAAAAATTATTTTTTTCATATTACGCGACGCTCCTCTGCCTTAAGGCCTTGTGGCCGAGCCTGACCAAGACGAAAGACACCAAACCGACCAGCATGCCGCCCAGGATATCGGTCGGATAATGGACGCCGGCGCCCATCCGGCCGATGGCGATTCCCAAAACCATCAACAAACAAGCCAGGCCCCATTTTTTGTTAACGGCGTAAAGCGCGGCCGTGACGGCTACGGCTATGGAAGTATGGATGGAAGGGAAAGAGTTGGTCAACGGCGGCGGAATAAGAGCAAGAATGTTCGGCACGGCCAAAAACGGCCTAAGGCGTAGGAATATGAACGAAAGCGCTTCTCCCAAAAAGATAGCCACGCCCACGGACCACATCGCCTCTTTGACGGCGTGCTTTTCGCGCGAGTTTCCGTAAACCCAAAGCCAAGCCATCAGGGGCAGGTAAGCGAATATCAGTACGCGGGCCAAAAAAACATCCAGCCAGATGCCCAGGACCGAGCCGGTGAACATTTTCTGGATGGTAATGACAATGAGCGCGTCGACTGGCATATCAAATCAAAGGTCTGCCTATCATGTCGGACGTGGGCTCAAGCTCCATGATTTTTAAGATAGTCGGGGCCACGTCGGCCAACATGCCGACCGGCGGAGTCATGCTTAAATCGCCGCCGATAACGTCACCCGTGGGAGCGCGCAAACCCTCGAAGGCCTTGCCAATGATCACGAACGGCACGGGATTGGTCGAGTGTTCCTTGTCCATGGCGCCGGTCGTCAGATTCAAGACTTCTTCCGAGTTACCGTGGTCCGCCGTGATGAGTACCGTGCCGCCCACGGCCAAAGCCGCGTCCACGATCCGGCCAACGGCCACGTCCACCGACTCATGCGCTTTGACGGTGGCTTCCATGTTGCCGGTATGCGCGACCATGTCCGGGTTGGCGAAATTCGCCACCATGAAATCGTATTGACCTCCCGCGATTTCTTTGACGATCCTGTCCGCGATCTGCGGCGTGGACATCTCCGGCACGGCGTCATAGCTCGAAACGCGCGGCGACGGGATGATGACTCGCTCTTCACCCGGGAACTCGTCTTCGCGCATGCCGTTGAAGAAGAAAGTCACGTGCGCGTATTTTTCCGTCTCGGCGATGTGCAATTGCCTGTAACCGGCGTCGGAGATGACGCGCGCCATGCAATTCTCGACCAGCTGCGGAGGAAAAGCCACTTCGACCGGCAAATCTTTTTCGTACTCGGTCATGGTGACCAGCATGAAGTCCGAAATCGGCTGCCGCGGGAACTTATCAAAATCAGGCAAGGCTAAAGATTTGGTCAATTCGCGGGCGCGGTCAGGGCGGTAGTTGAAGAAAATGCCGGCATCGCCGCTTTTGACGGTCGCCACGGGCTGGCCTTTTTCCATGATGACGGTCGGTATCAGTTCCTCGTCGTAAACGCCCGCGGCATAGGAAGCTTCGACGGCCTTCTCGGCCGAATCCGCCTGTTGACCTTGGCCGTTCACCATGGCGTCATACGCTTTCTGCAGGCGGTCCCAACGGCTATCGCGGTCCATGGCGTAATAACGGCCGCTGAGCGTGGCGATCGTCCCGACTTTGATTTCCTTAATCTTTTGTTCGAGTTCCCGGATAAAGCCCAAGCCGCTGTTAAAGATAGTGTCGCGTCCATCCATGAAAGCGTGGATGGCCACTCGGTCGAATTTTTGTTGCTTGCACAATTCAAGCAAAGCGTAGAGATGGTCGAGGTGCGCGTGCACGCCGCCTGGTGAGCAAAGCCCCATCAAATGCAAAGTGCCTTTGGTTTTTTTGACGTGATCGATGGCGCGCAAAAAAGCCTGGTCATGGAAAAACGATCCGTCCTCAATGCTTAAATTAATGCGCGGCAAACTTTGGAAAAATATTTTGCCGGCTCCGATGGTCAAGTGGCCGACTTCCGAGTTGCCCATCTGGCCCCACGAAAGGCCAACCGCTTCGCCATTCGAACGCAAGGTCATGGCCGGATAAGTCTCGATCAGGTGCCTGAAATTAGGCATGTTGGCGCGCGTCACCGCGTTGCCGTCCGCGTCGGGCGCCACGCCAAAGCCGTCTAAAATCAAGAGAACCACCGGTTTTGACCTCATACGAGCAAGTTCCTCCCTTTCATTTCGGACGGCGTCCGGACGCACAGGCTCGCGAGCACCGTCGGGGCCACGTCGGCCAAAGTGCCATTTTTCATTTTCTTTGATTTGCCCGGACCTGCGGCCAAAAACGGCACCGGGTTCGGGTTATGATGCGTGTCGCGCTCGCCGTGCGAACCAAAAAGCTGTTCGGCGTTGCCATGGTCGGCCGTGACGAAAAGATGGCCTCCGGCCTTGGAAACGGCTTTCCAGATTTTTTCCAACGGTTCGTCTAACTCTTCGCAAGCCCGGACGGTGGCCGCGAAGTCGCCGGTGTGTCCCACCATGTCCGCGTTGGCGAAATTGGCGCAAATGAAATCGTATTTCCTGCGGATGGATTTAATGATTTCCTGGCCAATTTCCCTGGCCCTCATCCTGGGATAACGGTCGAACAATGACGTGCGGATGGATGGGATGCGCACGCGTTCCTCGCCGAATCGGGGCGCGTCGTATCCGCCGTTTAGGAAGTAAGTGACTTGAGAGTATTTTTCAGACTCGGCGACGTAAATCTGGCTGTAAGAGCGCAAAGCTTCAACAATGGTGCCGGAAATTCCCTGATGGGGAAAAGCCGCGATGGCGCCGTCGATCTGTTTGCCGAATTCAGTCATGGTCGCGAAGTACAAATCATGGCAGATCTTTTTTCTATGGAAAGCCCGGCCGTTCCGTTTTTCAAAATCTTTTTGGATGAACGGCTTGATCATTTGGCGTGCGCGGTCGCTCCTCAAGTTCCAAAATATGACCGCGTCTTTATTCTCGATGACGCACGGTTTTTCGCCGGACGGGACGATGACCGTTGGCAGGATGAATTCGTCGCTCTCACCGCGGCCGTAAGCTTGCTCAATCGCCTTGATCGGGGAATCAGCCACTAACCCCATGCCGCGCGTCATGAGATTGTACGCCAAAGCCGTCCTTTCCCAATTACGGTCGCGGTCCATGGCATAAAAACGTCCTACGATGGTTCCGATCCTCATTCCCGGGGTCAAACGCTTTTCCAAATCCATGACCAGCTTGGCGGCATGGAATGGCGAGGTGTCGCGACCGTCGGTGAACAGATGCAAATAAACCTTTGGCAAATTAAGATGCTTCGCGAAATCGATCAAAGCGGTAATGTGGCCGAAGTCCGCGTGGCCGCTCTGATGATTGGTCAAAAGCCCCATCAAATGCAAAGTGCTGCTATGGCGCAAAGCGTGCAAAGCGGCTTTAACGAAAGCTTGGTTATTTTCAAATAAATTTTTATGGATGGCCGCGTTGATTTTGACTTTATCGCTTTTTATGGCCGAGCCCGCGCCAATGGTAGTGTGTCCTGCCTCGCTATTTCCGGTTTCGCCTTTCGGCAAACCCACCGCTTCCCCATCGGCTTTAAGCAAACAATGCGGATATTCGTTCCACAACTCATGCCAAAACGGCATTTTTGCCGCCAAAACTGCGTTGCCGACCTTACTTTTAGACATACCGAAGCCATCCCAAATCAAAAGGACCGCTGGGCCTTGGCAGGTTGGCTTCTTAATTTTTTTCCTAACGTCCATGGCCAATAGCATAGCCTCTTTTCAAGGGATAAACAAGGGGAATTTGGCTTAACTTTGATGTTTTTATCAACAAGGCCAAGCTCTAATTTAAGCCAAAAAATAATCAAAATTTGCGCCTTTCGCACAGACCGGGTTAATCTTGACAAAAGTGCAAAATTATGCTAAATTAACACGTTCAAACTGGCTTCCTGATAGGCTGCCAGTCCCTGGATCTACGCTCGCTTCGGCCAGCGTAGTTGACAACTAGGTTCAAAAACTTCTCAGGAGGTTAGTGTCATGGCCGATTACGAAGCAAAGGTCCAGACGATCACGCTCGAACTGGGCGTGACAACCGACTTCAAGCTGGAAGGCGACGTGGTAACAGAAGCAAAGAAGAAGTTCATCGATCTTCAGGTATCCGACCATCTCGAGGTCAATGATTGGGACGAGGATGCCGGTACGGGAAACCTGACGGCGAGCGAGCTCAAAGACGGCGAGCTGACGTTCAAGGTCGCGGACGACGACGGCGAATCCGTTCCCGTTGTCTGCTCCGTGGTCGTCACGCCAGCCCGCGTACGAACGCCACCTCCCCCGCTCCCTCAACCGCCAATGCCCGAGCCGCAACCCGCTGCTCAGGCGGCACCTCAGGCGGCCCAGGCTCAACCGCAGCCGCAACCCGCAGTCCAGGCAGCTCAGCCGACCCCAGTGCCGGTTGTCGTGCAACCTGTCGTTGCGGTTCAAGCCGCTCCGGCGACCAAGCAGTGTCCGTCATGCAACGCAAGCAACGACGTGAACGCGGTTCACTGCACCAACTGTGGTGCATCGTTCACAGGCGGCGCGCCAGCTCCGAATTCACCGGCTGCGAACGCGCAAGCGGCAGCCCAAGCTCAGGCACAAACGCCTGTTCAAGCCAATGCGACAGGAGGAACACCAATGACCCAGCAAGTACCAGTCGTTCAGCAGCCGCAACCGGCCGCACAACAACCGGCAGCGGTTCAGCCGCAACCGACACAACCTCAGCAGCCCGTCCAAGCTGCGCAGCAAGCCGCTCCGGTCCAGCAGCCGCAACCGGCTCCTGCTCAGGCTCCAGCAACGCAGCCTCAGCAGCCCGCTCAGGCAGCGCCGGCCAATGCCGCGCAGCCGCAAGCGGCTGGCCAGGCAGCGGCACCAGCGCAGCCGCCGGCCAACGCGGCACAGCAACCGGCAACCCCGGCTGCTCCCGGCGCTCGGTCACGTGTACGCAACGTCCTCTACATCCTTGGAGTTATCGGCGTCTTCGCGCTCATCATCGTCGCAAGCCTCATCTTGCGCTGGTTGATCACGAAGAACCAGATCGCCGCTCCAGCAAGCCATTCGCCTGTGACCGCATCGGCCAGCGCCGTAGCTCCGGCGACCAGCGCACCGGTCCCCGTCCCTGGCGTCAACGCATCGCTCTGTCCGGTCGGATACACCGCCATCCCGGTTGACGGCAATAGCTGCAACTACATGGGGTGGGACGGGGATTCCGCGCCGTACGCAGTGGACACGGTCCCGACCCCGGGACGCCTCGTCGTCTGCCGCACCAAGCCTGACCGCAACGTTGCCACAGGCGCGACCCTTCCGCTCACCGGGTACGAATGCACCCTGTGCTGGCCGTCGGACATCCCCACGGGTGCGGCCGTTCCTGCCAGCCAGGTTGCCTGGAGGTTGCTGGGACAGCGTGCCAATCATGTGACCCAGCCCGCTTGGTACGCCGACTGCCGGACCGGTTACAACCGGCGATGCGGCATGTTGCTCAAGGATCCGAGTTGCGTCCGTAAGAACGCGGACGGCTCGGACGACCTGAGCAATTGCCTGCTCGAGATTCCGGCTCCCATCCAGTAGGCAGCACCTTCCGAAATCAAAATCGTCTCGATCTGATCGGGACGATTCCCACCTTCTCAAAGGCTCCGTGAGTTCACTCTCCCGGGGCCTTTGTTCGTTTTAGTGTTTAATGTCAGCTACCGAAATTTTTATCAACTCTTCTTTGTTATCTTCGGGTAAAACCGGGGCCAACCTTTGAAAATCGCATTTTTCGCATTTATGCTCTATCTTCACGATTTCGCCGTGTTTCACTAAAACTCCAACGGGCTTCATCGGGCCTTGGCAACTTGATGACCTATCCCCCGGCACGTCGTCCATGTGTTTGCTCCAAAGACAATTCGGGCAATGGTTCGTCCGGCCGTTACCTTTGACGAATTTTCCGCAATGTTCGCAATTAAAGTCTTCAAAAACTTTTTTAGTATGTGGAGGCATTATCGTTCAGGTTTCATTATCGGAAACAGGATAACATCGCGCAAGTTAGGCTGTCCGGCCAACAAGGCAAAGATGCGGTCGATGCCCATGCCCCAACCCGTGATGGGCGGAAAACCCGTTTCCATGGCTTGCAAAAATTCCTCATCCAACTCAAAACTTTCCTCATCCCCCATTTTACGGAACTTTGCTTGCCGTTCCATGCGTTCGCGCTGGTCAATCGGATCAACTAACTCTGAATAAGCTTTGATGACTTCCCAACCGGCGATCACCAATTGAAAGCTGTCCACCAAACGCGGATCCTCCTCGTCGCGCCTGGCCAAAGGCAACATGTCGACCGTGTGGTTGGTAATAAAACACGGCGCGATAAGTTCCGGGCGCACAAATTTTTTGTAGAGCTCGTCGATTAAAGTTCCAATTCCCCTTTTTAACGCGTCTTCAATTTCAATCTTTTTTGATTTGAGGACTTTCAGCAGTTCTTTGGCATCCGCGTATTCTAGGACGTCGATGCCTGATTTTTCCTTGATTAAGTCCGTCAATTTATAGCGGGGCAATGCTTGCGCCAAATCGATGTGATGGGTCGAACCGGTTTTACCGATCACGTCGAATTCGAGTTTGCCGAAAGTCTTGGCCACGACGTCTTTCAAAAAATTCTCGGTGAAATCCATGTTCCATAAATAATCCTGGTACGCCACGTAATATTCGATTTGCGTGAACTCCTGGACGTGCGACGGATCGGAACCTTCGTTGCGGAAACATTTTGCCGTCTCGAAGACGCGATCAAAACCGCCGCCGATCAAACGCTTAAGGTAAGTCTCGGGCGAGATGCGCAAGACCATGTCCATATCGTCCGTTTCGTGATGCGTTTTGAAAGGCTTGGCGGCTGCCCCGGTCGCGACCGTCATCAAAATAGGAGTTTCGACTTCCAAGAAGCCGTTCAACTCCAAGCATTGTCGACAGTTCGAGACAAAAGCACTGCGGAGTTTGAATCTTTCGAACGATTCACGATTGGCGATCAAATCAAGTTCGCGATGGCGGTAAATCTTTTCAACGTCTTGGATGCCATGCCATTTTTCCGGCAAAGGCGAAATCGATTTGCACAGGAGTTTGATTGACGTGGCCCAGACGGTCGGCTCGCCGGTTTTGGTTTTGCCAAGCACGCCTTCGACGCCCATAAAATCACCCCGGTCCAAAAGATCGACGAGTTTATAATTCTCGGCCCCCACATCGTCAACTTTAACCCCAACTTGGTGGGATCCTGACGCGTCCTGAATGGTGTAGAAGGCCAGCTTGCCGATGACGCGTTGAAGCATGATGCGGCCGGCCACGCTCACCTCTTGGCCTTCCGGCAAACCTTTCAATTCCGTTACGAGATGGGTGCGCTCAAACTTGGCCGGGTGCGGCTGAATTCCAGCGTCAATCAATTTTTGGCGGCGTTCCAAACGGTCCTGCCGCTCGTCCGTTTTATTGGGCATAATTCATTCTAGCGATGTTAACTTTTCTTCAACTTTCT
>JAQURS010000007.1:50731-52703 GCA_028715505.1 Patescibacteria group bacterium
AACTTGGCCGGGTGCGGCTGAATTCCAGCGTCAATCAATTTTTGGCGGCGTTCCAAACGGTCCTGCCGCTCGTCCGTTTTATTGGGCATAATTCATTCTAGCGATGTTAACTTTTCTTCAACTTTCTCACAAGTTTTTGGGCAGAGTCCCAATACCGGTCGATCTCCCTTTCGGAATGGCCGATAACCGTGGCTCCAATTTTTCCATAAGTTTTGATCGGGGAAAGTAGATGGATAAAAACTCCTCTTTGTTTCGCGTGATCAAAATCCAACTTTGACTCTTTTAAGGCTTTAATTAACTTAACCGCCGGTATCTTCCTTAGCCAAGGTTCGTTAACAAACTGTTCGGATGCCTTGTAACAAATATCTCCCGTTCCCGACTCCAAAACGCCGCGTTTAGCGTTATATCTGGCATGCGTGAGATATTTGGCCCAGAAATGAGTATGATTAGCTCCGCCTTTTCTGGCATTAATTTCAATGCCCCAAATTTTCCAAGGCTCGCTTTTCTTATTACGCGTAATCAAAAGGTCCATGGCCACAAAGCCCCGGGCACCGTATTTAGCCATGATTTTAGCGGCCCTCAAGCCTACCTTTTGAATGGCCGAACGGTAGTTCGCAGGCGCCGGAAAATGGGTGCCGAGGTAATCCGTGCCTTCCAAAATCTGTTCATGCGTAGCGATCGGTAAAACTTTACCATCAGGCGTAATCTCGAATTGCACACTGGGCGAAAGCACTTCTTTGGCTTCAATAAACTCTTCAACCACGCCGCCCTCTAAAACAAAATATTTCTCGAATAACTTAAGAGATTGTCCCGGTGGCAAAGGCAGGGCCTCGCAAAAACGCTTATAATCCAGCGAGCATTGTTTTCTTTCGAGCTTCAATATGCCCGCCCCTCCCCCCTCATCGTTCAATTTAATTAAAAAATAAGGTGCCTTTGAAATCTTAATTAATTTTTGAAGAGCCAAATGGGCTTGCGAAAGGGATCTTAAATCCCCAAATCCTTTGGCGATGTTGATTTTGCTCTGCTTGAAAATTTTCCTCGCACCGGATTTAGTATTTACGAAAAAAGCTGAAGGCGCGAGGCTATAATATGGTAAACCGAGTTTTTTAGCGACTTTGACTTCCTCTTTTTTGACTCTCCAAAATTCAATATACGCGGGTTTTGGACATTTCTTAATTTCATCTTTAATTTTCTTTAAGGCTTTTGGATCGCGCAACAAATTAACCGTCAAAGAATCATGCCCTTTGGCAGGGACAAATACCTTATGGAAACGTTTTTCAAGATCAGCCCTCTTCAAACCAGTGGCTCGGCAGGCGTGGCCCAAAAAGTAATCCCATAACGCGGGGTTAACGCCTTCCGACAAAACAGCCAATAGATGCGTCTGAGGGTTCTTCAAAAAAGTCAAAAAATACAAATATCTTTCCTCGTAATACTTAAAACCATGAAAAAACATCTGAAGGAAGGCTCCGATGGACAGGCCGGGAATTAGAACTACCGTTCTTGGCTGGGAGTAATCCAGTCGGACGATGCCCGGATCCTTTACGATAATATGCCTCATATTTATTGATAATTAAAACCTTCCGTGTTTTTTTAGAAATTTGGCAAACATGTTGAGCATGTCGGAAGTAACTACTCTGCCTTGGGTCCGCTGAAAGATCCTCGGATCTTCCTTGATCGCGAACGTGATGATATCCGCCGCTCCCGTATATTCTGGGTGTCCCTGTAAAGTTAAAGCAACGTGTTTTTTGTCTTTCAAGAGTTCCGAAATCAGGGCGGCATCTTGTTCCGGATCGCCGCTAAAAGTTTTCTCGGCCACATGGATTAACCCATGCACGATCGCGGGGTCCCGATCCGACGTACGTAAAATAAGGGCACTCGACTCAGGATTGGGTTTGACGGACTCGCCGTGGAAAGCGGCTATCTCTCCCGATAAATTCTTTGGCTCACCTAATTGGATCGCCGCCAAAAAGTC
>JAQURS010000008.1 GCA_028715505.1 Patescibacteria group bacterium
ACGATAACGGCCGACCGGCCATGTTTCCGGCTACCTGCGATAAATGCCACGAAAGATGCGAGGTTCCCTTTAAACCAAACGGAAGCAAACCCGTGTATTGCAGCAATTGCTTCGTAAAGGACGACGGACACGAATCCAAGCGCTTTGGCGGCCCGCACTCCTTTGGTTCCAGGTCAGAAGGCCCCCGTTCGGAAGTGAATAGCGACGTTCAGCTTAGGGCAATCAACAAAAAATTAGACATCATCATCGAAGCTCTGACTTCGCAGGGTTTGATGGACGAAGAAGGCGAGGTTTAAAGGAATTTACGATTTATCGACCGATGGGGTAAACTAAACCCGTCATATTTTTGTTTGATGAACGTTAAATTTTTTTGAATCTATATTTATGACGTCCAAAAACAAGGTCCTTTTATTGGTCATCTTTCTGGTCCTGATCGTCGCGGGAGCGGGGATTTACCTGTCTTTATTCTATAAATCAAAACCCTCCCAACCCGACGTGGTTTATTGCACGCAAGACGCTAAGATGTGCCCGGACGGCTCTTACGTTGGCAGGTCCGGACCCAAGTGCGAATTCGCGCCTTGCCCGGAAACTAGCATCGACAAGGATTGGAAATACGCGACCGATACTTCCATCGGCGTCTCGTTCAGATATCCGGAAAAGCTACCAACCGAATTCATTTCGACGGTTGATTGGCCGCCCAAAGTTCAAATCTTGAGTCAGGAGTTCGAATGCACGGTGGCGGGTGATGAGCTTTCCAGAGCAGGCAAGACCGAGTTGATCGCAGTTGGCGGTCATCAATATTGCCGAACAAAGGAGACCGAAGGCGCGGCTGGGAGCATTTACACTAATTACGCTTATGCATTTCCGAAAAACAACGGAACAGCCATCCTAACCTTTAGCTTGCGGTTCGTGCAATGCGGCAATTACGATGAGCCTCAAAAAACCGCTTGCGAAAACGAACGTACCAACTTCAACATGGATCCAACAATCAATAAGATCGCCTCGACTCTCGTGATTGATAAAAACCTAATTAGCAATCTATTCGATAAGAGCACGGCGAAAGCCGGCGACAAGATTGGGGAAATGACCATCAAATCGATTGACGATAGGTATACCAAATTCACGGGGCAGATCACGGTGAGCGGGCAAGTTAACGTTTACGGCGAAGATGACGGGGGAGCGAATATCCTGTCGGATAACGTCTGCATGAACGTAGACCAGGCGGATTGGGCTAAGTTCCCGAGAATCAAAGGCGATGAACGGAATATTTGGTTTTGCTTTAGCAACCTTGATCCGGCCAAGAAGGCTTTCAAGCAATCCGGACAAGCGACTGTCGTAATTGACGATTACGTGATTGATAGTTTGGAAAGCGAAGTTTGGAACCAGGCCAAATTGGTTAAAGTGACGCAATAAAAATCAGTTAAAAATACGGCAAACAGAGGTTTGCCGGTTTTTATTAACTCTGATAATGTCCTGCTGCTGTTCGACAATACATGGAAGGAGACGGGCATGAAAAAGATGAATGTTCTCGTAGTTGGCAGCGGGGGACGTGAACACGCCTTGGCTTGGAAGATCAAGAAATCGCGCTGGTGCGGCAAGCTTTTTGTGGCCCCGGGCAACGCCGGCACGGCGGAGATCGCCGAAAACGTGCCGATCGGCGTCAATGAGATCCCCAAGCTGATCGAATTCGCCAAGAAGAACCGGATTGGGCTGACGGTAGTCGGCCCCGAAGAGCCACTCAAGAACGGCATCGTGGACCAGTTCCAGAAGGCCAAGCGCAGGATCTTCGGCCCCACCGCCCAAGCGGCCCTCCTCGAGACTTCCAAGTCTTTCGCCAAGGATTTCATGAGGAAAGCAAGCATACCTACGGCCGAGTTCAAAGTTTTCTACAACTACGAACTTGCCATAGAGTACCTTAAGAAGCTTCCGGAGAAGCCCCTCGTCATCAAGGCCGATGGGTTGGCTGCCGGCAAAGGCGCCTTCGTCTGTAAAACCAAGGCTGAAGCCGAACAGGTCATCAACGACCTGCTGCTCAAAAAGACGCTCAAAGAGGCCGGCGAGACGATCATCATCGAAGAGTTCCTGGAAGGCCAAGAAGTCAGCGCGCTCGCGCTCTGCGACGGCTGCAGCTTTCTCTTACTTCCAACCTCACAGGATCACAAGCACCTGAACGACGGCGACCAAGGCCCGATGACCGGCGGCATGGGCGCCATCGCCCCGGTACCTTGGATACACTTAGGTGATTTGGAAGACATCTCTGACACCATCTTCAAGCCCGCCTTGCGCGTTATGGCCGACATGGGCACGCCTTTCCAAGGTTGCCTGTACGCCGGCCTCATGATGACGAAAGACGGTCCAAAGGTGCTGGAGTTCAACGTGCGTTTCGGTGATCCTGAGACAGAAGTCATTCTGCCGCTCGTCAACGGAACGGATTTCCTTGAGCTGCTCGCGCGATGCGCGGACGGCAGACTCGGATCCTTGGCCGAACTCCCTTATCTCTTGGCTAACCCCGAAGAATCCGCGGCCTGCGTCGTGTTGGCTTCCGGGGGTTATCCTGGGCCATACGATAAGGGATTGCCGATCAACCTTGGCCGAAAACCGGATGGCGCTTGGACGCCCTGGGGAGGCGAGGTCTTCCATGCCGGTACGGCCATCAGGGACGGCCAACTTGTTACCAACGGCGGTCGCGTCATGGTGGCCACGATGGCACAACCGGTTCTGATGAAAGCCGTCTCGCGCGCTTATACCTTGGCTCAATGCGTCCGCTTCCCGGGAATGTACTTCCGGAATGACATCGGCCGCAAGGCTCTGGATCACTCATAGCTCGGATTCGCCGGGCATTTTTTTACACAATTTTCTTAATTTTAATCCTTCTAAACTTTTATTTATTGGGGGACGTAAATGACCAGGGCTTGACAAGTAAGTTAGAAATAGTTAACATGGGGATAATGTTAATTATTTCTAACTTTTAGTATGAACTTAAAAACTTATACTACCGTTCGGCTGGTTACGGTTTTCGTCTTGGCCATGGTCTGCGGCATGGCCGTTTCGACCCAAAACTATTTCTTAGCCCTGCCAGCCATCATTATAGCGTCTTTACTCCTGTTTTTGGTCAGGAGTAAAGTCAAAGAAATCATTGCCGACGAGCGCGATTATGAAATCGGGGGCAAGGCGGCCCGGTTTGCTATCCAAATCTACAGTTGGATAGCCGTGGTTGCCATGTTCTTGCTGCTTTGGCAAAAAAATTTAAACCCAAGCTATGAGCCGGTCGCTTACACCTTGGCATACTCGACCTGTTTGCTTTTATTGGTCTATTCGCTGGTATTTCGCTATCACGCCAAATATTCCATGTGTAATAAAAAAGCGATCTACACTATCCTCGCAATAATCATCTTCCTTGTTTTGGTTTTGGGCGGCGTAAGGTTGTTTAGCGGTGAAGACGATTGGATTTGTTCCAAAGGCCAATGGATCAAGCATGGCAATCCCTCTTTTCCGCCTCCGGCCATTGAATGCAAATAATTATGAAAAATCGGATTAAGGAAAGGCGGGCTAAATTGGGCATCACCCAAGAGGATTTGGCTGAAAAAGCCGGCGTAAGAAGGGAAACCATCGTATTTTTGGAGCAGGGGAAATACAACCCATCTTTGGTGTTAGCCCACAACGTGGCCAAGGCTTTAAAGGCTAAAATTGACGATATTTTTGAGTTTGAATAAAGGTTTGACATACATATATATAACCTCTAATCTTTGGCCGTGGTATCCGTGAATACTCGCGGATATTTACGTTGACAACTCAACCAAAGCGCGGGACACAAATCCACGCGTTCAGAGGAGGATGAACATGTTGACCAAGTTGTTCCGTTCCAATGCTTTGACGTTCGCCCAAGAGAAACAGATCGCGTCCGAAGCCTCCCAGAGGCTGGGATTCGACGTCGGCCTCATCAGGGCCGAATGGTGTTTCTACATCGAACATGAACCGTTGGCCGGCTCCAAACTCACGACTCTGGATTGGCTCCTGGTCAAGACTTACGATCCAAAAGGTTTGGACAGCAGTCCTTTCCTGGACCCTAGAACGACCCTCGAAATCGGGCCGCGGCTCAATTTCGAGACTCCGTTCTCGACCATGGCCGTGAACATCTGCCGCAAGTGCGGACTCTACGAAGTCACTCGGCTCGAACGCTCGATCCGCTACGGATTGAAAGTGGCACTGACCGAAGAACAAACCGAGGTGTTTCTCGAGCCGCTCCACGACAAGATGGTGCAGATGCGCTACCGCGAACCGCTGACCACGTTGATCAGCGATCGCAAACCAGAGCCCGTCAAAACCATCGACGTCATGCGAGACGACTGGCGGGAGGTGCTTCGCGCGTACGGCAAGGCCAACGGTTGTGGCTGGGACGATCAGGATCTGAACTTCCTGGGCCGTCTCTTCCGCGAGGACCTAAAACGCAATCCGACCGACGTCGAGCTGTTCCAGTTGGCGCAAGCCAACTCCGAGCATTCGCGCCACGGATTTTTCAAGGGGCGCCACGTGATCGACGGCAGGCCCGAAGTCATGACGCTCATGGAACTCGTGAAACATCCCTTGCGGGAATGGCCTGGCAATTCGCTGATCGCATTTTGCGACGACAGCTCGGCCATCAAAGGCCATCCTGTCCAGACGCTCAAGCACAGTCATCCGTCCTTGCCGAGCCCATTCATCACCGCCACGGTTTTGCGACACCCGACCCTCACGGCCGAGACGCACAACCATCCGACACGCATCTGCCCCCAACCGGGAGCGGAAACAGGCATTGGCGGAGACATCCGCGATGCCGAGGCGATCGGTCGAGGAGGATACTGCGGTATGCATGGCGCCGGTTACAGCGTCGGCGCGCTCAAGATCCCTGGTTATAACTTGCCATGGGAGGATGATGCTTGGCCGCACGCGCCCGACGGCGCGTCTCCCTTGCGCATCCTTATCGAAGGCTGCCGGGGAGTGCATGGCTACGGCAACTGCTTCGGCGAGCCGACTACGTTCGGTTTTGTCCGGAGCACGGCCATCACCCTGCCGAACGGCGAGCATTACGCTTACCAGAAGCCCATTCTGTACGTGACGGCCGCCGGTACGGTCGACGATGAGCACACCCAAAAAGGTGAGCCTGAAAAAGGCATGCTCGTAGTGCAGATCGGCGGTCCGGCTTACCGGATCGGAATGGGAGGCGGTTCGGCTAGCTCGATGTCCGGAGGACAGAATACCGGAGCTTTGGACTTCAACTCCGTCCAACGCGGCGATGCGCAGATGGAGCAAAGGCACTACCGCGTGATCCAGGCTTGCGTGGATATGGGAGATCGGAATCCGATCATCTCGGTCCACGATCTGGGCGCCGGCGGGGATTGCAACGCTCTCCCCGAAATCGTCCATCCGGCTGGAGGGCGCATTGACCTTCGCGCTATCCCTTGCGGAGACGCTAGCCTTTCGAGCCTAGAACTCTGGGGCAACGAGTCGCAAGAAAGAATGGTCATCCTGATCAAGCCGGAGAGCTTGGATCTGATCAAGTCGCTCGCGAGACGCGAAGACGTACCGTGCGCCGTGGTCGGAGAAGTGACAGGAGACGGTCAGTTGGTCGTCTTTGACGCCAAAGATGATTCAACGCCCGTCAACCTGTCTTTGGAAAAAATCCTGGGTAATTTGCCGCCCAAGCACTTCGAGGACAAGCACGTGCCGGTCATGACCAAACCACTGGAGTTGCCGGAAGGACTGACGGTCCGCGAAGCCCTCAACAGAGTGCTGCGCCTGCCGTCGATCTGTTCCAAGCAATTCCTGACCAGGAATGTTGACCGGAGCGTCAGGGGACTGACTCCCCAACAACAATGCGTCGGCCCCAACCACCTGCCGCTTTCCGATTACGCTGTCAGGGCGGATGGTTACTTCGACGATACTGGCGCGGCGCACAGCTTGGGCGAAAGGCCGATGATCGGCCTCATCCATCCCCAGGCAATGTCCAGGCTGACCGTCACCGAAGCTTTGCTCAACATGTGTGGCGCGGTCATCCCCAAACACTATGACATCAAAGGTTCGGCCAATTGGATGTTGGCCGCCAAGTTGCCCGGTAATGGGGCGTGGCTGTTCGACGCCATGAAATCCCTAGCTAAATTCTGCGATGACCTGAGTACGGGTCCAGACGGTGGCAAAGACAGCCTGTCCATGTCGGTTAAGACAACGAACCTGGAAGGCAAACCCGCCACGGTCAAATCGCCGAGCACGTTGGTACTCTCGGCGTACGCTTCCATGGGCAACGTTGACCTGAAGGTCACGCCCGAGCTCAAGATGGCCGGCAATACCCTCATCCTGGTCGAACTTTCGCCTGGCGAACATTGCTTGGGCGGATCGGCCTTGGCCCAAGTCTACGGACAGGTCGGGGACGAAACTCCGGATGTTGTTGCCAATGATCTCCGGAATGCTTTCATGGCAGTTCAGGAGCTGATCAGGCAGAAGTTGATCGTCTCTGTCCACGACGTGGGCGAAGGCGGTCCGATCGTGACCCTGCTTGAGATGGCTTTTGGTGGCAATCTCGGATTCCGCGTCTGTTTGAATGGAGATAATGACGTATTCGCGTCTCTGTTCAGTGAGGAACCCGGGGTTGTAATCGAGTGCGAAGAGGGAGACACGGAGCACACGCTCAAGCTCTTCGCGGCGTTCGGAGTCTCGGCCAAGTCCATCGGACGCGTGATCAACAGCAACAAAGTCGTCGTGGATCACATGGGCCGGATCGTGCTCTCGGAAGCCATGACCGACCTGCGCGCCGTTTGGGAAGCTACGAGCGACGCGCTCGATATGCTCCAAGCCAACCCGGAATGCGTGAGGTCGGAGCAGAAGGCTTGCCATCATCTGTTGACCTCACCTCCGTACAAGCTGACCTTCGAGCCCCAGCCGACTCCTGAACACGTCATGATGTCCGCCAAGAAACCCAAGGTGGCCATCATCCGCGAGCAGGGAAGTAACGGCGACCGCGAAATGGCAGCCGCCTTCTACGCGGCCGGATTCGAGCCTTGGGACGTGACCATGACCGACCTGCTGGCCGGGAATGTTGATCTCGAGGAATTCCGAGGCATCGCCTTCGTGGGAGGCTTTTCGTTCGCCGACGTCTTCGACGCCGGCAAAGGCTGGGCAGGTGTCATCCGCTACAACACGCGCGTGAACGATAAGCTCGAGCGCTTCAGGCGTCGCCCGGATACTTTCTCGCTCGGCGTGTGCAATGGTTGCCAGCTCATGGCCCTGCTCGGCTGGGTACCCGGTTTCGACCTTTTGGACCTGGACCCGAGCCAACAGCCAAGGTTCATCCATAACGAATCTGGCAGGTTCGAGTCGCGTTTCACTTCCGTGCGCATCGAGCAAACCAAAGCAATCATGTTAAAAGACATGGTTGGATCGATTCTCGGAGTGTGGTCGGCGCACGGCGAAGGGCGTCTCCATGCCGGCCGCGAGATGCTCGTCAATATCCGAAAACTGGGTCTTGTGCCCATGTGCTACGTCGACAACGAAGCGTTTACCGCCGAGATCTACCCGTTCAACCCCAACGGCAGCGCGGACGGCTTCGGCGGTCTTTGCTCGGAAGACGGACGCCACTTGGCCATGATGCCGCACCCGGAGAGGACATTCCTGCTCCGGCAGTGGCCCTGGGTTTCCGAGAACATCAAACGCCACGGGATCAGCCCTTGGCTGAAGATGTTCCAGAACGCCTACGACTGGTGCATGCGATAACGCGCCAACCGCCTTGCCAAACTGGCAGGGCTTTTTTGTTACTTGCTAACTACAATCATGGCCGGAGGCAAGGCCTTACGCGAAGTCCCTTTGCCTGATTCGTAATTCTGTAAACCGCTTTGAAGTATATCTTTTTTGACCTGCCAATTGGCGCCGTGGCTTGACCCAGGGTCATGAACAGTAAATATCTCCGTGTTCGCGTTGTATCCAATTACAACAACCGTATGATGCAAAGGCCCTGGTTTGCGATAATAAGGACTTTCAATTTTTCGTCCGTTTATTGCCACTAAAACAATATCTCCCTGATTCAGGGCGCTCACGATGTCGCTCGTCGTGATATTTTCCTTAACTTCGATTTTGTCGTACTTCAAATATCCTTTAATAATGTGGTTAGCCGTATCCTGTATGGAAGTATCGACATAGTAACCGTAATTTTTCTTTTCCCAGTTTGAGATGGCAATAATTTGTTTTCTACCGTCTGCCGGAGCGATCGAGGTCTGACCTTTAGCCCAAGCGACTGCCATAAGAGCGGCTGCCTCTTCGCAACCTTGGGCTAGTCGATAATCTCTCCAGCCGTTCAATGGCGCCTGGACAAGAAAGGGGACTGAGGCCGCTTGGACGTTCATAGCATTTAGGAAACTTGAGATGGTTACAGCAATAATCAAGATATTTTTGATTCGCATAGAACAATCCGTTAAAAACAAAAGTAGAGACCCGTGTCTCTACTTTAAACCTTAATCTTGCTGATTGCCAATTATTTTGACAAGTCTTTGAGCGAATCAATGATCCAATTGCCGGAGGCGTTAGCCCTTAGGCCTTTAATTCTCACTGAATCACCAACGCTTATGCTTTGAAGGCTGGAAATTGATCCTGACTTGTTGTAAACCTTGGCATTAGTCATGTCGACGGCATAGGTCTTGCCGTTTTTGCCATTGATAGTGACTGAATTATCCGCAATGGATGAAATCGTTCCTTTTAACGAATTCATCCTGGAATGCATTCTAGCCAGAGAAGTCACCATCGAAGGCGAGATGTTCACCGTTTTGGCCGTAAGCGTGTCGCTGGTCTTATCCCAAGTACCGCGGACAACGATCGTGTCGCCGACAGCTATTTCAGATAGGCTGGCCGAGTTTCCGTTCAACTTGTAAGCGGTATTGGAATCGGTGTTAACTGTCAAAGTACCGCGAGCCTTGGTTTGAAGCGTTAAACTCGAACCGCTGATGGCCGTCACCTTGCCCAAGAAGGCGTGATTGTTCTTAACCGCGTTCAACGTAGCTCGGGCTACGCGAATCTTATGGACTGCTTTTTGAATGACAGGCTTATTCGTTTGATAGCCTGGTGTCGTCGCGGCTTGAGCGACGGCGCTTGGCAGGATGATGGCTGAGGCCACCAATATTCCCGCCAGATACGGAGACTTACGCATAGATGCTGGATTAAAAATGAATTATTTTGTCATGAAAGTGATACGTAAGTACCTTTTGGAGTCTTTCAAAGATGTTTGACATTGGCCAAAATTACATCTAATCTGGGGCCGTTGTTCATCGTCAACTCAACACGAAAGGGGACTAACATGTCCGATACTCGCAACCTGATGATGCCCGGCAATCCGCGTTACCAGCCCAAGGAACTTGTCCCGATTTGGGGCTACGACAACCTCATGATTCCTCTCGCGGAGGTCGAGATTGCCAATCTTCAGACTTTGGGCGAGTTCGGGATTATTCCGGCCGACGAAATTGCCGAGCTCACGCCCGAAGTCATCGATAAGCTCAAGGACATACGGACTACCGCGGTCGACGAGATCGAACGTACGATCACCCGACATGACGTACTCGCTTGGATCCATCTCGGCAGGGAAATCCTGCCTCCTTCGCTTCGGCGCTGGCTCCACGTGGGACTCACGAGCTACGATCCCTTGTCCACGGCCTACGCTCTCCAATTCAGCCGGGCGCATCAGCAAGTCGTCATGCCCAAATCCAAGGAGCTGGCAGGCATCTTGGCCGGCATGGTCAGGAATTACGCCGATACGCTTCAAGTCGGGAGGACCCATGGGCAACACGCGTTGCCGATCACCGTCGGGTTCTGGCTCGCAACCTTGCTTTCCAGATTCTTGTATTGCGCCCAAACCTTGGACGATAACGCCGACAAATTGGTCGGAAAGATCTCCGGCGCGGTCGGCGCGTACAACGCGCAGTTCGGACTCCACCTCGATCGGAGCGCTGAAGGCAAGTTCGAGGCAAGCGTGCTGGCCAAACTCGGGCTAAAGCCCGCCAGAATCAGCACCCAGATCTTGCCGCCTGAACCCCTGACCTTTTATCTTTTTTCCGCCTTGATGCTTTCCGGCACGTTCGGACAGATTGGTCGCGATTGCAGGCAGCTCATGCGGACCGAGATCAGGGAAATCCGAGAGCCTTTTGCCAAGACCCAAGGCGGTTCATCCGCCATGCCACACAAACGAAATCCCATTTCATTCGAAAATTCCGAGGGTTTCTGGCTCAAAAACAAGAGCGAATTCGGCAAGGTCCTGGAATGCGTCATCAGCGAGCACCAACGCGATCTGGTAGGCAGCAGCCTGATGCGGGATTTTCCAATCCTGATCATCAATCTTACCCACCAGCTCAACACGCTACTCAAGAAGGACAGGGACGGCCAGTCGTTCCTTTCCCGGATCACGGTGGATACGGAGTCCTGTCGGCGCAACTTCGAACTCAGTTCGGACGTAGTCTTGGCAGAGCCGATGTGGATCGCACTTCAGATGGGTGGCTACGGGAACAGCGCGCACGAGTTAGTCAACAAAAAACTCGTGCCCCAATGCATGGCCGAAGGCATTCCGCTCATCGATGCCTTGATCCAAGCCGCGCAAGATGACTCCGAAATCGCCCAGGCCTTTGATCGCATTCCTGAAGAAGTCATCCAGCTCTTCCATCATCCCGAATCCTATACGGGAAGGGCCAGCCAAAAATCCCTCGAGATCGCCGAGCTGGCAGATGATTTCGCGAAGGTCACTTAAGCGGCTCTCCGCCTCCGGAGCAGCCGTTTTTTTATACTGAAATCCTTGACACGGCGGGCGATTTATGGTCATATCTGACCGCAAAAGGAGGCGCACATGATCAATCTCATGATTCGAGAGCTCAAGGTTCTGGTCGGCAAGGTGAATGAACTCCGCAAGTCGGAGACGAGCCGGGGCGGGTACTTCTGCTACCTGGTCAAACGAACGCCGGAGATGGTCGTGAAGATCGGCGAGGTCGGCGACAAGGCAGAGGATTACTACCACATGGCCTCCAAGTTGGCCTACGCCAAGGCGGGCAACCCGGATCTATCGATCCGCGAAGCCATGGGCGACTCCCTCACGGCTTCCAACGGGCATGTCATTGCCTTCGCGGGCTATCCGGCCGAATGGGACATGGCCATCCTCTTCGCCCTCGAGGTCGAGCTTGGTTGGATGAAAAAGGACCAAGCTCTGGCCGAGGCTCCTGTGGGCGCCAAGCTCAATCTGGCCGCGCTGCTCGGCGAATGAACGGCCGATCGCTACTCAGACCCTCAGCGGTCTATTTTTTTAAATTTACTTACGCGCTGATTGCCGTTTGCATTTCCTTCTTTAAAATTTCTAAATTTTCTTGGGACTTCAACCAGTCCGATTCCAAAGAAAGAATCTGCCCATCGAGCTCTTTAAGGCGCTTAGCTTTCTTAACGTCAACCGGCGCGGGATGCTCGATAAAGTAATTTAAAATTATTTTCTTTTCCCCCGTAAGCCCTGACATTTCTTGTTCAAGGCGTTTTAGCGTGTTCTTTTCTTTCTGGATATCGCCAAAAATGTCCACCTTCGTCCGCATGTAGGGGATGGTGCCTTCTACGACCGGTTTGTCTTCTTCGGGCATTGAAAACTTTTCGTGCGATTTCAATTCGTAAACGTAGATCTCGTAAGGATAAGGATAACGAACGGCGCGTCCGTCTTTAATTTCCAAAATCTGGGTGGCGATTTGAGAAACGAAAGTTCGGCTATGGCTCACGAAAACAATCGTGCCTTCGTATTCGGACAAAGCTTCGCCCAAAGCCTCAACCGTATCAAAATCCAAATGGTTAGTCGGCTCGTCCAGAATCAAAACGTCATAACGGCCAAGGCAAATGCCGGCCAAACACAAACGCGCTTTTTCTCCACCCGAGAGGACGGCGATCGGTTTTTCCAAATCATCTTTGCTGAACAAAAAATTTCCAGCCATGCGAAGAAGATCTTCCGGCAAGACGCGGCCGGCCATGGTGTGCAGATAATCCCCGACCGTACCGATCGTCGGCAGCATCAAAGGCACATGCTGGGCGTAATAAGCGACCCGCAGGTTGTGCCCCCATTTGTAAGAACCGGAAAACAAGGCGAGCTGGCCGGCCAAAGTTTTCAGTAAAGTCGATTTGCCTTGGCCATTTTCTCCCAAAACCGCCAAATGATCGCCGCGATTAATTTCAAACTCAACGTGTTCGAGCACCGGCTTATCGGCTTGATAGCCAACCTCTAAGTCTTTGCATTCCAAAGCCGGAGCGTTTTTCTGCGGGGGACAGGGAATATTGATGCGCACCGTCCGTAATGAATGCGCGATCTCGATCGTTTTTAATTTTGAGATTTGCTTAAGTTTCGATTGAGCTTGGGTGGCCAAGGCCGCCTTATACCTAAAACGATCCACAAACGTCTGCAAATGCCTGCGTTGGGCTTCAACTTTTTTGTTATAGCGCCGGGCTTCTTCGAGCCGTTGCTCCTTAAACTCAAAATACGCCTCGATGTTTCCCGGGAAAAGGGATAATTTTTCATGCTCCAGTTCCAAAGTATGCGTGCAAACGTTTTTGAGGAACTCGCGGTCATGGGAAATTAAAAGCAAAGCCCCGCGATAAGAACGAAGGACGTCTTCGAGCAAAAGCACGGTCTGCAAATCGAGGTAGTTAGTGGGTTCATCGAGCAGCAGGAGATTCGGTTCGCGGACAAGGATGCCGGCTAAACGGACGCGCATTTGGTAACCTCCGGATAGGCTTAGGAAAGGCTCCTCCAATTTTTCATTTTTAACCTCAAACGAGCCGGCCATTTTGGCGCATTCCCAAGGTTCACGGCCCGAAACCCTAATTAAATAATCAATGACAGTCTCATCCGGCGGAAAAGTTTCGTTCTGCTCCAAATAGCCGAGCCGGGTATTGGGATGGAGATTTATCAAACCTCCATCGAGCTGTTCCTGGCCCAAAATCATCCGCAGCAAAGTGGTTTTGCCTGAGCCATTGGCTCCGATCAAACCAATCTTTTGCCCTTCAGCGACCGAAACCGTGGCGCCTTCAAAAAGCCTTCGGAGGCCGAAGGATTTGGATATATCCTGAAGCTGAAGAACGATTGACATTGGCCACGATTATGGCAGAAAAAGATTAATAATTCAATGGCTCCCGGCCTTTAAATATATTGACCTGAAGTTCATAAGATTCCATAATATAGTCATGATTGATGAGCTAATCGATATTTTTAACGAAAAAAACGAGCCAATCGGCCAAAAGATGAAGCATGAGGCGCACCGGGACGGGACTTGGCACCGCGTCTCGCATGTTTGGATTTACAACTTAAAAGGCGAGATCCTATTGCAGTTACGGGCTAAAAATAAAGAACTATACCCAGACATGTGGGATATCTCGGCTGCCGGCCACCTTGGAGCCGGAGAAGATCCCATAACCGGCGGTTTAAGGGAAATGGAAGAGGAGATCGGGTTGACGGCTAAACCCGAAGATCTTGAATTTTTGAAAATACGCGAGTTGAAAATCAATATCGGACAGATGGTTAATAACGAGTTTTGCTACGTTTACCTCATGAAATACGATGGCGATATTGATAATCTGGATTTGAGGGATGGGGAAGTGGCAAAACTAAAATTATTGAAACTCAACGAACTCGAGATAGATCTTAAAGCCAGGCCCGAACGGTACGCAAAACACGGCGATTATTGGCTGGAGATTATTGACGCCGTAATACAAAAAATCGGTTAAGCGGCGGCCGAAGCTCCGGCCAGACGTCCGGCGGCCCAAGAAGCTTGGAGGTTAAAACCACCGGTGAAACCGTCGATATCAAGAATCTCGCCCGCGAAATACAGGCCGGAGCAAATTTTGGATTGCATAGTCGAGGGATCTACTTCTTTGAGGTTGACTCCACCGGCCGTCACGAACTCGTCGCCGGCGCTGCGCGAAACGACGTGAATCGTCATTTTTTTAAACCAATCGACGCTGGCGGCCAAATCTTGTTTATTAACATCACCCGCGTTCTTGGCGGACAATCCGAGATGCCGGCAGACTATTTCCGCCAATGATTTTGGAACAACTTGCGATAAGATATTCAGCCAGCTCTTCTTGGGATTGGAACGTTTAAAGCTTTCAATGAATCGAGTCAGTTCCGCGGCGGTTTTATCGGGAAAAAGATCGATCGTTATCTCCAAGGGATTCTGGTTATCAAATTTCTCAAAGGCTACCAGCGAAGAAAAGGCAAAAACCGCCGGACCGCTCACGCCCTTATGGGTGAACAGCATTGGACCAGAGGCTTGGAATTGGCCGGCGCTCGTTTTCACGTTAGGAAATGACAGGCCGGAAATTTCAGCCGTCCAAGTTTCTTGCGTCAAAAGGGCGCTCAAGCTCGGAGCCAATTCGGTAATCGTGTGGCCAAGCGATGCGGCCAAGGCGTAGCCGTCGCCGGTCGAGCCGGTTTGGCGGTAAGCTTGCCCGCCCGTCGTCAGAATGACCTTGTCGATCGCCAAATCATCGCTGCCTTTTAGCTTGAGCTTGAAACCGTCCCCATGCTTCTCAAGGCCCACGACTTGGGTACGCATCAAAAGAACGACCCTTGAACGGCGGAAGAGCTCTTCAAAAATCCTAACGATATCATGTCCGTCGTTTGAAATGGGGAATACCCTCAAATCTTTTTCGATTTTAAGCGGCACGCCGTGCGACTCGAACCATTCATAAGCTTCTTTAGGCGGAAACTTATGCATGGCCGAGTTTAGGAACTTTCCGCCTCGGGGATATTTGGTCAGGACAGTTTTAACGTCCTGAATGCCGGTCGTGACATTGCAGCGGCCCCCGCCCGAGATAATGACTTTTTTGCCCAAACCCTCGTTTTTATCAATCAAAAAAATTTCCGCTTCCGGATTGGTTTCAATGATGGCGGCCGCAGCCATAAGACCGGCCGCGCCTCCGCCTACGATGGCGATTTTCATGGGCTATATGTACCACATAAATTCATGAAAAGCAATTAAGTTTACCGACTTTTTTCACTAAAATTAGCAAAAATATAGTTTTACATATCGTTAAACCTTGACAAACATTAGTTAACTGATAAACTAAAAATTCTTTCTCTATGCAAGTCCTCGAAGAAAATAGTTTACTCAGGCAATTCGGCATGACAGCCGCCAGGATCCAAGCCTACGCCAATCGGCTGTATTTTGAACCCGTCGGGTTAACTACCTCCTGCGCCATCATCCTCCATTTATTGAATCATCATGGTTCCATGACTCCGACGGAGATTCTAAAACATATGGGTGGCACTAAATCTAACATTAGCCAAAGGCTGAGAACCCTCGAACGCGACAATTTGATCGAACGTAATGAAAATGACTCCGAGGACAAACGCCAAATCATGGTCTCCTTAACGGAAAGGGGACTACAAAGGCATAACGCGTTTAACAACCTAATCAGCTCCACGACCAAACAACTGGAGTCCGAACTGGAATTTACTAAGGAAGAACATCTGGCCTGCCAAAGGGTCATTGAAAAAATTAATAATTTCTTGGATCTCCATGCTAACGAATTATGCAAAAGAATATGTCCGTTCAAGGGAAGCAAATAAACGTGCCAATGGCGGGAGCCCTTATCTTGTTCGCCATCGTAGCGGCAGTCGCGGTCGGTTGCAATAAACAGAACGCGACAAAGGCCATCGCTCCAGATCCGGTTACCGTCACGGTCCAAACCGCACAGGATCGGTTCTCGATCGCTTATAGTTTGGATTTTCCCGCCATGATCACGGCCGGGCAAGAGGCAAAGGTGGTGGCCAAAACCAATGGCACGCTTTCCGCGGCCGATTTCAAAGTTGGCCAGTCCGTTAGTTTGGGGGATCATCTTTTCAAAATTGACGACGTCAACGGGTCTGCTCCGATCAGCGGATTCTCCGCTTACCAGATCAAGCAAGCCCAACTGGCCGCGCAGCAGGCTTTCACTTCCTATCAAATGGCGGTAACCAGTTACAACAACCTGGTGATTACGTCCGCCAAAGATTTAAAGCAGGCTGAAATCGCCAAAAATCAGGCTTTAACCGGTAAGACCAATCTTTCGCAAACGACGGCTGATTCACTTAAATCAGCCCAATTGGCGTACGACACGGCCAAAATCGCGACCGAACAGGCTAATTTGGCTTACGAAAACCGCAAGGCGATTAGCAACAAAAGTGCCACCGACACCGCGACCAACGCCGGGCTTTCGGCGAAAACGGCGGTTGATAGTTGCAGTTCAATCCTGACTTCTTTGGTTAACACTTTAGATATCGACCGGGATAGGGGAGGTATCCAAACCTACAGCAACACTCTAGGCATGGCCGACCCATCGGTCCGCCTCATGGGCAGGGCCGCATACGAAGCCGCGAAAGCCGCCATCGACGCTTATCGTTTAAACCCTCCCGCCGCTACCCCCGATCAAATCACCTCCGCTTTGGATATCGCGAGTAAAACCAAAGCCCTGGCGGACGCCTCTAAGAAGATTTTGGACAATACTCCCCAGTCGGCAGCGTTGCCCATGACTTCCATGGCCGGCGTGTCTTTAAACAGCCTGCAATCGGCCGTGGCCGGCTACCAAACCCAGGCCAACGCGTTGGTCACCCAACTCACGAATGTTCAGCAGGGAGTGACCAACACCGGGCTAAACAACGACGCGACTTTGGACGGCTTGCAGAAAGCCTACGAACTAGCGAAACAGCAGGAGCGTTCGGCCGCACAAAATTTAGAAAATTTAAAATCCAGCATAAAGGCCCAAATCGATTCCGCGGATTTCGGGGCGCAAGCCGCAGACAACCAATACGCTTCGACGCAATCCAAATTAGACACGCAATTGGCAGTCAGCAAATCGCAAGCCGACTTGGCCGGCATACAATACCAAAACGCGTTGACGGCTCTGAACAACCTCGTGGACATGCACGAGTCGATCGCGCCCATTTCCGGCGTAATTACAAAAAAATACGCCGATAATGGCGCCACCGTCTCCGCTGGCCAGGTCATCGCCGTAATCGACACGACGGATGATATAAAGATCCAATTCTTCATCGATCAAAGCCATCTAGATGCCGTCCGGCCCGGGTTGGGCATTACAGTCAAAAACAGCGATGGTCAGCAGGCCTCGGGTACGATATTGGCCGTCACGCCACAAGCCGACGCGGTCACGAAACGCTTCTTGGTCGAAGCCAAAACCATTGGGGATGCCAAGGCTGACCTGACTCTGGGCACCATCGCGACCGTAACCTTGCCCCTCATAAAAATCGCTCCCCAAGGCTCATTACTCTTGCCGCTTTCGGCCGTTGACATCGGACAAAACGGCGCGAGTATTTTCGTGATGGACAGCGAAAAAGCGAAAAAAGTCGACATTAAAATCGGCCGGATAGAAGGGGAAACCGCCGAAGTCATCGTCCAGCTGCCGGAAGACGCCAAAATAATCGTAGACGGCAATAAACTCGTCCAGGACGGGGATACCGTCAAAGTAGCGCGATAAGTTATGGATCAAACCCCCATGGACCAGAACAATCAGCCGGTCACGCCGTTCCAATCCGAATCCAACCCGGCCGAAAAACAAAATGTGTCTTCCGACCATTTGTATTTGGAGAGTCTTACGTTTGACCCGAAATTGCGCAAGAGCTGGTTAAACTTTTTCGTAAGCAATTTCAGAGTCGTCATCCTCATCATTATCCTTCTGACGGGTTGGGGGATATATTCGTTCGCTTCACTGCCTCGCGAGTCCAATCCTGAAGTCAAAATCCCGATCGCCGTCGTCGTAACAACTTATCCTGGCGCGTCCCCGGCCGACATGGAAGAACTCGTGACAAAAAAAATAGAAACTTCGATAGCCGGTCTTAAGGGCATAAGTAAAATTACGTCGAATTCCGCCAACTCAGTCTCATCCATCCGGGTGGAATTTGATTCTTCAGTCAACCTGGACGATGCCATGCGCAGTTTGCGCGACCAGGTTAATGATTCAAAAAAGAATCTGCCGGCCGACGCTAACGATCCAAGCGTCATGGCCGTGTCATTGGACGACTCTCCGATTTGGATAGCTTCGTTCAGCAGCCCCGTGGACGGTTTCACTTTGCGTAAGGAAGCGGACGACATAAAAGACGAACTGGAAAAAATCCCCGGCGTCCGACAGGTGAACATCTCGGGCGGAGACCAAAGGGAATTCGAGATCGCCTATGATCCGCAAAAACTGACTTATTACAACCTTTCGCCGGACCAGGCCAACCAATTGGTCAAAGCCGCGAACTTAGCCGTGCCGGCCGGATCATTCGAAGGCCAAAAATATTCCTTCCCGGTTCGGGCGGACGGCCGGTTTTGGACGGATGAAGCCTTAGGTAACTTACCCTTATTACATACGGATGACGGGGCCCAGGTCCTGCTCCGGGATATTGCCACCGTCAAAGAAAACGCCATTGAGAAAACGGTTTTTTCGCGTTATGCCCATGACGGCCAAACTTCACAAGAAAACGTTACGATACAAGTTGTGAAAAAAACCGGCGGCAACATCATCCAAACGGTCGGGGAAGTGCAATCAAAGATGGATGAAATGGTGGGTAAGATGCCTAAAGGCACGTCGTATGGAGTTATCGTAAGTTATGCCGACCAAATCAATAGCGATTTCAGCCACCTGATAAGAGACTTCCTGTTGACCATTATCCTTGTGGCTTTAGTGCTGTTTTTAATAGTTGGTTTCAAGGAAGCCTTCGTGGCAGGCCTGGCGGTCCCATTGGTTTTCTTCGCGACTTTCGGAGTCATGGGCCTGATCGGGGTCACGCTCAATTTCCTCTCCATGTTTTCGCTCATTCTGGCCTTGGGTTTATTGGTGGATGACGCGATTGTGGTGGTCAGCGCCACCAAGCAGTACATGAATACGGGTAAATTTACACCTGAAGAGGCGGTTTTGTTGGTTCTGAATGATTTTAAGGTCGTCTTAACGACAACCACGTTGACGACGGTCTGGGCCTTTTTGCCGCTTTTGGTTTCGACGGGCATTATCGGCGAATTCATAAAATCCATCCCAATTACCGTCTCAACCACGCTAATCGCGTCCCTCTTCATCGCCTTATTCATTAATCATCCTTTGGCCGCGGTCCTGGAACGCATCCGCCTGACTAAAAATTTCTTTTTCGTGATCCTATCAGGCTTAGCCTTACTGGCACTCGGCCTGGGCATGGTCGCTTTCCCGTATGGCTTGGCCATAGCCGTTATCCCGACTGTGGCTTTGGGCATCCTCTTGCGTTGGTACATGCGGGGCGGCAAGGGGAGACTGGAGGGAAATCAGCGGCTTTCCGAAGCCGAATGGCGTGATGATGATTTGATTAAGCAAAAACTCAAGTCGCAAGCCAATGGACATGAAAGCGGGTTCTGGACCAAACTCATGCACGGCATAGTAAATTTCGACCGGTTGGTGCCCGTTTACGAAAAATATTTACGAAAAATCCTGGCCACCAAACGGACGCGTTGGATGACTTTGGGATCTATTTTCCTGCTCTTTTGCGCGGCTGTCGCTTTGCCGTTGACCGGGGCCGTTCAAAGCGAGTTTTTCCCTCGCACCGATTCAGATACGATCAGCATCAGCATTGAAGCGCCTACCGGCCTCAAGTTGGATGAAACAGACGGCATCGTGCGCAAAGTCGAAGGAAAACTATTGTCTTACCCGGAAATCAGCAGCTACTCGGCCATTATTGGCAATGGGGGAGCCGGGAGCCAGCTTTCAACAGGTTCCAGCAACTCAAGCAACCTAGCCAACATCACCATCAAGCTTAAAGATTCTTCCGAACGTAAACGCAGATCTTTTGAGATCTCGGACGCCATGCAAAAAGATTTCAACAATATCCGAGAAGCAACGATAACGGCTTCGGCCCAAAGCATGGGCCCGCCGGCCGGCTCTGATTTTGAAGCCCAAATTTCGGGTGATGATTTGCAGGAACTGGATAAAATTGCCCAGGAACTGAAACCGGAGCTGGCTTCCATTAACGGGGTGGTGAACCCGCAAATCTCGTTAAAGATGGCTCCTGCCGATTACACGTTCATGCTTGATCCGGCCCGCCTGGAACTTTATAACCTGAACGCCGCATATGTCGGATCCGTCCTGCGCACGGCCATCGCGGGCACCGAAGTCACGACCGTCATCTTGGACGGCCAAGAAGTTCCCGTAACCGCCCGTTTCGATAAGACCAAAATTCCAAACCTGGAAGCCATCCAGAACATACAAATCCTGAACAACGCGAAACAGCCGGTATTTTTGAAGGATGTGGCCACAATTCAGTTGGAACCGTCGGTCGACGCCATAACCCGCATCGATAAAAAAAGGACGACTGTGCTGACAGCTAGCGTGAATGGGGCAAATAAACCAGCCAATGTAGTGAAGGAGTTCCAGGACCGCGTAGCTCGGAACCACAAACTACCGGAAGGCTACTCCATAAACTACGGGGGCCAAAACGAACAAAATACCGAATCGGTGACTTCGATCCTGAAGGCCATGATCATCGCCGTTTTGCTCATCATCTCGACCTTGGTGATCCAATTCAACTCATTCCGCAAATCGCTGATAGTCTTAGTTACCATACCCCTGGGTTTGATTGGCGTATTCTTCGGCTTAGCCCTTACCGGCATCACCTTGTCATTTCCCGGCCTAATCGGCATTGTCGCCCTGTTTGGGATCGTGGTGAAAAACGCGATCATTCTGGTGGATAAAATCAACCTTAACCTTAAAAGCGGCATTCCCTTTACGGAATCAATCGTGGACGCTGGCAAATCGAGGCTTGAAGCCATCTTTATAACTTCAATCTGCACCATTCTGGGCATGATTCCGATTACGCTTTCCAACGCCACTTGGACGGCTTTAGGAAGTGCCGTGATTTTCGGACTCATACTTTCGTCTTTCTTCACGCTGTTCATAGTACCAACCCTCTTCATGACGTTCGTTAAAGATAATGCCCGCCGAAACGATGGGCCCGTCAACGAACCGGAACCCAGCAGGGCTACCCTATAATAAAAAGAGACGTCATAAGCGTCTCTTTTTTATCTCATTGGTTGCCGCTTCCGTATATACAAAATTTGCCCCATTTTGGCCATAACTGCTATCATTTCCAAACGATATGCCTAAGATAATAATCGTGTCCGGACCAGTGATCGTTGAAGACGGAAAAGTCCTGGTGAATAAGCACGGCGACACGAACTTTTGGAAATTTTGTGGCGGCCGGGTGGAAAACTTCGACCAAAATTTGATCGATGCGGCCAAACGCGAAGCCAAAGAAGAAGTCGGACTTGATCTGGAGATCTCCGACAAGGATCCTTTCATCATGTACACCACCAAGGAAACGGAAAAGGGGACGATTGACGTCATTCTGGTTCATTTCCTGGCCAAACGGACCGGGGAGGTGAAGCTCGGCGCGGATATCCGCGAATCGGCCTGGCTCGATATAAGCCAATTACCGGACGATTTGGCGGCAAACATCAAACCAGCTTTGGAACATTATGGTTTCTTGAAACAATAAAAACGGAGGAACTCGCTAATTCAGTTTAAGCTTCTGCTAAATAAAATCTAATATGATTGAAGTCAAAGAACTGACCAAACAGTTCGGCCAATTTACGGCCGTGGATAAGATTTCTTTCGACGTGAAGCCGGGAGAAATTTTCGCGTTCTTAGGCCCGAACGGGGCCGGCAAAACGACTACCATTAAAATGCTGACGACCCTGACGCATCCCTCGTCGGGCAGCATGCGCCTAAACGGTTATGATCCGGTTAAAAATCCCACTGAGGCGCGCCAATCTTTTGGAATCGTCTTCCAGGATCCAAGTTTGGACGACGAATTGACGGCCATGGAAAACATGGAATTCCACGCCGTGCTTTACGGAATCTCGAAAGCCGAACGGAAAAAGAGGATCGAGAGCCTTCTCAATTTCGTGGAACTCTGGGACAGGAGGAATGATTTGGCGAAAACTTTTTCCGGGGGCATGCGTAGAAGGTTGGAAATCGCGCGCGGTTTGCTTCATCACCCCAAAATCCTATTTTTGGACGAACCCACGCTTGGGCTTGATCCGCAAACCAGGAACCACATCTGGAGTTACGCCGTTAAACTCAGCCGAGACGAAGGCATGACCGTCTTTTTCACCACGCATTACATGGAAGAAGCCGAACAGAACGCGGATCGCATAGCCATTATCGACCACGGCCAGATCGTGGCCATGGGCACATCCGAAGATTTAAGGAACCAAACCAATAAAGCGACCTTGGAAGAGGCTTTCATCGAGCTGACCGGATCCGAAATCAGGGAAGAGCAGGCAAGTAGCATGGACCAAATGCGCATGCGCCGCCGCGCTTGGAGTAACAAAAAAATAATATGAACGCCATCTATATTCTTTGGCTCCGCCAACTTATCCGTTATTTCAGGTCAAAATCCCGCATCATCGGTTCGTTGGCCCAACCTTTGCTCTTCCTAATAGCGCTTGGTTTTGGCTTTGGACCGATTTATACCAAAGCCGGGGGAGGCAACTACATCCAATTCCTTGTACCCGGCATTGTCGGCATGAGTATCATGTTCACGGCCGTATTCATGGGCATCGAAATGATCTGGGACAGGAAATTCGGTTTCCTCAAGGAAACCATGGTCGCGCCGGTTTCGCGCTTCAGCATCATGCTAGGCAGGATCCTGGGCGGAGCCACGGTCGCCACGCTCCAAGGAGTCTTGGTAATGATCATCTCAATCTTCGTTGGCTTTAGGTTAGACAACTGGTTCCTAGTGATTCCCGCTGTCGTGGTCATGTTCCTGATCGCGCTGATCTTCACCACACTTGGGACGGCCATCGCTTCCATCATGGAAGACATGCAAGGATTCCAACTCATCATCAACTTCCTGATCATGCCCATGTTCTTCCTTTCCGGGGCCCTTTTCCCATTAACCGGCTTGCCTCCAGCCGTCACGGCAATCGCTTTGATCGACCCGCTTTCTTACGGCGTGGATGCTTTAAGGGGCATACTCTTGGGCGCTTCGCACATAAGCATGCCGCTCAACATCGTAGTGAGTTTGGGAGTTTGGGCCATCCTGCTCGGGATCGGCTCTATCTTGTTCGCGAAAATGGAAGCTTAATAGATTTCCAGCTTGATGTATTTGACGCCGTAACGCACGGCTTGCCCGCGGGTCGGCATCCAAACGTCGACCCGATTGTAAAAACGGTCATTCATCCGATCGCGCACGACGAAAAGTTCGTCGCCGTATAGTTCGGGTATTTTGACGACCGTGTGTAAAGGCAAAAAGTTTGAGGCGATGGTATTGGTCGCGCCGTATAAGGCATAGCTTTGGCAAACGTCATATCCGGTCGCCGTCTCGCAAGGGGAGTTGTCCGTTTGATTAACGTCGCTCGAGTAAGCCGTCGAAAGCACTTTGACGATTTGCTTGGGTTGCCTGGCTGGACGGCAAACCGGAAGTTCCTGGCTGGGCGCCCAAACCAGTCTTAGGATCGGAAGTTTGGGGGAAACCGCCACAATGGCCACGCTTGATGCGAAAATAATCAGAATAATGATGACGACCGCTAAAAAAACCCAAGCTTGTACGTCCAAGGGGGTTTTTAAGTTTGTTTTATCGTGTGACTGCCGCAAAATACGTTTTTTAACAAGCATTGACATCATTATATCACGCGAGATGGACAAACGCCCCGACTGGTGGCTAAATATGTCCGTATGACAGAAAATTCAGCGTCCGAGCCAAAGAAAAATTACGCGCTTATAACCGGCGCCTCTTCCGGCATCGGCCAGGCTTTCGCCAAAGTGCTCGCTTCCAAGAAGAAGCCTTTGATCCTGATTGGCCGGGACGAGCAAAAACTCAAAGCTCTTTCGGAAGAACTCAGGTCCAGAGAGGGGATTGACGTGAGATTTTTGCCCATCGATCTGGCCCGTTCCAAAGAGCTCCCCTTATTGCCCGGTAAACTACAGAACATGGGAATCACGATCGACGTACTCGTGAACAACGCCGGTTTCGGGAAATTCGGCCGCGAGGAAGAAGTCCGTTACGAAGACGCCCTTAACATGGTCAACCTGAACTGCCGCGCCTTGCTGGCTTTAACCAAACTATTCCTCCCCGAGATGGTTAGGCGGCACAAAGGAGCGATCATCAACGTGGCTTCCACGGCCGGTTTCGCGCCTTGGCCCGACATGGCGACTTACGCGGCCACCAAAGCCTTCGTCATCAGCTATTCCGAAAGCTTGGCCGAAGAACTTAAAAGCACGGGCGTCAAAATAGTTTGCACATGCCCCGGGCCGGTAGCCACTGCGTTCCAAGAGCGCGCTGGGATGAAGGTTGATTTGAATGAATATAAAAATTACGCGGATCCGCAAACCATAGTGGAGGAAACTTTGGGCGCCTTGAAATCAAATAAGACTTTGGTTATCACCGGCCGTTCAACCGGTAAAACTAAATGGGCGCTCAGGTTCTTGCCCCGCTCGCTTGTTTCAAAAATCATTTAGACGACCCAAGAAGTTAAGCTGCCGAAGCTTTTGTGCTATACTTATGGCAGTCTTTTATGAAGGGTAAGAGCGTAAGCCGGAGAATAAAGCCAGCACCCAAGGAAAAGCCGACTTCGGATACGGCCTGGGCGGTTGTTACGATGGCCAGCTTTCCGATCGTGGCTTTGTCTTTGGCGGCCATGGGCTGGAAAAGTTACACGGCCTTCATCATGGCCTGCTTGGCCACATTGGCAATTCTTTTAATCGAGGCGATCGTCAGGGGAAGGGTCTGGATTTTCCAAAAACAATACCAGCACATATTTGACCATCAAGAAACGCCTTTCCGCATTTTGGTCGTGACCGGCGGCGTGCTTTTGGTTTTGGAAACGATTTTACTCATCCAATTCTTCCAGAACCCGGCCATCGACGGTTATATCTTGAACTTAGTTGCCAGAAAACAGTGTTACAGCTCCCAGGCGCCTTTCGCACACCTGATTTGCCCGATGTTTGAAAGAGCTAGTGTATCAAAACAGGCGTACGCCTTGGATTACTCAATGGAACAAGCCGCAAAATCCCATCTTATGCCCACGGCTTTGGCTGGATCCTGTATGGTCGTCCCGGTCAGCCAATCAAACGGGGCCGCAACTTGCGCCGCCAAATTCTTTGCCTATTGCCAAGCCTGGCAAGCCGATTCGTGCCAGCATTCAAACCCCGGCGAAGTCGCCATGGTCACGGCCCAATTCACTAAAAACAGCGAAGGTTTTTACGTACCCACGGCTTGGCAGGAAGACAGGCAATCCGAAGAATATCAAAAGATCATGGGGAATAAGGACCTTTTGCAATACCTCGAGAAAAAACTTTACGATCGTTGCGTGTCGGAGTTTAGGTAACAAACGGCTCCCGATGTGCTAAAATAAATCCATGCTTGTCACGCTTTTTGGCGCTGCCCGGGAAGTTACCGGCTCTTGTTATTACGTCGAATCCGGCAAAGCTAAAATTCTGGTCGATTGCGGCCTTTTCCAAGGCACGACGTTGGCGCATTCAAAAAACTTCGAACCCTTTGGTTTTGACGCGTCCCAATTGGACGCGGTTTTAGTTACCCACGCCCACTTGGACCATACCGGAAGGTTGCCCGTCCTAATCAAAAACGGATTTAAGGGCAAGATCTTTCTCACACCTCCGACCGCGAAACTAACCCAGCTCGTTCTGGAGGACGCGGCGGAAATCATGGAAGACGAATTTCAAAGATCGTACACGCCTAAGCTTTTCTCAAGCGAGGACGTGGCCGGTATCGTGTCGCGCTGCGAAACCATCGAAGATCACGCGACATTCAAAGTAAAAGATTTGAAGGTGACGTTCCATAACGCGGGGCATATTTTCGGAAGTTCTTTCGTGGTCGTCGATGAAGGCCGGTCGAAAATTGTCTTTTCGGGAGACTTGGGCAACGTCAGCACGCCCCTGCTGCCGCCTAAAGACGCGCTCACGACCGCTAACGCGCTTTTCATAGAATCCACCTACGGCAACCGCATCCACGAAGACGAAAGCACGCGGGCTGAGCTCCTCAAAAAATCCGTCGTCGAAACGATAAGCAAGAAAGGCGTCTTGCTTATTCCAGCTTTTGCCATCGAACGTACGCAGGAAATCCTTTTTGAGCTCAATCATTTCGTGGAAAATAAGCTGATACCGCCCGTCGACGTTTATTTGGACAGTCCCATGGCCATCAAAGCTTCGGCCATTTTTGACGAGTTTCCAAAATACTATAATCGCGCGGCGCTCCGGTTGATCGCGATGGGGGATGAGCTCTTCGAGTTTCCCGGCCTCAAAAAGACGCTGACGCGCGACGAGTCTAAAACCATCAACGAAGCGCCTCGCCCCAAAGTCATCATCGCCGGTTCGGGCATGATGAACGGCGGCCGCATCCTGCACCATCTTGTCCGATATTTAAGCGACAAAAACTCGACCCTGCTCATCATTGGATTCCAAGCCGAAGGCACGCTCGGACGCCGGCTCTATACGGGTGAGAGGCACGTTAACGTTTTAAGCGAGACGATCGACGTTAAAGCCAAAGTCACGAGCATCGGAGCCTACAGCGCGCACGCCGACCAGCGAATGCTCTTGGATTGGATAAAAACCGCGGCCGAGCTGCCCAAACGGATCTTTTGCACGCACGGCGAAGAAGCGGCGGCCGCGGCCTTAGCCACGCGCATCAAAGACGAATTGGACATAACGGCCGAGGTCCCCAGGTTTAACGAAACTATCAAAATATGACTTGGATAATAATCGCCCTGATCGGCCATGCCGCGAACGGCTTCGCCTTCATGATCGACAAGATCTTGCTGACCAACGCCTTTAAGCGCAGCGCGACTTACGCGGGCATGGTCGGACTCCTCTCCGGTTTGGCAGTGGTGCTCGTGCCGTGGGTCAAAGATTGGCCCTTGGGCGGCGACCTCTTAATCGCCATCCTTTGCGGTGTGACGTTCATGGCCGCACTTTGGACGTTTTTCGCCGCCTTATCGCGGGGAGAAGCCAGCCGCGTGGTGCCTATCATCAGCGCGCTTATTCCAGTCATGACATTAATCGGAACTTTTGCTTTCCTGGGTGAAAGGTTATCGCTTAAACAAATGATTGGCTTTGGCTTGCTTATTTTTGCCACCATTTTATTGGCAGGCGGAAAAGCCCAGAGCAGGCTCACAAAAGCCACCATTTTCCTTAGCCTGCTTTCAGCCTTTATGTTTGCCGTGAGTTCCGTCAGCGGCAAATTCGTGTACGACGGGGTTGGATTTTTAGGCGGCTTCGTGACGACTAGGATCGTGGCTGGAATAACCGCCTTGATCCTTGCCTGCCTGATCGATCCCATGTCGGGCGCCGAAATCCTTTCCATGCTTAAAGCCAAAAAGAGCCGCAAGAAAGGGGAGGCAATATCGGGCAGTTCGGCCGCCAAACTGGCCATCATCGGACAAGTCTTGGGAGGAATCGGCTTCATTCTCCTGCAATACGCGATCTCGCTTGGCAGCGCCTCAATCGTCAACGCCCTACAAGTCATGCAGTTCGCGTTGCTCGTCGTCGTGGCCTTTGTCCTCAAATCTAAAGCTCACACCTTGCTGGGCGAATCCCTCAAAAAATCCGTCATCGTCCTTAAAATCGCCGCCTTGCTCGTGATGGCCGTGGGATTAAGCCTGATCAGCGTTTGAAGCTATGAAACGTAAAACAAAAAATCTATCGCTTAAAATCAGCCTAGTGGTGGCTTTAATTTTGATATTCATCGGAAGCGGTTATTTGGCCATGAGCCTAAGGATGCCGCTGGTGCAAGTTCCAGGCGTGACGTTCAGCAAGCCTTACGCCGAGGAACTGAAATTGGACCCGCGGGAAGTCCTTTTATCGACGCTGGATAATCTTAAAGTCAGACATTTTCGTATTCCAGCCTATTGGAACTTGGTTCAACCTGAACTGAATAAATGGGATTACAAATGGTTAGACGAAGAGCTTGATACCATCGCGTCGAGACAGGGGAGCGTGACTTTGGCCGTGGGCGAAAAACTGCCGCGTTGGCCGGAATGCTGGATCCCTGACTGGGCCGTCAATCTGCCAATAGAAGATCGCGAAAACGCCGCTTTGCAGTACATGACCCAAACAGTCAACCGCTATAAGAATCATCCGGCCGTCAAAGCCTGGCAGGTGGAAAACGAACCGAGTTTCCCTTTTGGAAAATGCCCGGAAGCAGCCGACGGTTTGTTCGACAAGGAAGTTGCTTTGGTTAGGTCCCTCGACTCCAAACCGATCGCGACGACTGATTCAGGCGAACTTTCGTTTTGGAGAATCGGCAAAAAAGTCGACCGACTGGGCATCAGCATTTACCGGGTCGTCATCGGACCAACCGGAATCTTCAGGTACTGGTTCGTTCCTCCCCAGTTTTATTTGCGCAAAAGCCAAGTCCTGGGCCCGCTTTTGGGGATCAAAAACCTTTACGTCAGCGAATTCCAAATGGAGCCTTGGACCAAACGGGCGACCTTGCTCGAAACTCCGATCGACGAGCAATTGCAGACTTTTGACCTTAATCAGATGAAGGATAATATCAAATTCGCCAAAAATTCAGGCGTCTCGACAATCGACTACTGGGGTGTAGAATGGTGGTATTGGATGATGAAGACGCAGAATCGTCCGGAATTTTGGGAGACGGCTAAGACTATTTTCATAAAATAATATGGCAAACCGCCAATCCTCTCGCCAAGCTCGGGGCATTGGTCTCATTTTGGAACTCGGGCCCGGCGTCAAAATCATTATCAATCAACCCGGCGAAAAAAATCCCCGGACTTTAATTTTGGATAATTGGGTGGCTAACTTTCATGACGCCATCGAAGTGCCAGCCGGATTTTACAAATTAAAAGATTTTTGCGGCGCGAACTTCTTTAAACGCAAAGTCGGTTTGAGCCCTCAAGCGGTTTATAAAAACATCACCGAAGGCGATCCGGACGGAGCGGAATTGTTCGTTGAATACGGCTCGCACGTGGGATCTTTGATCGCCAACCTGGAAACTCTCTTCCAACCGTCACGCATCCATCTTTCGGGCCCGCTTACCAAAACCTTCGACGCCTGGGGCCATGCCATGGGAAAAACCCGTAAAACGCGCCTGGGTAAAAAGCCTAAAGTAAAGATCACCGTAAATAGTTGACAACAAGCCGGTTTTGGCCTACAATCTGCGCCTAATGACCGAGCTTCGTAATATAGCGATCATCGCCCACGTTGACCATGGTAAGACTACCTTGGTTGATTCGCTATTGAAGCAATCTGATACCCTAAGCGTCCAGAAATTGACGGGTGATACCATCATGGACAGCAACGAAATCGAACGCGAAAGGGGAATTACCATCTTTTCGAAAAACGCCGCGGTTAATTACCATGGCACCAAAATCAACATCGTGGACACGCCGGGACACGCCGACTTCGGTGGCGAGGTGGAACGTATCATGAACCTGGTGGACGGCGCCTTATTGCTCGTGGACGCCAAAGAAGGCCCCATGCCGCAGACGAGATTCGTCTTGAAAAAAGCCATTGAAGCCGGCCACCGCATCATCGTCGTCATTAATAAGATCGATAAGCCGGATGCCAGGCCTGATTGGGTTTTGGATAAAACGTTTGATTTGTTTTTCGAGCTCGGTGCTTCGAGCGAGCAGGCTGATTTTCCGGTCATTTACGCTTCAGCCAAGCAAGCCAAGGCCGGGCTTGAGCCTGATTTGAGCCGGATGAACAACGTGGTTCCGCTTTTTGACGCTATCCTCAAATACGTCCCCGAACCCAAAGTCGATCTGGAAGCTCCGTTGCAGGTTTCGGTCGTAAACGTTTCGCACGACAACTACAAAGGCCGCATTGCCGTGGGCCGCGTGGTGCGGGGCGTCTTCCGCCCGGGTAACGTGGTCTGGATCAACCGCGACGGCAAGCAAGCGCCGGCTAAAATCAACAATATAATGGTTTTTGACGGACTGGACCGCAAGGAAGTTAGCGAAGCTCCGGCCGGCGAAATCGTGGCTTTTTCTGGCGTAAGCGATATTAATATTGGTGAGACGATTGCTGATCCCATCAATCCCGAAGCCTTGCCAGTCATGGCCATCGAAGAACCGACCGTTAAAATGAGCTTCGGCGTCAACACCTCGCCGTTTTCCGGCAAGGAAGGCCAGTATACGACTTCCCGCAACATTAAAGAAAGATTGGAGCGCGAGCTGCAGAACGACGTGGCTTTGCGCGTGGATTTCCAGAATATTGGCGAGGCCTATATCGTCGAAGGCAGGGGAGAACTTCACCTGGCGATTTTGATTGAAAAAATGCGCCGTGAAGGTTATGAACTTCAAGTCTCGCGCCCGCAAGTCATCTTCAAACAAATAGACGGACAAAAACAAGAACCGTTTGAGCAGGTTGAAATTGAAGTACCGGAGAGCTTGAGCGGCACGGTTATCGAAAAGATGGGTAGACGCCGCGGCGAGCTCAAAAACATGGTGACTGAAAACAATGTCGCTTTCCTGACTTTTGAGATCCCGACCCGCGGTTTAATCG
This sequence comes from Patescibacteria group bacterium, assembly GCA_028715505.1. GTDB lineage: Bacteria > Patescibacteriota > Patescibacteriia > 2-12-FULL-60-25 > 2-12-FULL-60-25 > MWCR01. Next base: position 30,502 of record JAQURS010000008.1, read on the forward strand.
GTTATCGCAACGAATTCACGGTTGATACCCGCGGCTTAGGCATCCTAAACACCTTACTCTTAGGATACAGGCCTTACGCCGGCGATTTGGCGAAGCAAGAGCACGGTTCCCTGGTTGCCCATGAGCCGGGTTTGGCGGTGACTTACGGCATGCTGACCGCCCAAGAAAGAGGCACTCTCTTCATCCCGGCCAATACCGAAGTCTACGAAGGCCAGATCGTTGGCCAAAACGCCAAACCGGAGGATCTTGTAGTCAATGTCTGCAAAGAAAAAAGGCTTTCTAACATGCGTTCCAAAGGCGACGGTGTGGCCGAGTCGCTCACTCCCCACCGCGTCATGTCGCTTGAATTGGCGCTTGAATACATCAGCGACGACGAACTGGTTGAAGTCACTCCCAAAAATATCCGCCTGCGCAAAGTCTTCCTAAAGGAATACGAAAGACGAAGAGCAGGGCAGCTGTAAAAAACCGGTAGCCGATGGCTACCGGTTTTTCGTAGTCAGCACTATCGTAAAAAAAGCGCAAATAAGATGGGATTTATCCACAATCCAAAATTTAAAGATTTTGTGTTAGATTACGGCTTGCATCCGTATGTCAGACAGAACGGAAATCGTCTTAGATATCGAAACTCAAAACACCTTCCAGGACGTTGGCGCTTACAAAGCCTCGCTCCTTAAAATTTCGGTTGTGGGCGTTTATTTTTACGAAACTGATACATGGGAATCATTTTTGGAAGCTGATTTGCCCAAACTTTGGCCTAGGCTCGAACGATCTTCACGCATCATCGGTTACAATCTCTTCGGTTTTGATTATCCCTGCATGCAGACTTATTACACGGGTAACATCATGAGCCTGCCCACCGTCGACATTTTGTTGGAGATAGAGAAACGCCTAGGCTTTAGGATCAAGTTGGACACGGTCGCCCAAGCCACGCTCGGCATGGGTAAGAGCGGTGACGGTTTGCAAGCCGTGCGTTTTTGGAAAGAGGGGAGAATAGACGAGCTAAAGGATTATTGCCTGCAAGACGTAAGAGTCACGCGCGATATTTACGAAAAGGCATTGGAAGAAAAACAAGTGGCTTATTTTGACCGTTTGGGACAAAAACAAATCATTCCTTTGCCGATCATGCCGGCCGAAACCCAACAAAGTCCCCAGATAAATTTATCCCTAGGCTTGTAAAACTTGGTCTAAAATCGCTTATCCCCAGGACAAAAGTCCTCCCCAACATCTTGTGGTATAATCTCGTTTAGACCACAAGATGTTGTGGTCACCGGTGACCACAACGCTCTCCCAAAAGAGAGGATGTGTTTAAACGCGCTTATCCCACTTTCAAAGTGGGATAAAAAAAACACGAGTCGGCACCGGAATAACAAAATTTATCCCACCACCCTATGTGCCCACAGGCCAATTCTTCGGTTGGCAAAGCCAACTCGGAGAGAATTTTGGACGCCAACCTTAATACGGAAGCCATCATGGCTTATCTGAAGACTTTAAAGTCCATTAGACGCCGCGACGGCCGGATGGACCGCTTCCAACCGGAAAAGATGAAAGCCAGCGTGCGCGAGGCTTTTAGGACGGCTGGTTTCAAAGTCGAAAAAGAGACGAAGATCATCAACCGCGTGGTGGAATACGTTATCCATAAATTAACCGAACGCTTTGACGGCCACACCGTGCCTGGGACTGAACACGTGCGCGAAGCGATTGGCGCCGCCCTGATCGACCTGAATTACCCGCAAGTGGCCCGGGCTTATTTTCTTTATCGGTTGCAGCTGAGCGTCCAAAGCCAGGAACCGCGCTACGGCCAAGGGCTTAAATTCCATCGCTTCTTCACGACCGAAGGCATCCATCCTTACGACGAGCTGGAGTGGGACCAGCGAGACGCCGTGATCAGCAACGAAAAGGGTAAAATCGTTTTTGAGCAAAAAGGCGTGGAGGTTCCGAAATTCTACAGCCAAACCGCCACCAACATCATCGTTTCCAAATATTTCCGCGGCCGGCTGAGTACGCCGGAACGCGAAACGTCCATGCGCCAACTGGTGGATCGCGTGGCCAAGACCATTTCCAACTGGGGCCGGGTAGGCGGATATTTCCAATCGGCGGAGGTCGCGGACGTATACGAAGAGGAACTGACGTCCATCCTGGTCAACCAGAGGGCTGCTTTCAATTCGCCGGTTTGGTTTAACGTGGGCGTCAACCCGACTCCGCAATGCTCGGCCTGCTTTATCAACTCGGTGGCCGACGACATGCGTTCCATCCTGCAGCTGGCCGTGACTGAAGGCATGCTCTTCAAATACGGTTCGGGCGCGGGCTCAAACATCTCAACACTCAGATCGTCTAAGGAGAACCTGGCAGCCTCATCCGGCAAATCTTCCGGTCCAGTTTCGTTTATGAGGGGTTACGACGCTTTCGCGGGCGTCATCAAGAGCGGAGGCAAAACCCGCCGCGCGGCCAAGATGGTCATTTTGGACATCGACCATCCGGATATTAAAGAATTCGTCTGGTGCAAAGCTAAAGAGGAAAAGAAAGCACACACCCTGATTGATGCCGGTTACGACGGATCAATGGACGGCGAGGCTTATTCTTCCGTCTTCTTCCAAAACGCCAACAACAGCGTGCGCGTGACCGACGCCTTCATGCAGGCCGCCGACCAGAACGGCGATTTCTGGACCAAGTTCGTGACGAGCGGCGAACCCAGTGAAAAGTTCAAAGCCCGCGACTTGCTCCGCGAAATCAGCGAAGCGGCCTGGCAATGCGGCGATCCCGGCATGCAGTACGACACAACCATTAACGATTGGCATACTTGCTCGAACACGGATCGTATCTACGCTTCCAATCCTTGCTCGGAATACATGTTTTTGAACGACACGGCTTGCAACCTGGCATCCATCAACCTCATGAAATGCCGCACGAGTGACGGGCAGTTCGACGTGGCCGCTTACGAACACATCTGCCGGATCATCATCACGGCCCAAGAGATCATTGTGGGCGCTTCGTCTTATCCCACGCCGTCCATTGAACACAATTCTCACGTCTTCCGCTCGCTCGGCATCGGCTATGCTAACTTGGGCGCCCTGCTCATGAGTAATGGTCAACCTTACGACTCGGAAGAGGGGAGAAATTTGGCCGGAGCCCTGACTTCGATCATGACTGGCATCGGTTACGAGCAGTCGGCCTGTTTGGCAGAAAAGATGGGGCCTTTCGAAGGCTTTGCCGCCAACCGCGAACCCATGATGCGCGTCATCCACAAACACCGTGAAGCGGCTTATAAGATTCCGACCACGGGCGTACCGCACCAAGTTTTGGAAAGAGCCAAATCGGCTTGGGACGAAGCCATCGCGCAAGGAGAGAAGTACGGCTACCGCAACGCCCAAATTTCCGTTCTCGCCCCGACCGGCACCATCGCCTTCCTTATGGATTGCGACACGACCGGCGTGGAACCCGACATCGCCCTGGTCAAATACAAGTGGCTGGTCGGCGGCGGCATGATTAAAATCGTGAACAGCACCGTCCCCGAGGCTTTGAGAAAGTTGAATTATACTGAGCAACAAATCCGCGACATCATCGACTGGATCGACAAGCACGACACGATCGAAGGCGCCCCGCATTTGCACGAGGAACATTTGCCTGTGTTCGATTGCGCCTTCAAAGCCGCCAACGGCACCCGCTCGATCCATTATATGGGACACCTCCGGATGATGGGCGCGGTTCAACCTTTCCTTTCCGGCGCCATTTCCAAGACCGTCAACCTTCCCACCAACAGCACGGTCGAAGACGTCATGAACGTTTATTCGGAAGGCTGGAGGCTCGGTCTCAAAGCCGTGGCCATTTACCGCGACGGCTGCAAGCTGGCTCAACCTCTGACGACCTCCAAAACGGAATCCAAAGCCAAGGAAGCGCCCAAGGCCCAAGAACCGGCGCCCCAACCCAAAATCGAGCCCGTGGCCGCTCCCATCGTCAATTTAAACCAGTCTTACGCCCCCAGGAGGCGGCGTTTACCCGACGAGAGGCGTTCCATCACTCACAAGTTCCAAATCGGACCGCATAAGGGCTTTATAACCGTCGGCTTGTACGACGATGGCGCGCCCGGCGAGATCTTCGTGACCATGTCAAAGGAGGGGAGCATCCTTTCGGGTTTGCTGGATGTCTTCAGCACTTCAGTCTCAATCGGCCTGCAATACGGCGTGCCGCTAAAAATTCTCGTCAACAAATTCGCCCACGTGCGCTTTGAACCCTCCGGCTTCACCGCCAACCCAAACATCCGCGTGGCCAAATCCATCATCGATTACATCTTCCGCTGGTTGGGCCTTAAGTTCCTGACTCCGGAAGAACGCCGCGCCATTGGCATCAACGTCGACACGTCCGCCACCGCCGAATTGCATATCGACGAAGTGCCCAAAGACCAAGGCTACTCGGCTCCGGCCGAACCCCAACAGCCCAGCCTATTGGACGCTAAAGAAGCAAAGACCAGTGGCCTAACTTCGACTTTCGACAACCAATCCGACGCGCCGGCTTGCGATACTTGCGGCTCAATGATGGTTAGGAACGGCGCTTGTTACAAATGTTTGAACTGCGGCGCCACGAGCGGATGCAGCTAATATGATTCAAATCTACACGGGCGACGGCAAAGGCAAAACCACGGCCGCTTTGGGCCTGATTCTACGGGCCGTGGCTTGCGGCATGAAAGTCGCTTACGTGCAGTTTGATAAGGGTGGCAAACATTATTCGGAGCGTAAAATCTTTGCCGAGCGATTCCCTGAAGTCGACATGTTCAGCACGGGGTTGGACAGGATGGAAGATGGTCGGTTTAGGTTTGGCGTAACGGAAGAAGATAGGCAGGAAGGGGAGAGAGGATTGCAGATTATAAAAGACGTTTTTAACCAAGATAAATACAGCCTGATAGTCTTGGATGAATTAAATGTCGCCGTTTCACTGGGAATCGTCGATGAGGATAAAGCTTTGGAAATACTGAGAGACTGCCCCAAAAATCTGGAAATCGCCATTACCGGCCGCAACGCCCCAAAGTCATTCATCGAAATGGCAGACTTGGTGACTGAAATGAAAATGAACAAACATTATATTCAACAGGGGATTAAAGCCCGATACGGATTGGATTATTAAGAACAAAAATAGTAGACATCAAGTAATAAGGCGAGGGAGGGACGTTTCACATGTCTCACGTCACATGGTAATATAGGTGCCGAAAATACATGTTAAAACTATCCGGCTTAATCATTCCTTCGGCTATCAGTTCTTGGCTATTTATAGCTTATATTTTGTTAGGCATCTCATTACTCGCCTTAGCCTTCTTCTGGATCTGGGCTTTAATTCATGCGGCTAGGACGCCTAGGGCTTCTTGGGGGCAACGGTTCATCTGGGCCATTTGCCTACTAATTAATCCTCTGACGACAATCTGGTATTGGTGCATTTGGAAGAGATGGGCCTTTTGGACGCTATTCGCGCCTCTTTTTGGCTTTTTCGTGGCCCTGCCTTTAGTCACCCGTTCCATGATGACCAAAGCCGACGCCAGCACGGTTACCAACGCCCTGTTTGCCTTGGGAAGCAACCGGCTCGTTATATTCTTCGCGGTCCTGCTTATTTATACCATCGTGCTTCGCTTGGCCGTTGTTCTGCATTTATCAAAGAATGCCGAGGTGACTGCCATGGATAGGAACGATTGGGTTTTAACCATGGCTTTTCCGTTTATCGGTTTTGGTACGGCCCTGACTTATACGTCCAAATACATGAAGCCCTGGGCCTTGGCTACGCTTGCCTGGCTGATAGGCATCGCAATTGCGGGTAAATTCGTTTTCTCAAACCTTACGCCTATCATTCTGCCGGTGGGGGAGGAAAAAAGGGTAGAATTCAGGCAACTAATGAATATCAAACCTAGTTAATAAACAAAAAGAGCCGAACATCGGCTCTTTTGATTTAATCGGGCTTTATTCGTCAAAATCCCCCTTGAACCGAAGCGTCTCGCGCTCGGTGCGGTTAATCTGGTCCGCTAAGTCATCCAAAGCGGCCAATGGGTCTTGGGTTGTGTCTTCAAATCCCTCCGCTTCGACTTCATCCTCTTCGTCGTCTTTTTCTCCTTCCGCCTTAGCTACTTCTTCCTCAACTTTCGTCTCATCCTCTTCCTCGTCTTCATTTTTAAGACTCATGCCGGCCTTCATCAATTCGTCTTCGAGTTCCTCCTCGTCATTGGCGTAACCCTGGGGATCCCAGTCGTCCGAAGGCCCGAATACAAATGGAAATGGTGTCATAGAACTTTCCTCTTTAAGAGCGATTTATTTTTATAAATATGGTCAGAATGGTGATAGGAAAAGAGAATAATTACACAGTAGAACCTTGTCAAGTTCCTTGATCGGCAGGTATGATTGACCAACTATGGGAACTCAAGAAATCCTAATAATCATTGGTTTTTTGGCCATCTTGGCGCTGGCGGCGGCCATCTGGCTCAAACTCTCGGGTTTAGAGAAGCAATCGTCGGGGCCGGGCGATATGCAAGCCCTGACGCTCATTCAGCAGCAGATGGCCCAGCTCCAACAAGAACTGGGCGGCCGGATGAACGAGACCAACCGCGCCTTTCTGGAACAAAACCGGTCGGTAACCAACATCGTCAAGGACATTACCGGCCACATGTCCAAGGTCGAAGAGATATCCCGGCAAGTGTTAAGCGAAACGACCGAACTTCAAAAGCTCCAGCAAATCCTGAAGAACCCAAAACAAAGGGGAGTCTTGGGAGAATATTTTCTTGAAAACCTCCTAAAAAACGTTTTGCCACCCGACAATTACCAGATGCAATACCGTTTCAACGACGGGGAGATTGTGGACGCCGTGGTATTCGTTAAGGATAAAATCGTGCCGATTGATTCTAAATTCAGCCTGGAAAACTACAACCGCTTGGCGGTGGAAGAAAATCCCGCCGAACGGGTTAAACTCGAAAAAGAGTTCGTTAATGATTTGAAAAAGAGAGTGGTGGAAACGTCCAAATACATTCGGCCCAACGAAGGAACCATGGACTTTGCCTTCATGTTCATCCCTCATGAGGCAATTTATTACGATTTGTTGGTCAACAAGATCGGCGTGGTCGGGGAGGAAACGGAAAACATCATCCAAAGGGCGGCTTCCAAACACCACGTGCTAGTCGTCTCGCCAACATCTTTCTTAGCTTATCTCCAAACCGTTTTACAGGGCCTACGCGCCTTGAAGATAGAAGAGGAGGCTCGTGAGATCCAAAAGCGCGTAGACGAGCTTAAAAAGCACCTTGCAGCCTACGAGAAGTGCCACGTGAGCTTAGGCAGCCACCTCCAAACGGCCGTAAACCAGTATAACTTGAGCTCCAAGGAATATTTGAAGATCGATAAAGACATTTATCGCATTACCGGTTCATCAACTAATCCAGAGCTGCCTGTTCTTGAGGGCAGGGAAGGGGTTATAATCGAGCAATGATGGGCAAGAGCCTTAGGAATCGGATCATCAGGATTACCCTGGGCGTTTTTGCGCTTTGGGCCGTTTTTGCAGTCGGCATAATAGTCGAAGTCAGGTCGCAATACGCCAAATCGATTTACGACCAAGGCAACGTCCCGCCCGAACCGGTGATTATCGTCTTAGGAGGATCCATCAAGAAAGACGGCACGCCTTCTGACGCTTTGGCTGATAGGCTAAAGGTGGCCTCGGACCTTTACGTAAATAAAAAAGGCGAAAAAATCCTGGTAACCGGAGATGATGGTCAGTTCCGGTCGAACGAGGTCAAAGCCATGGAGAACTACCTGATTCAGGCCGGCATTCCGGCCAAGGATATTATGGTCGACGGCCAAGGCTACAGAACATACGAAAGCTGTTCGCGCGCTAAAAACGTCTATAACATTTCCCAAGCCATCCTCGTGACCCAAAATTTTCACCTGCCGAGGGCTTTATATCTCTGCAACGTCATGGGCGTGCAATCCGTGGGAGTTTCGGCCGATCTGCATACATACAAGGAGATCGCTTGGTTTACCGTCCGGGACTGGTTGGCCAGCGCCAAAGCCTGGTGGGACATAAACATCTGGAAACCCAAACCGCCAGTATAAAAAAGACGAGGTTAGTTTGCCTCGTCCGAAGGTGGGGGAATCGTAGTGCGCGCATCAGGGCCGTACTTTTTGATCAATTGCCTAGCCTCTGGGACGATTTTCGCGAAAGCGTCCTTTTGTTGTACATGCTCATCTCCAGGTAAATCCAGGAAACCGGCCAAAGCTTCGAGCCATTCTGGCCTTCGCCCATCAACTGCCCTTTCAGCCATTTTAGCCAGCATGTAACCGCAATAGCTGGAAAGGGGATCAAGCCGCGCGGCGTACCATTCGCTCTCGCCTGCTTGTTCGTACTTGCGGAGCAAAAGCATGAGCTTCCCAACGTCATACCTGTAAAAAGCGAGTGACCTCGTTGAAAACACGTTTACGACAAATAGGGCAAAATCCTCACCGTATGAATTTGATGGGATCATGATCTCCTCCGTTTACATCCAAAAACCCCGCCTATATTCAATTAATCGCGGGCTCGTGTCAATGTCAGGCCGCTCGAGACACGGATTTTGAAAGGAAAAGATCAAGCCAGGCTTGACCGTTCAATTTCTTTAAAACATCAGCCTTAATCCGATCCCTTACGCCCGTCAGCTTGGCCAGGAAATTCACGAAACGAACTGAATTCAATTCATTTAAAGCCAGCTCCATCTGCATCATGGACAAGCCTCCATTCTCAACCAACATTTCGCATTTTTTGGTTAAATCCTCCAAGGTCATATTCAAAGACGGAGTGATTATATCCGGCATTATCAATTTCCATTCTAATTCATCTTCCAGGGCCATGAAATCACCCGTCTTGACCATGGCGATGTTATTCTTTCCCGCCAGTTCCAAAAGAATACCCGTCTCATTGGAAAAACGAACCATTTTAGCTACCGCCTCACGTAAAGCCTCTTTAAACCTTTCATCCCTTTGCATCAAATCAACTATTGGCACCAAGCCTGGATATTGATCTAAAATTACCCAATCCATAAAGCGCTCTCGGCTTTCGTCCTCCATATCTTCCAACATATAACCATACGCCAGCTTGTAAGTTTCGGTATCGTTCCGCTTACCGTAAATTAAGAATTTTTCTGGGTATGTGCCATTAATAGAGACCGTGTCCGCAGAAGGGATTTCCATGCGCCTTTGGACGGTCACAATAACGGGAATTTCTTTGGGTAAGTCACCTTGGTCAACCCAGCTAGGAACAAGGTTTGAAGCGATTTCATTATTCACGGGCAGCTCTCTAACCATGCATCTCTGAGGTACGACTGCTTCGGAACCGAAATATTGCCTGGCTTTAGAGATCTTCTGGTTGACTGGAGCGACCATGGCTTCCAACTCGGCTTTTACCGAATTTTTATCACGCGCAAGAAGTTTTCTGTTCAAATAAGCTTCACGATAATTAATTTTATAAACCGTTTGCCTATGTTTTTGGCCTTCAAACATCAAAACCAAATTCTCGCCCCCCATTGAGACGAGTCGCATCTTCTGCCTATAGTCTTCCGGATTTTCCGGATCGCGAGGTATCGCTTCCTCTACGAAATGTTTGAGAGTCTTATCTAACCCGGGAGAAATCGGAAGCTCTTCTGACACCTCATCGTACTTAGTATATTTATCAAAAATCGCGTCTAAACCCGCGACGGCCACCTTATTAATATCTCTCGAGCTTGGAAATGCTTCCATTGTCATTTTTAAATAATATCAAAAACTGGCCGATAAGTCAGCTATAACCGAAATTTGAACGGTTTACTTGGTTATATCGTTCTTCTTGGCTTCGTATTCTTCTTTGCTGATTTCGCCTTTAGCATAGCGTTCATTCAAGATATCCAAAGCCTTACCCTGATCAGCCTGGCCATGATAATGCCTTTGCATATATTCCCAGCGTCGAAATCGGCTGCCGCGAAGCAAAGCGATAATTAAAACGATAACTAAAACCCAGAATAGAAACATCGCTATTCCGCCAAATAAGCCCCATCCGCCCATCATATAAGGATAATAACCGTAATACATCATATAAGTACTAATACGAAGGATCGGGGGAGAGACTGTCAAAAAGAAGTGGGATAACGAAAATCAAACAATACTAAGGTAAGCGAGAGAAAAAAATATTTAAAAATTTTTTTAAAAATAATTCTAAAAGGGAACTAAAACACACAAATGTCACCAGACGCTCAAAGCGGTAAAAGTCAAAAATAGAGCAAGAGGGAAGGGGTGTGGAAAGAAAGAGGCCGTGTTTAAAGGCTATAAACTGGCGTCGCACAATATATGTTATACGAAGCATAATGAGCTTTTTAGCTTAACTGCTAATTAAGCAAGCCAGCTACATTATGCATTCGTATAACATAACGCAGCTTGTTACGACACTAATAGTGATCGTAAAAGCTGCTTCTCTGCTTATTATTTAAAATTTTTTACTTAAAATAAACTTTCCCGGGTACTCTGACATCAATATACTCGTAGATCTGGTCTAATTTCGGTTTTGAGGCCAAAAAGGCTCTCAAGGTCTCTATTTGGGTATCCAGGGTATCATCCAGCTCAAATAAAACGTTTTTATTCTCTTTTAGGATAACTGATATGGACTCAGACGGCTCTAGGCCTATATCCAAGGCCTTAAACCAAATTCCAGCGTCCCTGAGCTTATTTGCGGTAATCAGCCACTTCCGGACCATGGTTGAATCCGTAAACGTCTGGTTTTTGTCGTAAGTCGTTGTAACCGAAGTTATCACGTAAATTTCTTTAGGCGTATTAACCGGCGAGGGACTAATAAGATACTGACGCGTTATGGATGTGGTTGTGGCATCAGCGAAGTCAGTAACCGCGCCGTAATCATCAACCACGTACATGTTGTTCT
>JAQURS010000009.1 GCA_028715505.1 Patescibacteria group bacterium
CACAAAACGACCGTGTCGCCGTAACGCACGGTGCATGATCCGTTGGCCTGCTGGGCCAAAAGATCAACTCCAATCGTGAGGGTTCTTCCGCCCCATTCGATGGAATATTCTTTCTTTTCCATATGATGTGAAACATGAAACGCGCAGCGCGAAACGACTAATCAGACGTTTCACGTTACAAATTTCGCGTTTTTATTTATTTACCCTGATACACAATCCGCCAATTGCGTTGCGGATCCCTGTCTCAGGGCAAATTGGTTAGTAAGTAACGACGTGGCCATTTTGGCACATATATATGAGTTAGTCAACGGAGAGAGCTTGAATTTCGCCACCCTTGACTTAAGCGCATTTTCAATGTTAAATATCCGTCCTTAAGCTACTTAGCTTATGGAGTTCTTTCACTTTCCAACGGGAGGAGATGCAACATGCGGTACACGGATCAGGGCTGTTTCTTTTTCAAGGCGGTGATCGCCGACCGAGCGGACCATCCGCCCAAGAAGCAGGAGCTTCTCGGGGCGGAGTCCGAAACTCAGGAGCGCATTACGGAAGAAAACGTTACGGAGGAGGAAACGCAATGGGATTCTTGAATGAAGAAGAGGAGAAAGAATATCTCCGCTACAAGAGGATGGGCCTCCTCGAGTGCATCGACGCGCATCTCATCGATCTCGCGAATGGGGCCATCGAGGTCGTCTGCGGGGATTGCGATCACCAGACGGATATCTACAGTCATATGAACAAGGTCTATCGCGACCATCACGACGTGCAACCGGATCAGTCCATTGATTCCAGGATTCACGAGCTCAAGCTGAACGGCGGGGCTCTGCTGATCCCTGAGAAATCTCCGATCACGCATCTCGGTGAAGACCGGGTTCTGATCGAGCACATCCGAAGCGCCATGCGCATGAAAAAGATCCAGACCGTGGTGCTCTTCGCCCACGCGCCATGCGGGATGGCTGGAATGTTCGGCCTTACCCTGACCCAAAACTTGGATTGCCTGATTGAGGCCAAACTTCGCCTCAAATCTGAGCTGGTCGGAGCCAAGGTTGTATGTTTCATGCACATCGCCCGCTCGGACCGCGAGCGTCGTACGTATTTCATCAGCGCCGCCAAATGGCGCCTTCTCTACCCCAAACGGGTCAGGTCAGACCCGCCTTCCACCGCAGCAGCCTAACTGCTGCTTTTTATTTACCAAAAACGCCCCGAAGGGCGTTTTGATTATTTGGATCGCTTGGCCGGAGGTCGGCGGCGGGGTTCGGTTGGCAGAACCACGTCTCGCGTAGAGGGCGGCTCGGACGAAATCGTCGACCGGCGCCTTTGAGCTCCGCCGCGGATCAGGAACTGGTCGGCGTCATTCGATATGTCGAAGAAAGAATCGCAAGCCCCGCGCAATTCAGAACTGGTTGAAGCGCCAAAAGCCACCACTTCCACGATCACTCCCCTGGCTTGGAGGTATTCCACGCAGGGCACGAAATCGCCGTCGCCGGTCATGAGGATCATGACGTCCACTTTGTGCGCGAGCTTGGCCGCGTCGATGGCCATGCCAACGTCCCAATCGGCTTTTTTGACGCCGCTCGAGAATTCCAAAACTTCCTTGACGCGCAACTCGATGCCGCCGCCCACCAAAGCCTCAAAGAAAGCCAGCTCCTCGCCGGTTTTTGACTTGGCCACGTAAGCAATGGCGCGGATCAGTTGCCTGTCTTCGGTCGCGGCGCGCACGATGGCGGGAAAATTAAGCTTGGCGTCATACAAATGCTTGGCCGAATGGTACATGTTTTGCGTGTCGATCAGCACGGCCACGCGTTGAGAAGGTCTTTTGATCATAAAAAAAATTTTACTCTTATTAAACTCCATCAAACCCGTCTTTATAGGCTATCGTCCCGCCATATAAATGTAAAGATGCCCGGGTGGGCATCTTTTCTTCTTAAATCTTGAGTTTAGCCATCAACTCGTCGTAAGCGCCGGAATCTTCGCGCTTCAGATATTTCATCAGGCGGCGGCGTTCGCCCACCTTCTTGATCAAACCGCGGCGTGACGAGAAGTCCTTTTTGTGAGAGCGGAGGTGCTCGGTCAAGTCCTTGATTTCCTCGGTTAGGATGGCCACCTGAACCTGGGGTGAACCAGTGTCAGTCGCGTGGACTTTAAACTTGGCGATTATCTGCTGCTTTTTCTTAGGATCCAACATAGATCTTTTCGCGCTCTCCCCAGCTTTGTGAGCCCAGGAGGCGTAACTGAATTAGTGGCCTTAGGATAGTCAAATCAGCCTTAATTGTCAACCCCAGATACAAAAACGCCCCGTTACCGAGGCAGAGAAGAACCGTGTTTGTGCCGTGACAGCAGAGTGTACCCAATGAGCTTGTAGAGCATCCGCGCGCCGACGTTGGCGTCCCACTCATCACTCTTTCCTGGGGCGACTTCGCAAAGGTCGAAGCCAACGATGGCCCGATTCTCCGCTACGATACTGAGCAGCTCCTCGGCTTCGCGCCAAGTCAAACCCCCAGGAACCGGAGTTCCGGTGTGCGGACAAAGGCTGGGCTCCAGCCCGTCGATGTCAAAAGAGATGTAGACCTGTTCTGGAAGATCTTCGATAAGCCGTTGGCAAAGATGCTGCCACGAGCCACTCGAACTCAAGCGCAGCATAGTTACCCTCCTCCCCCACTTTTCCGCTTCCCGTTTTTCTTGCTCGCAGAAGTCGCGGATACCCACCTGAACCAACTTTCTAACATCCGCGATCCGATGAAGCACGTTGTACATAACCGAGGCGTGTGACCAGACGAACCCTTCGTAGGCCTCGCGTAAGTCCGCGTGCGCGTCCACGTGCAAGACTCCGATCTTATGATAGCGTTTTGCGTGGGCCTCGATTGAGCCGAAAGCCACTGAGTGGTCACCGCCGATGACGCCGACCAGCTTATGTTTCTGGAGCAGGGCAGTCGTCGTTTCCTGAACTATTTCGTTCATCTGCTCGCAGGCCGCATTAACCCGTTCGAGGTCTTTGCCTAAGTCGTGATTTTCGTCGACCGTCCCATTGATGACGCGCTTGGCTCTGACCCTGGCCGACTTGTTCGAGCTTACGATTTTCGGAGCCTGCTCCATCATGAAGATACCGGAAGAGTAAGGCTTGCCGGTTTCTCCATCATAAAGATCCACTTGCGCGCTAGCGCTACGGATGGCCATGGGACCCATGGATGTTCCTCCTCCGTAAGAAGTCGTGACTTCAAACGGGACAGGAATCAGTACGACTTTGCTCTGCTCGAGCGTATGCGGCAGCCCATAGATGCCGGCGTTTGGATCAGCGGGAGCGTTCGGATCGAATTTGGCAAGGGACATTGGAAACCTCCTTTTGTGGCGGTACTAAATCATAAATAGAAAAAACGCGCAAAAAACGTATCTTTTTGGATTTTTTGTCATCCCAGGCACGCTGCTGTAAAATATTTAACGACCCATATGAAACTCAGCTCGCATTTGAAAAATTTCCTGATATATCTCGAGGTCGAGAAAGGCCGGTCACAGATGACCATCCGGAATTACGAGTTTTACCTGAACAGGTTCATCGAATGGGCCAAGGATCCGGATGCCCAAGACGTGGATGACGACCTCGTCCTCAAATACCGCCTTTACCTCAACCGATTGGAAGATCCCAAACGCGGAGTCCTGAAAAAAAACACGCAAAACTACCATTTGATAGCCTTGCGGTCGTTTTTAAAGTATTTGGCCAGGCGCAACGTCAAAACCATGGCCCCGGAAAAAATCGAGTTAGCCAAACAAGGATCGCGCGAACCTGTCTTTTTGGAATCGACCGACATGGAAAACCTGCTCGAAGCCCCATCCAAAACCGGCGAGACGGGTATTTTGCAGGCTCGCGACCGCGCCATCCTGGAACTATTCTTTTCAACGGGCATGCGCGTTTCAGAACTCGCCAATTTGAAGAAGGATCAAGTCAATCTTGAGCGCGACGAGTTTTCCGTGCGCGGCAAAGGCGACAAAGTGCGCGTGGTTTTTATTTCGCATCAAGCCAGACATTGGTTAAAAGAGTATTTGAACATGCGGGATGACGATTCGCCCTACATGTTCATCCGCCACGACCGCGCTGCCGGCGGCAAGAACGACGAAAAAGAAAATTCAGGTCCGCTCACTCCCCGCTCGATCGAGAGACTCGTTCATCGTTACGCCGTGATGGCCGGCATCACCAAAAAAGTCTCGCCCCACAGCTTGCGCCACTCATTCGCGACTGACCTATTGATGAACGGCGCGGACTTACGCAGCGTGCAATCCATGCTTGGCCACTCATCCATCACCACGACGCAGATCTACACCCACATCACCAACCAACAGTTGCGCGAGGTGCATCAGGCTTTCCATTCCAAAAGGAGGAATGGAAACGAGGGCGACTAAACTAGGCAAATGCAGGGAGCGCTTCACGGCGTTGCCGTGATTTTTTGTCGTACAAAGAGGCTTGACAATCAGCCAGAAACCTGATAATAAAGCCAAGCTCGCGCCTACGGCCGAGCGGAAAGGATGGTGCTCACATGCGTGCGCACATGAACCTCGGTGAATCGCAAATGCTCATTGACCCAACGGAACAAGACTTGCGGCAACATCTGCTACCCCACGTGGCAGAAAAAGTCCTTCATCATCTGGATTCGGAGACGGGGTCGCTCGACAATGATTACGAAGTTCAGTGCATGAGCGTTGCCAACGTCCTCTGGACGACCTTCGACCTGCATGTCGTCTACCGCACCAAACGGCGCAATCCCAAGACGGGCGAGGTCACGGAGGGAGCGCAGTTCGTTCTCATGCGTCATTTCCACGAGATGATGCGAGCCCTGCTCGTTACGCAAGACGGCTACGTCGTCATGCAACGCGAGTATCGTCGGACTGCGGGCCGTTGGATGGATATGCATTGTGCTGGCGGTACCAAGAAGAACGAAAAGCTGGATACGCTGATTTCTGAGATGATTTCAGAAACGGGCTGTCGTCCTTCGAGCCAATCCACAATCTGGTCACTGCGCAAAAGCGTGACGGATGACGGACCGCTCTGCGACCCTTTGAACTACCTGGCGGTCGACATGGTCAAAGCGCCGGTCACCGGGACTCACCAGAATGTTGAGGATTCGATCAAGGGCGTAGTTTTCATCCCGTTCGAAGAGTGGCGCGAGAAAGCGCTGAACGGCGAATACGATGATCCGTTCTCTGAGAACTTTGCCGCGCGCTGCACACTCAATCCGGACACCAAACGTCTGATCGTTCGTGGCAGTGCCCAGGTTCTCCGTCATCCCAAGGACGCCTGATGCACGCTCTCCACCTCGGCCCTACTGGGCTTCTTTTTTTTCATCTTTTGATTTAGACTAGCAACAATTATGTGCCCTTAGCTCAGCTGGATAGAGCGACAGCCTTCTAAGCTGTAGGTCGGTGGTTCGACCCCACCAGGGCACACCACGTAAAAGCCGTAGCAAAAGCTGCGGCTTTTACTTTACTAATAGGCCGAGTTCCAAGCTATCTTCCAGATCATCCTCAAAGTATTGGCGATGGCAGGGCTTTGTATGCTGATGGCAAATTGCTCCTTGAGGGAATAGACGAAAATCAGAGTTAAATCCTCGTATACCATTATCTCGTTCTCGAAATTATAGTTTGAAGCCGGGACAAGCTTGGTTTTTCTATAGAACATTTCGTCCTTTTTCTTGAACTCTAGCCCCTCTGGCGTATCCGGAACTATGACATCCGCGAAAACACCGTTCCTTTTCCGTAATGGCGCGTATTCCGTCTCCCAGAAATTCAGCAATGCGCGATTCGCCGAATTCAGTTGTTCGACTCCTATGAAAGAGACGATCCTCTTGTCTTTGGTACAGGCTGACGGCCTATAGACATCCTTGATGCCCTCCAGACCTTCATAGAACTTCAAGACCGGTTTGATATTGCCCTTACGATCCAATCCGACCAAAGACGGGAGAATGGCATCAAGGATCGCCAGCTTATCCTTCAACATGCCTTTCAGTACTACCGGCGGCTCTGCCGCGAACAGCTTCCGTTTGCCTTGCGTCGTAACGACCATCAGCTTTTTCGCTCTCAACTCCTCTATCGTCTGGTACAGAAGAGCCCTATTCTGTTTGGTTTTGCGTGATATTTCCAGGATACTGGCCGGCCCAAGCTCAAGCGCGGCTATATAAGTCTGCGCTTCTCTTTTATTAAGCCCGAGGGATTCTAGCTGCTCTAAAAGCATAATGTGTTCATAATATCATACAACATCAATAAAATCAATTATGGCTTATTGTAGCCTTATTTTATAATAAACTTCCCTATCTTATGATTTATTGTACCTCTATTCTAGACAGAATCATAAAAACCTGGTATAGTGCTCAGTTAAAGATTAAGGACCGGAAAACAAACGGCTAATCCAAACAGCCCTTTGCAAGAAACCGAGGAAACCATGAACAACACGATCGACATCACCGCCCTGAAAGCCAAGATCGCTTCCGCTAAGCAGTTCAACCTCCGTTACGGCCTTGAACGATACAACGAGGCCAGAATATCCAACGTTCTCGAAGGGTTGGACATCGAATCTCGGATCAAGCTGGCGGCTGAAATGCTTCAAGTCTGGATTGAGGGAACCAATGAGCAGTTTACAGATGTATTCGGTTCAGACATGTTGCGATGGCGCAAAACCGACAAAGTCTCGATTACCCTCACGATATACGGAAATCAACTTCGCGTTTGGGACTTTCCGAGGCCGCGCGAATCATTTAGGAACGACCACGTCGATAGCTGCGGGCAGGGTTTCATTTTCGAAGTCAAAGGCGACCCAGAACTGCTGCAAAAATGCCTGGCTGCCTTCCTGGATGCAACCAACCTCAAGGAGAAGTTGGGCATCAATGGCGCCCGTATCTTCGGTGCCCGCTATGACGAAGTAATCTGATTCTCCCCTCCCCGTCGGGACACAATAGACGGGAACCTCTTTTATCCCATCAAGCGATTGGTGGAATGAAAAAGATAAACCCCATGTCGCCGCAAGGCGTTTTTTTAATCGGGTTTAAAAAAATAGCACCCTAGAGGCGAGCGCCTTGGGTGCCAAAGCCGTGGGAATCAAGCGGGGTACTTGAGGGCATAAGCCTCGCTGAAGTACCTGCAAAACTCCATAGTGGTGCACATGATGCCGTGCAAGTTGATCCGATGTTGGTCACGCAGCCTGGCGAGCAAATCCTTGAAATGCTTTTCAGCCAACTGATAGTTCTGATGATCCGTGTAAGCCTTCCTGCGATCAGGCGTCGGGAGCTTCAGGTAACCCGGAGTAACCTGTTTATTGAAGTGCTCCGACATGGCGAACAGCTGGCCCAGCAAGGCGGCGGCTTCGGGAGCGCACTTCTCGCGAGCAGGGAGCTTGGAAACGAGAATGTCCCTGATGACAGATTTGTTTGTCGAGAGAGCCATGGCTCACCTCCTATTTCCGATTGTTTTACCCGCTGATTACTTCTCATAAAATTACCGGCTTGTCAACCGTTGCAGTCAAATAAAAAAACAGCCTAAGTCAGGCTGCCGCGTCATGCGCAGACCGCGCATGTCTTGAAGTCAGTCACGAAGTGAGGCGTTTCTCGGCCTCAGCCAGCGTCTGCTCGGCCCGGCGGGAATCGTTGGCGATGGCCATCAATCCCATGCGTCTCAAGGTGGGGTGTGACAAGGCCCCGGTCATGTAAGGAACAACGCCGCACTGCCTCCTCGGGTTGAAGAGGAGCGAGTTTCCAAGGCGTCCCCGGACGGAGTTGAAAGTCTCGATCCACGGAGCAGGAATCATCGTCTTGGAGGCGATGGCCCAATCCTTGTAACCCAGGCGCTTAGCCACTCCGAAGGGATAGGTAGCGGCCGTGACGCGCGCGTTGGCTTCGGTCAGGAACACGAGGTTCTTGTCCTCGTGCCATACGGCGTCAAAACCGATCACTCCATTGTAACCAAGCTCCACGGCGTAACGCGCGAACGGCTCGGCCAAGCGGCGGAGTTTCTCCACGACCGCTCCAGGAAGAACCCCATCATCCGAGGCGATCACGTCGCCTTGCCGGTCAAACCCATCCATGATCTGGCGTGTGGTGCCCGCGTATACCAGATCGCCGTTCACGACACACCATTGGTTTGAAATGGACGTGTGGGGCAGGATCTCGGCTTCGACGATGAGCGGGTGGCGCCGCTGCCGCTCGATGAAGTTCCGGAAATCGTGGGAGCCGACAATGCCCATGCCCTCCCCGCTAACCAGATCGGTCCGCTTGACTACCACGCCGCTCATGCCCAAATCGCTTGAGTTTTTGCGCACGGCGGCAATCGCCACGTTCAGCTCAGCCATGCTCCAGTCGGAGCGCAGGAGGGCGTAGGGCGGGAAGCTCCTTTCGAGGCCAAGCTTCTCGGCTATTAGTCGCAGGCAATCCTTAAGCCCGATATGGTCCGCGACGTCCGGATCGCAGGAAGCGGTTTGGTCCCAAGTGAGACCGGCTCCTTTGATGAACTCCACCGCCAACTGGGTCGGACGGAAAAACATGAGGCGCGCTCCGTGCGCGATCGCTTCGCGCAATTCGGCCATGAGGGCCGGATCATCCCGCAAGCCGGTGAACATGCATTCGTTCGGCACGCGAATGACGCGCTCCGGCGCGAGTCCAACTTCCTCGAGCCATGGCAAGCAGGTCAGATCCGTCTGGTTGTTGACGTACACCCGGCCTCCGAGGAGGAGCGAGCGCTCCAAGTAACGAGCGGCCGGCAGGACTTTGACGTCCTCATATCCCGTGATCTGATGCAGGTGGATGATAGGATCTTTCCCAAACATCGCGCACTCCTTCCGAGGTTAGAAGCCGGGCTATGTTAGTGATACCAGCCCTAACCGTCAAGCCTTTCTTCATCCACTGCCTTGCCCCCATGCTCCGGGCAAGCCGGAAGTTCGTTCATGACTCCGTCGGAGTTGATGACCATCCGGCAATCGGTATTGGCATCGCAATCCGTGGCAAAACACTTCTGCTTTCCCTTTTGCGAAGGAACTTGCACGAGATCATGGCCCGACCTGACAACCTTACCTTTCATGATTACCTCCCTGCCCATAGGCAGAAATAAAAATAGCCTCCGGTGAGGCATTTTTGCAGAAAACTTTCAGCAACCAAACCTCACCCGATCAAGGGGTAAAGAAGGCAAAGCTAAATGAGTTATTCCGCATGTAACCAATATTAAGCTTTGTTATTTTAATCGTCAAGCACCAAGAAACACCTAACAAAAAAGCATCTTGCGATGCCAGGAGGACAGAGATATCAGAGGGCCTCGCGGATGCTTAGCGGCAGCTTGCGTCCGCATTCTCCGCAAAAAGAGCTCTCGCCCTGATCGCCATGCTCGGGACAAAAGTGCGCTGCCACGGGGAGCCGTATGACCGGCAAGTCGGGTGAAGGCTGGCCACAATCCGTGCAGTACTTATAATCCCGTCGAGGGCCATGCGTGGGGCAATACTTGAGCTCCCCCTGCTGCATAAGCCAGTAAGGCTTCAAAACTGTCAGCTTGCCTTGATGGTCCGGAATTCCCGCCTCGTATTCAAGAAGCGAGGTCACAGCCATCCATACGCTCTCATCGGCTACCTGACAGGCTCCGTGGGATGTCTGCCCGTCTGGATAAACATATTCCCAACAGATATAAGCGGGATATGCCAAAGTCTGGTCGTCGGCCGTATTAGGTTCGGTTTTCATCGCGTCCTCCTTCGCAAACCAAACCTAGCACTTGGACGCAAAAAGTCAACCTCCAAAGATGGACGATTGCCGAGCTCCATTGTAAGATGCCGCCATGAATCAGATTAATGAAATTTGGCTAAAGCCAGGCAAGGAAATCCCGATATTAGCCGGTCATCCTTGGATTTTTTCCAACGCAATTGATCGCGATATCCAAGGCGAAAACGGCCAGATCGTCAAAGTTAAAGATGGTAAGGGACGCGATCTTGGACTCGGAACTTGGAACGGACTGACGTCCATCCGAGTTAGGATGCTGACCCGCGATCAAGAAGAAAAAATCGACGTTGCTTTCTTTGTCAGTCGGTTTAAAGAACTCGATGGTTTTAAAAAATCGGGTTTGCCAAAGACGACCGGTTATCGCGTAGTCCACGCCGAAGCTGATGGCATACCTGGTTTAATCTTGGATCGTTACGACGATGTTTTTGTTTTTCAGCTGCACACGGCCGGCATGGATAAACTCCGCGCCGAAATTATTGAGGCTATCAGAAAAACTTTCAAACCGTCGGCCATTATTGAACGTTCAGATCTCGACGTCAGAAAACTTGAAGGTCTGACCAATCAGCCGGTTGAGATACATCATGGAAAAATTGATGAGCCGGTTGTCTTTCAAGAAAATGGCATTGATTTTTACGCGGATGTTTTGCACGGACAAAAAACCGGATTCTTTTTGGACCAGCGAGACGCGCGATTGGCCGTCGGTCAACTCGCCAACGGCAAACGCGTCTTAAATCTCTTTGGATATACCGGGGCTTTTTCGGTCCATGCCGCTTTGGGGGGCGCAATCTTCGTGGCCACGGTCGATGTTTCCCGCCAAGCGCTCGAAACGGCCCAGAAAAATTTTGAGATAAATAAACTCGACCCCGAAGATGAGAATAAGTTCCTGTTTTTGGAAGCCAACGTCATGGATTTGCTGCGCGATAGGGAAATTCCCGGTTCTCCGTACGATTTAATCGTATGCGACCCGCCGGCCTTCGCCAAATCGGAAAAGCACATGCCCCAAGCCATCAAAGCTTATACTGATTTAAACGCGGATTGCCTGCAGCAGCTTGGCTCGGGTGGAATTCTCGTCACCTCATCCTGCTCAGGCCGGGTCACGCCCGAAGACTTTAGGAACATGCTTAGGCTGGCGGCCGGCCATGCCCAAAAAGACGTCCGCGTTTTGCGATGGATTTCCCAACCCATCGACCACGCCGAACGCCTCGCTTTCCCCGAAGGCCGTTATCTCAAAACGGCCGTGCTCGAAGTCATTTAGCCTTTAATTTCAGAACCTCGCGCAAAGCGCTTTCGAGTTTGAGAAACTTACCTTCAAGTGGCTTAATATTCTCTTTTAGTTCAGCTGAGAGCGGATCGTCAGCCGCGATGGCCTTTAAGACACTCTCCAATTTAAATACTCCTTTATATTGGATCAAATGCCCTCCGTCTTTTTCGATGATCAAATCCACGCCCAAGCGGTTGGCTAACCACTCCCCTTCTCTAAAGGGCACAATGGAATCGTTGTCTCCATGGATAACCGTCCATTGATCCGCCTTGGACTTGATCTCGTCCATGTCGAAATGCATGTCAAAACCCTTAGAAACCAATTTTAAATGTGGGATGCTGCGGGCAAAACCAGAGACCAGTACTACTCGCGAAAAACTTGGGCCTTTATGATCCTTAAGAGTATATAAGATGGTCGGCGTGCCTAAAGAGTGACCTATTAGGATAGTTTTTTTGGGATCCTTGCCTTTAAGTGACTGTTTAAGTTTAGCCACCCATTCATCTTTTTCGGGATGGACGGGGTTGGGCATGACGGGGGTCAGGACCTTGTACCCTCGGCTCGCCAGCTCTTTTTTAAGCCAAGGGAACCAGTGGTGCCTGGGACCGGAAAGCCAACCGTGGATTAAAACCACTTCCTGCATATGGCGGTAGTCTAATGCTACCAGGCCAAGCGGTCAAAGCCCGGCTTGACTGGCTGGCGGCGTCTGATACCGTAGTGGCATATGTATTACTATCTTCTTATCCTGATTGCCGTCATCATTGTGGCGTCCATCCGCCAGGTTAACCAATACGAAAGAGGCGTCAAACTGCGCCTCGGCCGGTTCGTCCGCCTAATCGACCCGGGCTGGCGCATTGTTTTGCCGGTCATCGAATCGATGCACAAGATCGACATCCGCATCAAAGCCGTGGAAGTCCCTTACCAAGAGACGATTACCAAAGATAACATCTCATGCAAAATCAACGCAGTCATTTATTACCGGATTGCCGAAGCTGCCAGGGCTTGGCTCGAGGTTGAAAACGTCATCAACGCCGTTTCGCAACTCGCCCAGACGACGATGCGCAATGTTTGCGGCGAACTTTCGCTGGACGAATTGCTCTCGAATCGAGAGGAAGCGGCCCAACGTATCAAGAACACCATCGCGACGCACACGGTCGCTTGGGGCGTCGAGGTCGGCAGCGTGGAACTGAAAGATATTTCATTACCCGAAGACATGGTGCGCACCATCGCCAAGCAGGCTGAGGCCGAACGCGAGAAGCGCGCCGTCATCATCAAATCCGAAGGTGAGTTAAAGGCTGCGGACAATCTCGCGCAAGCAGCCACCATCCTTTCCAGCTCGAACGGCGCCTTGCATCTCCGCACCCTGCACACTCTGAACGATCTCTCATCCGACCAATCCAACACGGTCGTGTTTGCCATTCCGCTCGAAGTGCTCCGCGCTTTTGAGAGGTTCCAGCAACCAAAACCATGAAGCTCTTAGTTCGCATCGTGCCAAATGCCAAGCAGTCCGAAGCTGTAGGCTGGGAAGGGCAGACTTTAAAAGTCAGAATCGCGGCTCCGCCGATCGAAGGCCGGGCCAACGAAGAGCTCATCCGGCTCATGGCCGAACTTTGCGATTGCGCGCCGAGTGAAGTCGAAATCCTAAAAGGCATGGGCAGCAAACAAAAAACCCTGGAAGTCCCTAACCCACCTAAGGTATAATCCTGCTTATTAATATTTTTCATAAATTTTTATGAATCCCGAAGCCATGCCACTAGAGGCAGCGCCCGAAACCTTAAAAGAACCTGAACGAAAACCCGATCCAAACGCCCCGACCTTAGAAAGCGCGGCTTTGGAACCGGAGACGCTGGAAGAACCTGAGCGGACTTTAGAGGATATACCAACTGTCAGGGATCCTGAGACAACGACCCCAAGCGGAACACTCAGAAGCCCCGAGTCAAAATAAAAAAAACCCCGTTCAAGCTGAACGAGGTTAGGTCAGCCGCCCTGCCGATAGTTGGGCGGCTCTTCAGTAATTGCTACGCCGTGGACATGGCTTTCACGCAGACCTTGCGCCGTGATGCGGATGAACTTCGTCTCTGCTTTAAACTCGACTATCGTTCTGCATCCCGTATATCCCATGCCGCTCCGCAACCCTCCCACCATTTGGTCGAGGATAGCACCGACCGAGCCGCGGTAAGGCACCCTGCCCTCCACGCCTTCGGGCACCAGCTTGCTGTCGTCAACGCCAGCTTGGCCATACCGATCCTTGCTGCCCTTTTTCATGGCGCCCAGTGATCCCATGCCGCGGTAAACCTTGTAGCTGCGGCCTTGGTACAGGACCATCTCTCCAGGCGCTTCGTCAGTGCCAGCTAACAACGAGCCCATCATGACCACATCCGCTCCGGCCGCAATGGCTTTGGCTGCGTCGCCCGAAAACTTGATGCCGCCATCAGCGATGACCGGAACGTTATGTCTCTTGGCAACGGCGGCACAATCCTTGACGGCCGTAATTTGTGGTACGCCCATGCCACTCACAATGCGCGTGGTGCAAATGCTGCCCGGCCCCATGCCAACCTTGATAGCTGAGGCTCCAGCGTCGATCAGGGCACTCGCGGCTTCGGCTGTTGCGATGTTGCCGGCGATAACCGGCAGGTCGGGATACATGCCACGCAGATACTTGACCGTATCGATCACACCCTTGGAATGCCCATGTGCAGTATCAACTACAATCACATCCACTCCAGACCTCACCAAAGATCCAGCCCGCTCTTCGCGGTCAGCACCCGGACCAATGGCCGCCGCGACTCGCAAGCGCCCATGTTCGTCCTTGACGGCATTCGGGTGTCGCTCGGCTTTCTGGAGGTCCTTGACCGTAATCAGGCCGACGAGCGATCCTTGCTCATCCAAGATGAGCAGCTTCTCGATGCGATGCCTGTGCAGCAGCTCGCGGGCCTCGTCCATCGTAACGCCTAGCTTAGCCGTGACCAGCTTATCGCTCGGCGTCATGAGCATATGAACGGGCTTGTCCAGGTTGGTCTCGAACCTCAGATCGCGGGCTGTCAGGATTCCGACCAGCTTCCTGTCTGAAGTGCGGACCGGTAGGCCTGAAACATTGCGACTATCCATAAGCTCTCGCGCCCTCCAGATCTTCTCATCAGGCCGGATAGTAACCGGATCCATGACCATGCCGCTTTCGGCGCGCTTCACCTTTTCCACTTCGCGGGCTTGATCAGCCGGAGAGAGATTCTTGTGGATCACGCCGATCCCGCCGTTGCGCGCCATAGCAATGGCCATGCGCGACTCGGTGACAGAATCCATGGCAGCCGACATGAAGGGTATGTTGAGTGTGATACGGGTCGTGAGCCTAGTGCTCACATCCGTATCGCGCGGCAGGATCTCGCTATAAGCGGGTTCCAGCAGGACGTCATCGAACGTCAGGCATTCACGCAGATTGTCAGTGAGCATTTCTCACCCCTTTCTTCCGTTAGAGTGGCTATATTTGACGGGAAACCTGATTAACTGTCAATTCTTGACGTTTTACCCGCCAACTCATAGGATTAAGCCGGTTCCATAACATTTTACCCAAAGAAAGGGGTGAACCCATGCCGGTCATCGTGATTGTTGGAGCTCAATGGGGTGATGAGGGCAAAGGCAAGGTTGTTGACCACCTCGCCCAATCCGTGGACGTGGTTTTGCGGTTTGGCGGCGGAGCCAATGCCGGACACACTCTCGTGGTTAACGGGAAACCGGTGACCCTGCGCTTGCTTCCATCGGGTATTCTTTACCCGAAGAAGCTCAACATCGTGGGGCCATACGTTGTCTGCGATCCGGAAGTCCTGGTTCGCGAGCTGCGGATCTCCAAAGAGGCCGGTTCGGCGGTACTTCTGGACAACGACGCCATGGTTGTACTCCCCTTGTTCAAGCAGATCGACGAGGGGCGGGAAAATGAGCGGGGTTGCCACGCGATCGGAACGACCAAGAATGGGATCGGGCCTTGCTACGAATCACACAAGGCGCGCCGGGAGTTCCGATTGCGCGACTTGGAATCGGAACAGGCGATCAGGCGGGCTCTTGATAGAGGCAACCTGTATGCCGATCTGGCCGGCGAAGTGAGATTTGGCGGAGACGAACCGATGGATTTCGATGAGATTGTGGCTTGGGCCAAAAAGTTCAGCGGACTCAAGGAGTACCTGGGCGATACGCGAGAGATGGTGGAAGAGCTCCTCGAAAAACCAGGATGCAACATCCTGGCCGAAGGAGCCCAAGGCATCATGCTCGATGAGGACCAAGGATCCCGCCCGGACAACACGGCCTCCAACTCCACCCAGGCGGGGTTCAGTAAGAGCTTCGGCATTTACCCGCCGGTCCTCAAGCACACGGCCGGCATTGCCAAAGCCTATGTTACCCGGGTGGGCGGAGGAGTCATGCCGAGCGAGATGGACAACGAGTGGTCGCGCTTGATGCAGGACCGCGGCAAGGAATTCGGATCTGTCACCGGTCGGCCGCGGCGCGTGGGCGCCCTGGATCTGCCTCTTCTGCGGTTCGCCTGCCGACGCGGCGGGCTGAACAGCTTGATCATCACCAAGCTCGACCTGCTTTCCGGACTCCACTCGATCCCCGTATGCGTGGGATATCTCTACAAGTCCACTGGACTGCGCGTTCCTACGTTCGCCACCCTGAGCAGCAACGAAACACTGGCCAACATCAAACCTCAATTCATCGAGGTGGATAGCTGGAGCCAGCCCATAGACAAGTGCCGTTGCTACGATGACCTGCCGGCGGCGGCACAGGCCTACATCAATCTCATCGAGAACTCCGTGGGCAAGCCGGTCATCGGCGTTGGCGTCGGTCCCGAACGCGACGCCATCATCTGGCGGAATACCCATCCGCTCTTCTAGCCCGAAGGCGCGTGCCAACGGGCTCTTTTTATTTAAACCGGGTCGTAACCTCCCCTGCTCCAGGGGTTGCATCTCAAAATTCTCCAAATGGATTTGGGCACGCCTCGCAAAACTCCGTACTTCATGACCGCTTGATAGCCATACTCGCTGCAAGTCGGATGGTATTTGCAAGCGCCAAAGGGATAATAACCACGCAAAGGACCGTGATCGGGCGAAAGGGTTTTTTGATATAACTTAATAACGGCGCCGACGGCTCGGCGTGGCAGTAAAATCACCCTACCAACAAAAGTCATTTGGTGTTTTTCGGCTTGACGAAACGCGACCCTACGGCGATTTTGCCTTTTCCCATCTCATGTTTGGCCCGCGGAGAAAGCCTAAGCGGCTTGGACATTGTCTCCGGGATCTTGCCGACCAATCGCGTAATTTCTTGTTTAATAGTTTCGTAATCTTCAGTCAAGGTCTCTGGTTTTAATATAAAAAGCAGATGATAACCCGGCGGGATTATCGGCAAAAGCTCACGCATAGCCGAGCGAAAACGCCGTTTGGCCAGATTTCTTTTAACGGCGCGCTTAAAAACTTTCGTGGAAACGATAAAACCAATTTTAGAGGGTTGATCCTTGGGCACTTTACTATCCAGACGCACGCGCAAAGTCGCCAGTGGCCCAAAAATCGAACGGCCTTTGGTGGCCATGAGCGCGAAATCCTTGGTTTTTTTGAGGCGTTGAGTGCTGGGCAGCATATATTAGAGTAGAGACGCCCGATGGGGCGTCTCTACAGTATATCTCATCTTGGTTTAGCGAGCCCGTTTGACTACGAGCTGCTTGCGTCCGGTCTTTCGGCGGCGAGACAAGGTCTTGCGCCCGCCCTTGTTGGCCATTCTGGCACGGAAACCGTGCACCTTCATGTGCCTACGCTTCTTGGGCTGATAAGTTCTCTTTGGCATATGGCGGCCAGGATAACTGTTTTTAGCTTATTTGGCAAGCCTAGCGGACCTCAAAGGTCACGCTGACGTTTGAAATAACATCTTGGGAGCCCGGTTCAATGGACGGAGCGGATGATGCCACGTCTTTAGCCATTTCAGCCCTGCCCATGGCCAAATAAGGTTGCGGCGGGTAGTAGCCGCCTTGGCTTTCCGAGAACGAAACAACGCGAACCACGTTCAGACCGAGCTTTTTGGCCAGCATTTCCGCTTTTTGCTGGGCATCCGTGATGGCCTTTTCCCTTGCCTGGGCCTCCAAGGCATTCGGATCGTCGATCACGAACTGTACGCCGCCGATCTGGTTGGCACCCAACTCACCGCCTTTGGCCACCACATCGCCGGCCTTATCCAAATCGCGGACTTTAACACTCACGTTCTGATTGATGGTGTAGCCGATCAGTTTTTGATTGCCATCACTCCAATCATATCTGGGACTCAAGTTATAATTTTGGGTTTGGATATCATCCGCCTTTATGCCCATGTCTTTTAAAGCAGCAATTATGGCATTCATTTTATCCGTATTCTTCTGCTGTATGTCCTTAACGGTCGTTCCTTCGGTTACGACCCCGAGCTGGACAGTGGCCACATCGGGCTTGGCCGTCACCTTGCCTTGGCCATCCAAGGTAATGGTGTCGCGGCCGGATTTGCCGATGTAATAATACTCTTGCCAGGCGTTTCTGGTTTTAACGCCCAAAAAGATGATTAAAGCCAGGGCCACTAGGCCGATACTGGCAAGGAACACTTTGCTGTTTGGCATAGAACAATTAGGAGATTAATAAGTACTTAGTTATTTTTTACTCCCGTGAAACGGGTTAGGAGCTTTTGGGTCTGCGCGGCCTTGATTCCCAGCCATACTACAAGAGCCGTTATGAGTAGGGCATAAGCGAATTTAGCCCAAATTGAGCTAGCATTACCAAAAACCTTTGAAAAAAGACTTTGAATAGCGTCATTCCAAGCCAAGGCGGCCACCAATGAGAGCGCCGTGGTCAATAATTCAAAGGTTTTATTTAACACTTTTAGCCTTAAGCTCTCCGCTTTTTGGCCTTCTGACTCTTGGTTGCCTGAAGAGTTTACTGGATCATTAACCATAAATAATTTGCATACATAATATTAACATGTTCTACACCCCGAATCTATATTTTAAACTATGGAATTTATAATAAATAAAGGTAATTTTTTTCAATTCATAACACTTGGTCTAGAAGTATCAACGTTTTATCCACAGGTTTGACATACCTTTGCGTGACTGTTGATATGTAGGACAGATTTACAGATTAACGCGACCTTTTTATGAATCCCAATGAAATTTGGCAAGCAGCGCTTGGGGAGCTTGAACTTACACTTTCCAAGGCCAATTTCACTACTTGGTTTAAAAACACATTCATATCAACCTTTGAAAACGCTAAAATTATCATCGCTGTTCCAAATACGTTTACAAAGGCTTGGCTGGAAAAGAA
Organism: Patescibacteria group bacterium; assembly: GCA_028715505.1. Lineage (GTDB taxonomy): Bacteria > Patescibacteriota > Patescibacteriia > 2-12-FULL-60-25 > 2-12-FULL-60-25 > MWCR01. Next base: position 18,303 of record JAQURS010000009.1, read on the forward strand.
ATATCACGAGGCCATCGTCCGTTCACTGCGCAACGCCACCAATAACGGCGTCCGTGAAGTCACTTATCGTGTCGAGGTCCGCAACACCAGCCCAATTCCAGGCTTTTCGAGCGCTGAAAGCATGGAATCAAGCTATCCCGTACCCACCCTGGAAGAGCCCTCTCTGGAACAAAAAGAAGGAAAATCCGAGGGTTTAGGCTCAATTGGGCTCAATCCCCGCTATACCTTTGAATCATTTGTGGTCGGTAAGACTAATGAGTTGGCCCATGCGTCGGCCCAAGCCGTTTCGGCCAGTCCGGGCGTGACTTACAACCCACTTTTTATCTTTGGAGGGGCCGGTTTGGGCAAAACCCATCTTCTACAAGCCATCGGACACCATGTTTTGAAGGAAAAGCCCAATGCTAAGGTGCTATATGTAACTTGCGAGCGCTTCACGAATGACTTTATCCAGTCCGTCCGGGGCGGCCGAGGCAAGGAATTCAAGGATACTTACCGGAATTTGGACGTTTTGCTCCTGGACGACATTCAATTCATCGCCGGCAAAGACAGCACCCAGGAGGAATTTTTTAATACCTTCAATACCCTCCACCAACTTAACAAGCAGATCGTAATCACCTCTGACCGGCCGGCAAAAGACATCCAAGGCCTGGAAACCAGGATTGTTTCCCGCGTGGAGTGGGGCATGACGGCCGATATCTCCAGCCCGGACTTTGAAACCCGCGTGGCCATCCTCCAAGGCAAGTCAAACGAGAAGAATTACCGCCTCAGCATGGATATTCTGCGCTACATAGCGGGCACCATCCAATCAAACGTGCGCGAACTTGAGGGCGCCCTGAATAAAGTCATCGCTTACCATCAATTTAAGAGTGCCGAACCGACCATGGAATCGGTTCAAAACCTTCTCCAGAGCTTTGTGCCCAATATTCCCAAGCGGACCATCACGCCCCGCAAGCTTTTGGAGATCGTTGTGTCCTACTACGACATAAAAATGGAGGAATTACTTGGCAAAAGCCGCGAGCAACGCCTGGCCTTCCCCCGCCAAGTGGCCATGTACCTACTCCGCGAGGAGGCTAAGTGCTCTTTCCCGGCTATTGGCAAGCAAATTGGCAGCCGCGACCACACCACAGCCATGCATGCCTGCAATAAAATTTCCGAACTACTTAAAAAAGACGAGCAGTTGCAAAGGGACTTAAACCTGATGCGTGAAAAACTCTACATGGGGACACAGAATGCCTAAACATGTGGATTAGAGGTTAAGGAAATGAGGCTAAAAATACGACCAACAAAAAGAATCCACAAAAGGTTAAAAAGAATCCACCACCCAAACACAAGACTGTGCACGAAAAATCCTTTAAACTAAGCCCAGCAATCCCCTTATCCAAATCAGTCACAGGCCTTACTACCACTACTATTCATATATATTTATTTACTTAAATACCAATAAGCCAAGAGTTAACCATTAAGGAGTATGCAATTCTCTTGTACTCAAGAAAATTTAGTTCAAGGACTGTCGGTCGTGAGTCATGTGACTGGAAAGAATATCAATCTTCCTGTGTTGGGCAATGTCCTTATAAAAGCCGAGAAAGGTGGAATAAATTTTCATGCCACGAATTTGGAGATATCTATTAGTTGTACGGTTAGGGGTAAAATCGACACGGAGGGTGAATATAGCGTTCCGGCCAAGTTATTATTTGATTACATTTCCCTTTTACCATCAGGCAAAGTTGAATTTGAGCTTAAGGAAAGTGGTTTAGAAGTAAGGTCTAACGGCCAGGATACGGTTTTAAGGGGAATGATGGCCAGCGAGTTTCCTCTTTTGCCTAAGTTGAATAAGAATACGACTTTCCAATTGAAGGCTAGCGAGGTTAGGCAGGCGATCGGCCAGGTGGTCTTTGCCGCTTCTTTGTCTGAATCCAGGCCAGAGCTCTCAGGTGTGGCTTGTTTCTTTAATCCAAGTAATAAACCTGGCAAGGCGGCGTTTGTGGCCACGGATTCGTATCGGTTGGCTGAGAAGTTAATTACTTGCCAAGAGGCTAACCGGACGGCAAATATAATTGTGCCGGCTCGAGCCATGGCTGAGATTGCCCGTATCCTTTCATCATATAAAGATGAGCTTGAACCGCCGGAAAACGTGGGTTGGAGTATTACGGACAACCAATTAGTCGTCTCATACGGCACGGTTGAATTGACGACTAGGTTGATTGAGGCTAGTTTCCCAGATTACCAAAACATTATTCCTTCTAATTTTAAGTCAGAAGCGATCTTGGACCGGGGGGAGCTCTTAAAGGCTGTCAAAGCCGCTAGTTTGTTTTCTAGGAAGGAGATTAATGACGTGCACCTTCAATTAGCTCCAGGGCAAAGCGAGTGTACGGTTGAATCATCAGATGAGGGAACGGGTAAGACAAAGACTGTGATTAAGGGCGATGTTTCAGGGGATGAAAACCAAGTTGTTTTAAACTTTAAATACGTCTCAGACGGCTTGAATTCGCTTGGGACTGACAGGGTGAGGCTCTCAGTCATTAGCCCCATGTCACCCGTGATGGTTTTACCGGCGGACGAGGATAAGACTTACAGATACCTAGTAATGCCAATCAGACAATAATTTAAAAGAGAGCCGTGAGGCTCTTTTTTTTACTTGATGAGTTTGAGTGGGATGTTGTAATCGACGACCGCGTCTTTTTTGGTTTTGACCAGATCTATGTCCTGAGTGATGAACTTTTGATAGCCGGCTTTTTCCACGGTTATGTAGAAAGTGTTCTGGTCGGCAAAGAAGCCATAACGCCCTTGGTCGTCGGTTAGTTGGGTTTCGAGTAACTTATTGAACTTACGGTCAAAGATACGGACCACGGCACCCTGGATGGGCTTACGCGTCTTGGAATCATAGACCTGGCCCCAGGGTTTGGATTTGGATGGCAAAGCCAGCTTACGGAAAAGCAGGTAAAAGAAGATTTGGACGGCCAGGATGGCGGCAATCAGCCAGGAAGGAGAGATGATGAGGGAAATGATAGCCACGATGACGCCGGAGAAAGCCAGGAGATGTTGAAGCTTACGTAGAATGTATTGGTAAATGACTTTTTTAGGCGTTTCGACGCTGGCTGCCGGATCCAAAGGAACGTTAATGTCGATAACATCATCTTTTTCGATGGTGATGGTTTCGCCATGGTAAAGCCCAACGTACGATCCGTCCTCTTTTTGATCCGCCAGATATTGAGTTGGGAACGTGTAACCAGGCTTTTCAGCTTCGAGTAAATAGTTCCCGGGTTTTGGATAAAACACATAACGACCGTTTTTGTCGGTCACCCTGGTTTGGACAATGAGTTTGCTTTCAAAGTGGATTAGGCGGACCACCGTGAATTCAATTGGTTGTTTTGATAAAGAGTTGTAGACGGTCCCCCAGCGTTGTTTTTTGCGACGTCCAAAAAGCAAGAATGGTTGGGTGAAAAGGAATTGAAGATAATAGAAGATGTTGAACAGCGGCAAGGCGGCCGATGTGTTTATCAAACTAATAGCCACCAAACTTGGAGCGGCATAGTCGTTGACCGCTTCGACCACCTCGGGCTGCCTTAGAATCTCCTTGGTCACGAGCGCTATGTACTCGGCTTGTGCTGGAACATTGGAAACGAATGGAAAGGTGGTTGTGGCTTGGACCGGTTTCGGAATCCGGATCAAAGGTATTTTGGTTCCAAAGACGTTGTTATTGACTTGGATGGGTGGCGTTTTAGCGATGCCATATCCATCCTTTTGGACCTCCGCGTAATATTCGCCGTTCGGGACCATGAAAACAAAGTTGCCATCAGGCCCAGAAGTCACGGGGTTGGATTGCCCATAGGGAGATGAGTTCCAAGGTACCCAGCTTCCATTTTTATTCTCGTAAAGCTTGACGGTAGCGTCAGGCACGCTCACGGTTGGTTGCCCAACCAAAGGTTCTTCGAAGATTTGGCCGACTGGTTGGATCTGGAAAGTATCTTGAGTCGTGCTAATTTGCCCGTTTTGGAAAACGACTTGGATATAAGCGAGGAATTGGCCGCCTGTCGGAGCCAGGAAAGTGCCGGTGTAAGCCGTACCGTCGCCGTTTAATACCAAGGCATAGGATTGGCTGCCTACCGTCATAATGCCGATCTGCGGGGTTGATCCGAGGTTGGCCGTTGGGACGTAAACAAAGATTGATGAGCCGGCCAAAACGCCGTATATCCCATTCTCATTTGGTTGCAGCGCGATGGTTCCATTAGATGAGTAATAAAGGGCGTGCAAAATGATTTGTAGGGGTGGTTTTGGCGGCACCGGCGGAGTCGTGGTCGGCGTAACCGGCGGGACAACCGGAGGAATCGGGGGTTGAGGAGGTTGTGGGGGCTGGGGTGGCTGTGGTGGAGTCGGCGGCGTGGTGGTGGGAGGTTGGGGTGGCGGAGGCAGAGCGGCTAACGGGGTAGCTGAAGCCAAAGAACCCGAAGAAAAATTCCCGTGCGTGTCGTAGGCGTAAGCCGCGTAAAAATAAGTTACGCCGTTGGTCAATCCCGTATCCAACCTTGAAGTTGCCGTCCCGTCATAAACTAAATCACCGTCCATTGGACCGGTTGGGTAACCTCCGGTTTTGCGGACGATGCGAACGCCGGCGAAATCAGGTTCAGGAGGATTGGTCCAGGTTAACAACACGACTTTGTCTCCCGGTGTGGCCGTAAGCGGGACGTTGGTGGGCGGCGTGTGGTCGCCTTGGGTGCTGAATGAAAAAATGGAAGACGTCGCGCCTTGGCCCAGGGAATCGACAGAAATTACCCGGTAATAATATGTGAGGCCGGAAGACAATCCGGTAATGGGCACGGCGTGGTTAATCACGTCACCGGGTACGGACTGCCAAGCGCCCAAGGCAGGTGTGGGCCCGTATTCGACTTTGGAATTGGCCGGCCGGTTCGTGTCCCAAACGGCCATCGCCGAAATATCCGTGATCAAAGTAGTGGTTACGTTTGAAATGACCAGCGGCGTAATGATGTTTAAGGTCGTGAAGGTGTAATCGACGCTCGATCCGATGTTGCCAACCGCGTCAGTGGAGTAAACCTTGAAATGGTAGAGGGTGTTTGGGGACAGCCCGCTCAGGTCCAAGCTATGTGAGAGTTCGAGTGCTCCATTGGACACCGACTGGCCATAAGCCGTGGACGTGCCGTAATAGACTTGGGATGTGGCCGGTTCGTTGGTGGACCAGATGATCCGGGCGGAAGATTGCGTAATGTTAATGGTGGCAACCCCCGTGATGTTAGGAGGAGTTGTATCCGCGCCGCTACCTTCGTGCGGAGTTACGCTCAAAAGAACCGTGTTGGAAATAGCTCCCGGAGGGTTGATAACGTTAATGGAACGGTTACCCAGGGTAACCACATCTGAAGCGAGGATGTTTGCTTGTAATTGATTCGCGCTGATGAAGGTGGTCACCCTATCCGAACCGTTAACTCGGACAACGGCATCCGAGGCAAAGCCCGTTCCATTAACCGTCATTGTAAAAGGCGGAGAATCAACAATGACCGAGGCGGGCGAAATGTTGGTGATGGTTAAAGCGACTCCTGAGACCTCGGCCGTCACGTCCACGCTGTCGTCGTTGACGATCCCAATGCCGACTTGTCCGCTGTCGCCAAAATCACCCCCGATCGTTAGGGCATACTCCCCTGCCGTGGCGGGATTTGTGATTTGATTATTACCTCCAAAGACGTCGGTCCCAATATGGATCGTGATAAAATTGCCGGCAGGAACTGTGCCAACCGCGGCGTCAGTCGGCGGCGTCAAAGTGATGATGTTGCTGGCTATGGCGACGCCCCAGGTGCCCGGGGCGGGAACGGGCGCGTAAGCATCCATGACCTCGGAGCCGGTTGGACCATGGTAAAGATCGATGTCGCTGACGCCGACTGAGCCAAAATTGAAGTTAGGCAGGCTCAGGGTAATGGTATCGGCGGGAGAATCAACTCCAGAAGGAGTTTTGAATTTAATCGTGTGGTTGGCCGCGGTTGAAATCTTATAGCTGGAGAGTATGTTTTGGGCGGGAGAAGTTTGCGCGGCTTGCGTCCGGTTGGATGAAACGCAAAAAATCGCCATCACAAAAACCAAAATGGCGCCGAATCGGGTTAGGTTTTTAAGATTTAGAAGGTTCATGGAACCTGATCACCTGCGACGAGATTGCTTAAGGGCCGAAGAGATGATCATCTTATTGTAAAGTCTCATGAGCAAGAACAGGATGGCTAACAAGGCCAGCAAGATAAGGCCCATGCGCCACGGAAGCACCCAAAAACTAATAGTCCTGGCTTCCAGTGGTGTGTTCTGCGATCCATATTTCACGTCGACCGTGGCCGTGTAACGGCCCAAGGCGAAATTTTTCCATTCATTGGTTAGCCCCGAGATGAAACCTCCCTCAGCCAAATCCGTCGTTTTGGTCCACCACGTATCTAAGCGCCTAATGCTGTTCGGTAGGACGGCTGATTTCTTTGGGTTGGCAGGCACCCGCGCGACGATGCCGCCCCACATGTTGCGGACGGTCAATGTTCCGATGGGCCTGAAGTGGACGCTGCCCGTGTTGCGGATGCGTAAACTCATCAAGGCCGGCAAGTGGCTGTAGACGGATTGATTGGCCGTAAAGGATTCGATGCTGGCGCTTTCTTTTACGTCGCCGCCAACCTTGACCAGGAAAACGATTCCGGTTTTTGCCGCCAAGTTAATGGCCGTCCTGTCATTTGCCGCTTCGGGATTAGTGGAGAAGAAAACGGTCGCGTAATGGCCTCCCGGTTCGGCGTCTTGCGGAGCGTAGATCGAATAAGGGACTTCGACGGTTTCGCCCGGAGCCAGTTGGTATGATTCCTGGTTAAACCTGAACCAAGACGGCAAGCCTTTGAGATCGGCCTCATCCAAATATTGTTGTTCGCCGTTTTCTCCGACAGCTATGAAACTCTGGACCGAAACGTAATAAGTTTGGGGGGCCTTACTGTCGTTAGTAATCATCATGCGGCCGCTTACCCGCATGCCGTTAGCCACTTCGTGATCCACGATGACCGGAGAGACGGTAATCGCGTACGCGGCGGAACTAAATAAAGCCCATCCAACGATAGGAGCTGCGAAGAGGGATAATATTTTAGCGATCCTCATACAGCTGGTTGGAGAGGCTGATTTTAGAAATGACCCGAGACGTAATAAGTAACCTTTTGGGTGTAGATGCCCACGACGGTCGCGGCGTTGATTGATGCCTTATGCGTCACAAGCTGAGTCGCGCCGGTTGAAGTCACGTAAAAAGGATAGGTTGAACTGACAAAGCCGGTGAGAGTGGTCGGGACGGCGTAATCATTGGCGATCGGGTGCCAAGCAGTCGCGGGCAAATCAAAAGATCCTCCTGTATTGCGTCCGCCATAGCTGGAGGTGGTCAGGTTGATGCCATATTCTTCGCTACCGGCGGTCACGTGGAGGTCGGCTACGTCTGTCATGGTGGCGTAATTCGTGGTCGATAAACGCTTGTTAGCTTTAAAAGATCCCGCGAATCCCCCGCTGGCATTGGTTTGGATCTTTAACCTATATTGGCAGGAGCTGACGCCTTGGGTACTCAGGATGCCTAGGTTGCACGTATGCCTTTCGGTCGTAATGTCCGAAGGCGAAGTGATCATAAAAGAGAGCGTGGCCGGGACCGTGGCCGTGATGTCAACATCGTTTCCTCCGTTTATATAAAACATAGCCGCTCCGTAATCGACCGTGGCACCTGACGTAACGATCGCTTCAGAGAAATTTCTGGATGACAACAAAGAACCCCCGTTGGTTACGGGGACCCTCAAGCAAACTGATATGTTATTAGTTGTAGCGTTTCCAGTCATGGTCCAAACAGCACCGGAGCTTGAAGCTGATCCGAACGTGGCCGTTCCGCTTCCGATGTCAGTAGTCACGGGCGTGCACTGGGTTACGTCGGTAGAACTGGGGACTGGTGAAAGGATGACTTGAACGGTCGCGCCCGTTAAATAATTGGCTGAGCTCGTCCAGGCTATGGTGGTCGTCGCGAAACCGCTGGCATTGGCCGAATCAATCTCGCCGCTTGATGGCGTGCTGACGGTTACGGACACGCCGCCCGCGTTGGCTGGCAGCATGGCTGCCGCCAAACTGATCAAGGCCATGAAGGCCAAAAACCTTATTTTGCACCCTCTCATAAAAAAGTATAGACAAGCTTGAGGGTTGCGAATTCATTAAGCCCACAAATAAAACGCACACCCACGAAGTTATCCTGATTATAGCCTAAGAACAGATCTTTGTTAAAAGTTAGCTGTTAATAAGTAACGAACTTTTTGGTGGTAATTAGCAGCCGGAGTAAAGGGCATGATATTGATTTTATATATAATGGCAATCCGATCGTTATCGGCGGTCGTTGTCGAGGTTTGAATCTCCCGCAACGTGCTGGTTACGTTAAAATCACGGCCAGTGCTGGTTGCGGTTGTTCCAAATACGCGAGCTCCATATTCCTCGGCGTCTGGGGAGACCTCATCATCCGAAACGTCCATGATGTGAGTCGAGGTAGATCCCCTTAGATAACCGTCCGATTGCATGTAAACCGTGTATCCGCTTAAAGAGTTGGTGGTTACATCGGTTCGGCTGACCGTAGTTTTGCTAACATTTGGCTCAAGTCTGCCGAAAACCCCATTCTGTGCCTCCATCCTATATACATAGTCATCATCCCCTAACGGATTTATTGAGATTTGGGACACTTGCCCATCCCATTTATCTACAGTCAGTGTATTGCCAAGGATTGATTCGATCTTACCGATGATTGTTTTTTGGTGCAGGCCTAAGTTTTCTACGACTGCTATATATGTTCCGGTTGAAAACGAGGTGGCCAAAGAAACGGTTACTGTTTTTGTCGAGGTTGATAAGGCGAGATAAGGTACTTGAGTGTTGTTTTCTTGGGCGCTTACGCTTAAGGAAAGTGTTGGTTGATAGTCGTCCGACTGACGATAGCCGGCCGAAAGAGTGTAATTTGTGCTAGTTGACAGTCCGGTTGCCTGTTCTCCGATAGTGTCGCGCAATCGATAATTGGTCGAAGTGCTGTTATCGTTGCCGCCGCTATTGATGGAATCGGAACGAACTTCAAAATTCGTGCTAGTCATTGCTGCTTGCACGGAGCTCATGGTCAAAAATAACCCGGTTATTAATGCGCAGACGAAGAGGCGCATATTACGATTAGGATTATAGCATTTGAGTTGAAGTATTTACTTGTTGATAAGCTATTTGTTTAAATATAGCGAAATTCTTTGTGTCTAAAAATATTAAGTAAAGTGTTTCACGTGAAACACTCCCCTGCTTTTTACGCTGGATTGTTTCACGTGAAACAAAAATTGACTTATCAAATAGTGAGAGGCAAAATTGAAAAACTCACTCGAATGGAGGAAAACCATGTCAGAACCGGATTGGGGACCTACTCGGTATACTGAGCAAGAAGATTCAAGTCCGCGCCCTTTGACGTTTGCTGGGCTTTGCAAGTCACACCAATTCATACTGTTGCCCATCGATGGATTCGTGCCTGGTCGTAGTAGAGTATGGCGCGCTGAACCACTTTACAAAAAGATCAGCGATACAAAGGCCATAAGAGTGAGACAAGGTACTAAAGTCGATGTCGCTCCCGGGACGTTTGTTATCGAAGTCGAGTAACTCCTTGCCACTGTTGCAGTGGCTTTTTTGTTTCACGTGAAACAATTTAGTGAAAATAGGGTAGTTTTACGTGTTTTGGTTTAATGTTTCACGTGAAACATTAAGTTTTGTCAAAATCGGGCATATTTCAGTGTTTCACGTGAAACACAAATCCCGCCGAAGCGGGATTTGATGGTGGATCAAGTTCGAACCCCATACTTTTATAATCTAAAACCCGCTTACGCGGGTTTTAGATGGTGGACCGAGGGGGATTCGAACCCCCGACCTCTGCAATGCGAATGCAGCGCTCTAGCCAACTGAGCTATCGGCCCTAGGAACGAACAAATAGCAAATTTATTTGGTATTTGTGAGTGACGACGGGTCGATACAGCGGAGCTGTACCGGCCTGGCCACCCTCGAGCGACGACGGGCAGGTATCGCGTAGCGAGTATCGGCCAGGCAAATTGTTTCACGTGAAACAATTTGTTGTTTCGGAGTGTTTCACGTGAAACACTCTTGGGCAAGGAAAGCTTTAGGCTTGGTTGCCCATGGCGTTCCCGAGTGGAATCGAACCACTAACTAGGGCTTAGGAGTCCCTTGTTATATCCATTTAACTACGGGAACAGGATGAGTCGTAAAATATTTAAATATACGATTCTTTTGCTTATTTAAGCCAATAAATAGTAACTCAAAAATTGGATAACGTCAATATGAGGTAAGCTGGGCCTAACATTGACATTAATCAGGAATACGCATAATATAATCGCCATCTATGCCAAACAAGCAATCAGCCATGAAGGAGCTGCGCAAGACAAAGAAGAGGACTGCGCATAACTTTCGGATCAAGACTAACATAAAGGCTTTGATGTCGAAGAGCAAGCAATTGATTGAAAAAGGGGACTTGGCCGAAGCTAAGAAAATGGTTTTGGCTTTGCAGGTTGCGTTAGACAAAGCGGCCAAAGTAAATGTGATTTCAAAAAATAGCGCGAGCAGGAAAAAGTCGAGAATCATGAAGATGATCGCCAAGCCGGCCACCAAGTAACAATGATTAAAAAACTCCCGATTCGCTCGGGAGTTTTTGTTTACTATAAGATCTAAAAAATTTAAAATAGAAATTGTAAAATTTCTTGATTTTGAGAAATAGAATTTCGTGAAGCGTACATAGTGCGGATCGCATCAAGAGTTATCTCTTCCGCTTTGGGTAATCTGATGGAGCCTAATTTTTTCTTCACAAAAGGATGGACATCTTGGGCTTGGTCGGATTTTATCTTGTGCCAATTCAAGAGTTGCGAGAGAAGTAGGGGAAGGAGCTCTTGCGGATCTTGGGATGCGGCTTGAGCTTTCCAAACAGGATTATTTTTAAAGAATTGATCAATAATGGCAAAAACTTGATTGTCGTTTTCGACTGTTTTTTCAAGGGTTTGCGCATTGTTCAAAACGCGTATGCATTGCAAGCTGGATTCAATGGCCCAAAGGTCGTCACCGTGTAATTCAATGAGTTTTGTTATCAAGTCAGGATTAACTTGGTAGATTTTGCATCGGGTCGCGATCCATTTATTCAGTTCGAGTCCTTTGGGTTTTTCGTGTGCGTAAACGAACAAGTTTTCTTTCGGAAAAAGATCCAAGATTTTTTGAGTAGGGGATTTGTCTTCGTAAGTCAGTACTACGGTTTGGTTTTCGTCGACTTTAATCGCTTTAGCTAATTGCTTTGCCTGCGTCTGCGTAATGCCAGCCAAAAGATTTTCGTATTTGAGTAATCGCTTGGAAGCGAAAAGCCCGAGCGTACTCAAGCGCGTTACCGCGCCTTGCAAAGATGTCTGTGATTCTAGCCTCTCAATCACCGCGCCTTGCGAGACATGTTTTTGTTTGTAAGCCTCTACCAAGTCGAGCGCTTTTTGTCGCGCTTGGAATGTATCCGGTCCGGTGCAGATGATTAACATGCGGGTATATTAGACTAGCCACAGAAAACTGGAAACTGGGAAAATGTAGAAACTGGAAACTAGAAAGAGTTGACTAGTAACCGACAAACTCTTTCCAGTTTCTACTTTCAAGTTTCTAGTGACCCGGGGGATTGACAAAAACGCAAAATTTTGCTAAATTTACATGTTCTTTTGAGAATCATCGCATTATTCCTCTGATTTTAGGGCTTTTTTCAAGCTTTGGAATCAGGGGGGTAAGCGAAATGGAGAGAAACGCATGAAAATCAGTGGGAAAAACGTGCAGACGGCAGCGATCACGGACGAGAAGTCCGTCCATGTCAGGCGCGGTGAATCGCGCGACAAGGGCGTTGAACTCGTCATCTCGTTTGGCGAAAAGGGGGCCGATTCAGACAAGCGCTACGAGCCGGTCGCTTTCGGCCGGATCCGCAAGTCTCAGCCTCCGCGGCCGTAACTAGTTCTCGCCCTTCTCGCTCACTGGGCAATAATAAGTGAGCATTCCCTCAGAACTGATAACTTGATTGTCCGTTGTGAGGGGAATCAATCACGATCCCTACCTTTCACTGGAGGAAAACCATGAGCGTCGAAGCATTCGTGAACGCCGGTTTCAGCTTCGGGTATTGCATGGATTGTGTAATGCCCCAGATCCCGACCGTGCAGGACGTGATGTACGCGCTGCACATGTCGGACCAGCAGGAGTCGTACGACTTCTGCCAGAGCAACCACGAGCCGTACGTTGCGAACGTGCATCTCGTGACCGCCGCAGCTGGCTTCAAGGTTCTCGTCATGCGCCCGCGCGACGAGCAGGCCATGCGTAAGTTGATCGCCGAGGCGATCGTCGCGCTTTGCCCGGATGAGGCTTGTTGCACGCTGTTTGCCTCTTCCGCCTACGTGAAGGCAAGGCGTGAGGCGGGGCTGGATGTGCCTATGCATGATCCCGCCACCTGCCCGCACTGCCTCGAGCGGGAGAGACGCGATAACAAGCCGGTTCCTCCCAGCGACGAAGAACTCGCCGCTATGGATGCCGACTAACCTCGACCCACCTCAGACGCTCATTCTTCTTGCTCACATCCGTGAGCAATCCCTCAAAACAGATAACTTGGTTGTCTGTTGTGAGGGATTTTAAATTTTATTCATCTCTTCCCAATTTTTTCCAAATTTAGCGTCCACCACGATTGGGCAACCGATTTTTTCTACGCTTTGCATCAAGTCGATGATGGGTAGGGCGATTTTTTTAACGTCTTTTTCGGGAACCTCGAAAACCAATTCGTCGTGGACCTGTAGGAGCATCTTGGCATCCTTGGAAATCGAGGCGAGTTTATCCGCGACTTGGATCATAGCCAGCTTAATCAAATCGGCTTCGGTGCCTTGGATAGGCATGTTGATAGCCATTCGTTCAGCTTGAGCTCGAATCATGTGGATCGGGGAATGGATTTCCGGTAGAAAACGACGACGGCCGAAGAGGGTTTCGACATAATCTTGTTTGGCGGCGATCGCCTTGCTCCATTCCATCCATTCTTTAATACCAGAAAAAACTTCAAAATAACGGGCAATGAATTTTTTTGCGTCTTCGAAGGAAATTCCAGACGTCCGCGACAAACCTTGCGGGCCTTGGCCAAAAATCAAGCCGAAGTTAATGGCTTTGGCGATCCGGCGCTGGTCCTTGGTAACGTCGGACGGCTTGAGATTCCAAATTTTAGCGGCCGTGGCCGTATGAATATCCTCGCCTTTTTCAAAAGCCTCGAGCATGTTCTTATCCTTGGCCAAAGCGGCCGCAATGCGTAGTTCGATCTGGGAATAATCGCAAGAAAGAAGCACGAAGCCCGGTTTGGAAACAAAAGCGCGACGGACTTTGCGGCCAAGTTCTGATCTAATCGGAATATTTTGCAAATTCGGATCGGATGACGACAAACGACCGGTGGCTGTCACGGCTTGATTGAAAGTCGTGTGCACGCGGCCTTGCTTGTCAGCTTGCAAAGGCAAAGCTTCGACATAAGTCGAGAGCAGCTTGGAAAGCTCGCGATACTGTTCGACCAGCTCGATGATGGGATGCGTACCATAAAGTTTTTCCAATTCAGAAGCAGCCGTCGAAATCCCGGTCTTTCCGTGTTTTATGCCTTTAACTGAAATTTTTAAAACATCAAACAATATATGCGAAAGTTGCTTGGGTGAAAGGGGATTGAAAGACTCACCCGCTAAATCCTGCATCTTTTTTTCAAGGGATTGTTTTTCTCGCGAAAGTTCATCCGCCAATTTGGCTAGATAGGAGACGTCGACCAGGATGCCGGTTTGCTCCATCTCGGCCAAAATGGGAATCAACGGTAATTCGATTTGTTCAAGCACGCTCGTCAAATTCCTCGCTTCTAACTCCTTTTGCATGACGGGCATGAGCTCGCGGATGGCGTTGAGGTTGTTTTCCGGGCCGTCATCCAGAATGCGTTTAAGATGCAAACCCACCGAAGTTTTCAAATCATGGCTGCGCTCGCCGGCCGAGAGCAGATAGGAAGCGAGTTCAGTATCAAATCCAAAACCTTTAAGTTCAAAACCGTGCTCAGCCGCCCAATGCCAAAAAGATTTAAGCCCGTGTCCGATTTTTTTGATGGAGTCATCCTCTAAAACCGACTTTAAAGCCGTTTTGACGGCAGTTACTCCAAGATCCGCTTGAGAAAGCGTGAAATTATTTTTAGATGATCCCAAAATTAGAGCTGCCGGTTGCTCAAACATGGATGTCTGGATCTGCTCCGGAAGATAGACAAATAGTTTCTCTTCAGATTTGGCTTGGTCTAGCAGGGTGGAGAGATCAACGGCTGCGCCCACAAGAGGCTTTTCCTTTTGTCGCGGAAGTTTCTTGGTTTTTTCGGCCGCAACTTCCGGCTTATCAGCCTTTTTTCCAAACAACCTGTTTATCAAAGACTTGAAACCCAGGTCGCTGAAGACTTCGAGCACCTCATTCTCATCGACCCGCCGGCGTTTAAGCTCTTTATCGCTGACTTTAACCGGCGCGTCAGTCACGATCCTGACCAAAGGCAGCATCTCTTCCACGGTTTTCTCGCCAGAGACCAACTTGGCCCGCACACTGGGCGTCATTTTGCTTTTCGGATCTTTGGCGGCTTTCAAAATCGCCTTAATGTGGTCGTATGTCTTTAAAAGTTCGGTGGCCGTCTTCTCGCCGATACCGCTTATGCCAGGCAAGTTATCCGAAGGATCGCCGCGCATGGCTTTGTAGTCCGCGATTTGGTCCGGCCGCAAACCAGTTTCTTTCTCCAAAGTATCAGGCGTGTAAATGATCGTCTCGCTTACGCCTTTTTTGAAGGCGATGACCGAAATATCGTCTGAGATTAGCTGCCAAGCGTCGCGGTCTCCGGTTAGGATCGAAACTTTGTATTTCTTCTCGAGCCGGCAGGCCAACGTTCCCAAAAGATCGTCAGCTTCAAACCCGTCCAGACTGACGTTAGTGCCACCTAAAGCTTCCACGATTTTTTGGGCAAAGGGAATTTGTGCGTAAAATTCGTCAGGTTGTTTCTCGCGATGGCCTTTGTAATCTTTTCTGGCCTCGTGCCTAAAAGTCGGAGCTTTGGTATCCCAACAAACGGCCAACACGTCCGGCCTTTCTTCGCCTAGGATCTTGATCATGACCGATGCGAAACCATAAGCCGCATTCACGAGCTGGCCTTTGTCATTAGTCATCGGCGGCAAAGCGTGCCAAGCGCGGTGGATCAAGGCGTTGGCGTCAATTAACAAAGCTTTTTGGGCGGACATACATTATATATAGCTATGCGGTGATCGCGACTTTTTCCGTCACGATTACGTCGGGCCGGTAAGTCATGGCAATATCCACGCCGAGCTTGACCATGCGCCTGGCCGCGCGGACTGAAGGTCTTTCGTCGTAAGCCCCGACTTTGTAGCCGCGGGCGTGCAGCCAGCGGACGCGGGCCGGGTTTAAAGAGCCGATGCGCGTACCGACGGCCCAGGGCTCAATTTCAAAAACCTGGGGCCAGACGGCTTTGCGAATGACCGGCGGCACCCAGCCGTGAAGTAAAACCATACGGCGGACATCGGGCAATTGTTCCTTGCAGGCTTTGAGTACGTCCAAATAAAACGAGGATACGATGGCACGTTCGCGCAAACCGGCGCTGGTGTTCAATTTTGTGAAAAGCAGGGGAGCGGCATCAGGATCTTTAATTTCGAAATCCAAAATCAAAGGCGAGGGTACGGTCGTCGTGACTTCGTTGATCAATGGGATGTTGCCCGCGCCGCGCAATTCGACTTGGCTGAGTTCTTTAACGGTCAGCTCGTTGGGTTTTCGGGCGTCGCCTGCCAAGCGGATTAAATTATTATCATGAAAAACGATCAGTTGGCCGTCGCCCGAGAGTCGCACGTCAAACTCAATGCCGTCCACGCCGGCCTGGATGGCTTGGGTAAAGGAGAGAAGGGTATTTTCCGCCACGCGGCGGTTGGGCATGCCCCGATGGCTTAAAACCAACATAGAGCATAGGTTACAGGAAAACCCTTGACCATCAAAGCCCCTTATGTTTGGCTATGCTAAGCCAAAGGAGCATGCAATGAGTACATTGGGTGATTTTATCGCCGCGGTGACTGCCTTTAACCAACGGTTTGAAGGACTGGGACCTCAAGCTTCCGTCGTGGCCCAAGATCTTTTCTCTCTCGAAGCCCAACTTAGGAGGGACTTGGCCAAAGCCTTTGTGAAATCACAAGGGATGGATCCGGGAACGGAATGGCACCGCTCGGAAGAATTCCCCGGCAATACGATCCTATCCGCCGAAGCCGATGAGATTTTTCAGAATTATCTGGAGCTCATCAGGACGAACTTCGGGGTCAGGGTCGGCGAGATGGAGACGTTCCGGGAAGTTCAACAAGTCTACGGCGGACTGCAGAGCTATCCCTTGGCCGAAAGTCTCCCGGCATCCATCAGGATGGAAGCTGACATGACCTTTCGCGCGCTTTGCATCCAAATAGCGGCGGACAACAAGAAGGACGTCGTGGAGATCCAGAGCAATTTCATGTTCCTTCAGGACGGGCTGGTTTTTTCCAAGGCCGCCAAGGCTTTGGCCGACCGATATTTCACTCTCGTCGAGACGATTTTCTCTCCGTCCGGCTGACGACGCGGCGCGTTGCTCAGGCTGGACGATTTTTTTATGACTTGATACCATCGCCGCACCGGCGTGATAGCCAAGTGGTAAGGCACGGGTCTGCAAAACCTGTATCGCGGGTTCGATTCCCGCTCACGCCTCCATACAAAAACACCCTGCTTTCGCAGGGTGTTTTGTTCCTCCAATTTATTTTATATTTTGTTATCCAGTACATCGACGAGCAGGGCGCGTTTGCCCCACTGCTTGGCGGCCGGGATTTGTTCCTTACCGCCGAAATACAAGTCAATTCTGTTTGAGAACCTCGGGGCCAACCTGTCGCGCACCGTACAAACTCCGAAACCCGGAATATTGATTTTGGTGCCGAATGGCAAAGCGGCCGCACAAGACTCTTCACCTTTATTTTTCAATTCGCAAATGTTCGAGCCGTCAGCACTGATACAGGGAGTGCTGTCCGTCTGCCAGGGAACGCTGTTGTAGGCCGTGACGACCACGCGTTTGCTGAACTTGACGGGAGCAGGTTGTAAACCCGGATCAATTTCTCCAGGAATAACGAAACCGCTTTCGGCGATGGCGTCATAAGCCATCTGGGCGGCCGTTACGAAAACTGGAGTCGGCAAGAGAACCTGGGCCGAAGCCGCTTGGATCTTGACCGAAGTGATAGTGACTGAGGCTAATAGTACTATGAGAAACGTTTTACTTAATGAGTTAAGCGATTGCTTAAAAACCATAAATAATAATGTTCTCATGACCGGAATTATGCTTCGCGGAATAAGCTTGTCTTCGGACGGTCTAGAAAACCAGGAATTTGGCTGGCCGTCTGACATCCGAAATTGGCTTATTTATCAACTAATTTGTAAGGATCAGTTTTATCCGCAAACGCACTTCTTCCAAATCTTGAGGGCAAAACAATACCATATTTGCCCATTTTTGTCAAGGGGTATATCCTATTTTTAGTGTAATTTAAGCCAAAATAATTTGTATGCCCATTATTGGCCTACGCGAGCTCCATCACGACGTTAAGGAAGGCTCTCCCAAGCGAAAGAAAGTCAATCGAAATAAGGTAAAAGCCATAGCCCTGATAGCCATCCTGGGTTTGGTCGGCCTCGGTTTAGCCGGGGTTCTTTCTTTGACCATTGCCATGGCCTGGATCAGCCGCGACCTGCCGAACCCCAATACTTTGATGACCCGGGATATTCCGCAATCGACCAAGATTTTCGACCGGACGGGTACGGTGCTGCTTTACGAGATTCACGGGGAAGAGAAAAGGAGTTTGGTGAAACTGGAAGACATACCCGATTACATGAAGCAGGCGACGATCGCCATCGAAGATCGTCTTTTCTATGAACATCACGGCGTTAACTGGGTCAGCATAGCCAGAGCTGTTTACGTGGACGTGATCCAACACCGTAAGGCGCAAGGCGCTTCGACGCTCACGCAACAGCTGGTGAAGAACGCGATTTTAAACAACGAGAAAAGTTGGGTACGCAAGCTCAAGGAGTTACTGTTGGCTTTGCAGATCGAGCGTCAGTTTACTAAAGATCAAATTCTGCAGATGTATTTGAACGAGATCCCGTACGGCTCGGTGACTTACGGCATCGGTTCGGCTTCGGAATCTTATTTCGGCAA
Source organism: Patescibacteria group bacterium (assembly GCA_028715505.1). GTDB lineage: Bacteria > Patescibacteriota > Patescibacteriia > 2-12-FULL-60-25 > 2-12-FULL-60-25 > MWCR01. Next base: position 36,601 of record JAQURS010000009.1, read on the forward strand.
GCCGGTTAAAGATTTGACTTTGGACGAAGCGGCCTTGCTGGCGGCCATTCCCCAGTCGCCGGACGTGTACTCGCCGTACGGCACGGGTTTGCACGGCGATAACCGCGACGCGCTCGTGGTGCGCAAAAACATCATTCTGGATGCCATGGTGCGCGACAATTACATCACCAAAGACCAGGCCGAAGCGGCTAAGAAGGTCGACACGCTAAAAAAACTCGTGCCGCGGGAACTTAGCAACATCAAAGCGCCGCATTTCGTGATGTACGTGAAATCCCAACTGACTGAGACTTACGGCCAAAAGAAAGTGGAGCAGGGAGGATTGCGCGTCATCACGACTTTGGATTGGGACAAGCAACAAATAGCCGAGGACGAACTTAAAAAGGGAGTAGAAAAAAACGGCTCGCGTTACAAATTCAGCAATGCCGGCCTTTTGGCGCTCGATCCCAAATCGGGACAGATAATCAGCATGGTCGGATCCAAGGATTTTTCGGACGAGGGCATCGACGGGCAAGTTAACGTAACCATCAGGCCGCTCCAACCAGGCTCGTCCTTCAAACCCATTGTTTACGCGGCTGGTTTCATCAAGGGCTTCACGCCTGAGACGACTTTGTGGGACGCGCCGACCACATTTAAGACGGATATTGGTCCGTACAACCCCAAAAATTACAGCCCGACTTATCACGGGCCGGTGAGCGTGCGCAAGGCTTTGCAGGGTTCGCTTAACATCCCGGCCGTGAAAATGCTGTACCTGGTCGGCGTGGGTCGCGTTTTGGATTTTGCCGAGCAGTTGGGTTACACCACCTTCAGCGACCGCAGCCGTTTCGGATTGTCCTTGGTTTTGGGCGGCGGGGAAGTCACTTTGCTTGAACATGCCAACGCCTACGCGTCTTTTGCCAACCGCGGCATGCAGTATCCGTACTCATCCATCCTTAAAGTCACTGACCCGGACGGTAAAACTCTGGAGGAATGGCAGCAGCCGGCCGGTAACCAAGTCATGCCGGAAGCCGTGGCCGACTCCATGTCCAATATCCTTTCGGATAACGCGGCCCGCACTTACATTTTCGGTTCGAAAAATTATTTGACTTTGCCGGACCGCAACGTGGCCGTTAAAACCGGCACGACCAACAATAATAAAGACGCTTGGACCATGGGCTACACGCCTTCGCTGGTGGCTGGCGTTTGGGTGGGCAACACAAGCGGCACGGCCATGGCCGCCAATGCTGACGGCTCCGTGGTGGCCGCTCCCATCTGGCAGGGCTTTATGAAACGCGCTTTATCCGGCGCGCCTAAAGAAAATTTTCCGCCCATGCCACCCATCACGGCCACCAAACCGGTTTTGATCGGCAAAGATTACGAGATGCCCGTTAAAGTCGACAAGCTGACCGGCAAGCTGGCCACTGAATTCACCCCGCCCGACATGATCGAGGAGAGGAACTATTACGTGGCGCACGACATCTTATATTACGTGGACAAGGATGATCCGGCCGGACCGCAACCGACTAATCCGGCTAACGATCCGCAATTCAATAATTGGGAAAAAGCCGTGCAAGATTGGGTGCAGAAAAATCAATGGCACACCACCAGCACCATGCCCACGGAATACGATAATGTGCACACGAAAGATAGCCAGCCCCTGATCACCCTTTCCGCGCCGCAAGCCAACGACACGTTGTATTCCAGGGAAGGTACGGCTCATATTTCAGCAACCGCGCCGCGTCCCATCCAGAGGTTAGAGGTCCGCATGGACGACATACTTATTGGTACGGCTTATGCCGCCCAGGGCACGGTCGCTTACCACATCCCAAATTCAATCTCAAAAGGCTACCACGATTTAACGGCCGTAGCCGTGGATGATGTGGGCAATCAGGGGACAGTTAAAATTACCGTGAATCTGGTGGCAGATTCCTCGCCCCTAAAGATCAATATTAGTTCGCCAACGGCCGGCACGGTTATAAAACGCGCCGGATTCCCGATTAACGTGACGGTGCTCATCAATGATCTTCAAAATGTCCAAAAATTGGATCTCTTCGTTATCCAAAACGGCTCGGTTCAATTAGTGGGCACAATCATGAATCCGACGAGTTTCACTAACTCGATGACCTGGATCGCGTCGCCGGAGCCCGGAACGGCCGAAATTTATCCAGTCGCTTATTTTGCCGATAACAGTTCGCTTAAAGGCGATCAGGTACAGGTTACGATCGAGCAGTAGCCATCAGGTAGCTCGCGACTATCGCGGCCGTCTCGGCGCGCAGCACGGTTTGACCAAGGCTCGCGATTTTAAAGTCGTGTTTTTTAGCTTCTTTAATTTCTTCGGGCGTCCAACCGCCTTCGGGACCGATAAAAACGCCAACGGATTGTTGGTCATCCTTTAACTTCACGCCATCGGTTGCTTCGAGATCAAATATAAAATTCACGTCATTGCCTTTGGCGTTATCCAAAGCTTGATTCCAAGTCAGTGGTTTTGAAACTTCCGGCAAGCGGCAACGGCCGGATTGCTCCGAAGCTTCTTTGGCGATCTTTTTTAGCCTCTCAAAATTCAAGTTTTGTTTGATGGTTCTTTCCGACAGGATGGGGATAATCATTGAGACGCCGATTTCGGTGGCCTTCTGCGTGACCCAATCGAAATTTTCCCGCTTCAAAATCGAACAATATAATATGATGCGGCGTTTTGGCTCGCGATCGACTGCTTGGGGCTTGCCCAATTCCAGAGTCACGCGGTTTTTGCCAAAAGCCGAAATTTTAGCCAAAGCTTCGCGTCCTTGGCCATCGCAAAGCATTAACATTTCGCCTGTTTTCAAGCGGAGTACCTGCGTAATTTGGCGCGTCGCGTCGGGATCGGCTAACTCGAAAACTCCAGGGTGGAGATCGGAATCGATTATGAAGCGGTTGAGTCTCATATATGTTGTGGATTGAATATTCATTGCGTCCGGCAGTTATGCTATACTCTGTCTACTGATTTCACAATACTATATTATTTTCTTTTATGCTCAATCAAGACGCCGTGGCCAAGGCCACGTGGGAGGGCGGTGAAGCGGGAGTTTCTCCGCGCCTGCTCAAGGTCCTGGCATGGATCATTGACGCTTGCTTATACGCCAGCGTTGCGTTGGTCCCGCTTTTCTTCCTGCCCATCTCATTGGATGTGCTGGAACTTAATAAACAGACTTTGCTTATCATCCTGGTGATGATTGGCACGACTGCTTGGCTCGGAAAGGCTGTGGCCGAAAGGCGCTTCATGCTTTCCAGGGCCTGGATCCACTTGGTGGTCGCCCTGTTCGCGTTGGGCTGGCTCATCACAAGTCTCTTCTCGTCCGACCGCTATCTCTCGCTCATCGGTAATTTGGGACAGATGCAATGGTCGTTCGCCACCATACTGACCTTCGTGGTCTTTTATTTCCTGGTGGTGAACCGCGTCGGCACGACTAAGAAGCTTTATAACTTGATCTTGGCTTTCCTGGCCTCGTCCCTGATCGTCGGGCTGTACGGCTTCCTGCAAATGGTCAACGTTTTCCCGATCGGCTGGATTTCGGCCACGACCAAATCAAATACCTTTAATACCATCGGCACCATCAACGCCTTGGGCGTCTACATGGTTTTGCCTCTCGTCCTGGCCGTCTCGTTGACTGTCCTTGGCTGCAAAGATGACCAGTGCGTGCTCGGCAAGAAGAGCAAGGGGAGCGTGGCCGCCAACGTGATCGTCTGGCTGACCGTGCTCGTCTCGCTCTTGATCGCCATCGTGGTTGATTTCTGGGTGGTCTGGGCGGCCGTCATTTTCGGCATGGTCCTGTTGATCGTCTTACCGATTGTCCGCTCGCTCAAAGTGCATCACGTCTCAAGGATCGTGGCGCCGGTCGTGATCGTCTGCTTGGCCGTGTTGCTGCTCATCTTCAAAACGCCCATCAATCTCAACTTGCCGGCGGAAGTCTCCCCTTCGGCCGCGGCTTCGTGGGACATCGCCAAGAGCGTGTTGCGTTCTTCGCCGATCTTCGGATCAGGCCCGGGCACGTGGATTTACGATTACGCCAAATACCGCTCACCGGCCGTCAACTTGTCGCAATTCTGGACCGTGCGTTTTGAACGCGGCTTGA
>JAQURS010000010.1:0-13793 GCA_028715505.1 Patescibacteria group bacterium
GGGCGTTCTTTTGCCTGTGGATTATATTTAGGCTTTGACCAACTTTTTGAAAACCTCAGGATGCCTGGCGGCAATCTCCGAAAGTACTTTCTTATTCAAGCTGATTTTTCTCTTCTTCAAGCCGCCCATGACCTTGTTGAACGAAGTGCCCAATTCGTGGGCCGAGGCGTTGATGCGCGTTTGCATCAAACCGCGATTGACGCGCTTTTTAAGCTTGCGGCTGACGTAAGCCTGAACGCCTGATTTGGCCGAGGCGGTCTTGGCTAGGGTGATCTTTGATTTGCGGCCCCACATCATGCCTTTGGTGCGCGCCAGTATGTTCTTGCGGCGCTTGATGCGGTGCGTTCCACGTTTGACTCGAGGCATATCTCTTGAGCGACGGTTGGTTATTTATTTAGCGAAGGGGAGAAGGGCTTTGACCGTTCTCACGTACTGTTTGGCAAGCGTTTGGTCGCGGCGTTTCTTCCGGGTGATCTTGCCCGAATCCCGGCTGTTGAAGTGGTCTTGTCCGCCATGGCGTTTCATGACCTTGCCGGACTTGGTAACGCGCACGCGTTTGGCTAGGGCTTTGCAGGTTTTCATATTCGTTGGTTAGTTAGGATTTTCTTCCGATGATGGCCGAGACGTTGCCGCCTTGGTTCTTGGGAGCTTGTTCAATATAAAGTTCGTAAGTTTTTGAAATGAGGTTGATGAATTCCTGGATCTTGCCAAGCGCGATATCGGCATGGGCTTTTTCGCGGCCTCTCAGGATGATTTCGACTTTGATCTTCTGTCCGTCTTCCAGGAATTTAACAGCTTGGTTTTCGCGGTTCTCCAGGTCATGTTGTCCGATTTTGACCGAGAGCCTAATGCCTTTGACTTCCACTTTCTTGGCGTGCGCCTTCTGTTGCTTGAATTCCTTGTCTTTCTGGTATTTGAAAGCGCCAAAGTCCAGGAGTTTACAAACGGGAGGAGTTTCCTTGGGGGAGACTTCCACCAGGTCGAAGCCGCGTTCTTCCGCGATGGCTACGGCTTGGGTGGTTGGCATGACCCCGAGAAAGCGCCCTTCCTCGTCGATGACTCGGACTTCGGGAACCTTAATCTGTTGGTTGTGCCGATATTGGGCGGCTTCTTCCTTTGGGATGAAACGCCTTCGGCGGTAGTGGATGCGCATTGGAATGGATTAAATGGTGGAGATGGGGGGAGTTGCACCCCCGTCCGGCAACGCATGCCAGGCTCTTCCTTCACAAGCTTGTCTTGCTCGGATACTCGGGAGCCGCGGCGAGCAAGCGAGGGCCGGTTCCCGGTGGCATAAGCCTTGTCGTTTTGATTGCTATGCCGACAATCAATTCCTAGCCCGGTTGATGACAGTCATCCCAAGCCGTCGGGCCGCAGAATGGGTGACCGCAGTCGTCGCTTTAAGCGAGAACTGGTTGGAGCGAAGGCATGCGGAACGCGTTAGCGATCGCAGCCTTGGCTTTTGATAAGACGTTGGCAATTGTCTTGTTTGGCGCGGTTTAACGAGTCACGCCGGCTCGGCTTGCAGAACATGGAATGACGCGCCGTCGAAGCTCGGCATCCCCGCAAAACGAATCAGATGTCTTCGCCGCGCATGAACCGCTTGGTTTCTCGGTCCAAGTCGCGGTTTTTGATTTTTTGGCGCTTCTCAAAGGTTTTTTTGCCTCGAGCCAGCCAAAAGCCCACCTTAATCCGTTGGCCACGAGTATATAGTGATATGGGCACCAATGTCAAGCCTTTTTGGGCCAATTTACCCGTTAAATATCGTATTTCTTTGGCGCCTAGGAGCAGATTCCTGGTTCTTTCCGGTTCATGGGGGGATTGGGCCGAGGCTTTTTTATACCTGGCGATGACCGCCCCGATCAACTTTGGCCGGCCGCCTTGGACGATGATGTGGGCCGCGTCTATCTTGGCGCCGCCCTCGCGAATTGATTTCACTTCCTGCCCGGTCAACGCCAAACCAGCCTCGAACTCCTCGAGCTTTTCGTAGTCGTATCCAGCCTTGCGATTAGTGGCTAAAGTTGGCATCGCACTATAGTAACACACGTGGTATCATTATCCAGTATGACGGAAAGAGTTATTAATATTTCGACTTACACGATTTTAAAAGTCATCGGCATCATTTTGGGGCTCGTGCTCCTTTGGTTGGTGCGCGACGTGATCATCCTGGTTTTTCTGGCTTTGTTTTTGTCGGCGCTCATTCAGCCGGCGGCCAACTGGAGCGTGCGGCACAAAATCCCCCGCGGGTTGATGGTGGTTTTCGTGTATTTGGTTTCATTCGGCTTGTTGGCGTTCATCATGGCGCTCATGATTCCAACCCTGATCGAACAGGCGGTCAAACTCACGTCGATTTTCGGGGAGAAATGGGTCATCATCCAAGATTTCGCCAAAGCCGCCACCAATTTCGCGACTTCCCATTCGTTAAGCAGCTTAAAACCCGATTTGAATTCCATTTGGATGCAGGTCGGCGGCACGGTCACCGGATTGTTTAACACGCTGAGTAACGTGGTCGGGGGTTTGGTTTCGCTCATCATCGTTTTGGTCATGACTTATTATCTGGTTGCGCAGGACCGTAAGGCTTTGACCATCATTCAGGATTTTGTGCCGGTCAAGCACCAAAAATTCGCTATGAATTTGGTTGAGGCTGTCCAGGCCAAAATGGGCGGATGGTTCCGCGGCCAAATTTTATTGTGTTTCATCATCGGACTTTTGTACTACATCGGCCTGCTCATCATCGGCATCGAGAGTCCCTTGGTTCTGGCTTTGTTCGGCGGCCTGACGGAGTTCATTCCTTATCTCGGTCCCATCCTGGGTGGTATACCCATTGTGTTCGTGGCTTTCGTGGCCTCACCGTGGAAGGGTTTGCTGGCCCTTATACTATTGGTCATTATCCAACAGGCGGAAGGGCATTTCATCGTGCCTAAAGTCATGCAAAAAGCGGTCGGCTTGAATCCTTTAATCAGCATCATCGCGTTATTGGTCGGCGCGCAATTATACGGGATACTCGGAGCGTTGTTGGCGATACCCGTGGCCACGGCCGTGTCCGTAGTTTACAAGGAAGTTAGGAATTATTGGCCCACTTCCACTCAATAGTATGGCGGCGGATGCCCCTAAGCCGGTTCGCGTCAAACCGAAGCTGGGTTTGAACGCCTTAAGCGTCGCTTTGATTATCATTGGTGGCGTTATTTTGATCTTGCTCGTTTCTGCTTTAGCCGTCGCCAAATTAGGGCTCGTGCCGATTCCAATCTTGAGCCGTTTTTACGATGGGCCGGTTCCCGTCCGTTTGGTCCAAACCGAACCTTTGGATTGGGATGATTTTAGGGTGGGTTTGGCCAGCGACATTTACGAACAACGCGAACGCCAGAAGGAGGGTTACGCCGTGCAGCTAAGCGAACAAGAATTGAGCGGATTGATAAAAAGCGAAGCCGAAAAAGGACTGCGCGGCCAAGCTTGGAAAATAGATTTGATCCAAGTGGCTGTCACTCCTGACTACATGGAGCTTTATTCCAAGCTGGACCGGTCGGGTTTGGGTAACCTGGACATGCTGATCAGGTTTAGGCCAGTGGTGGATTCAAAAGGCAACATACGTTTTGAGATCATTGAAACCAGGGTTGGGGATTTCAAACTTCCCGTCTCCTGGGGCAGGGCCCTGGCCAGCAACGTTTTTTCGCGTGATCTCGGTTCCTGGGAGATTACAATCGGCGGCGAAAACGTCATCCAATCCATATCCTTGCTAGATAAGGGTTTGAATATCATACTATCTAAGTAGTCGAGCATGGCTTTCCTTTTGCGCTTGTTTCCTTCGCTAGCCGCTTTGATAATCGGCCTGACTTTTTATTGGCAGCTTGAACAACCGCAGGCTTATCCCTGGATCGCCTTGATTGGAGTCGCGGCCGTCGTGGCCGCCATCATCGCCATCGGTCGCAGGCGCAATAAATTGGCGGATCTAGTCGAAAAAATGTTGCCGACCGTTTTGCTTTTGATTTCATTGGTTTTTGGCATGCTTCTGGCCGAAGGTTTTTGGGCGCGCCTGGCTATCGTGTTTTTTGCAACGGTTGCCACCTTCCTTTCGCTTGAACTGCTTTTCCTTTTGTCATTCATGCCGTCGCGTTATCCGATGAGCGGACTTTCGCACGTTAACATCGGTTACGTCCCGCTTATAATTTGGTATACGGTGGCAAATTCGGTCGGGTTGATCACCTTCCTCCACAGCCCGGATTGGATTCATGTCGTGGTCATGACATTGCTTTCAGCCGTGTTGTTTCGAACCACCGGGCATCCCGGCGCCACGAACGAGCAAAATAGGCTTTGGACTTTGGTAGGCGGCCTAACCGGTTTTCATCTCGGTCTGCTCGGTGTCATCCTGCCGATGAGCATGGCTGGACAAGCCACGCTTGGCATGATTATCTTTTGCGCCATCCTCCGTCTCCGCCGTTATCTCTATCATCCTTTGCCCAGTCGGCGGCAGGCCTGGCTCGAAAGCGTGGCGGCCGTGGCTTTTCTGGTCATCGTGATGGGAACGGCCCGTTGGTTATAACTTTATATGTCCAAGTTAAAAAATTTGATCAAACATCCGGTTTTCCGGTCAGTCGGAATTGTCGTTGGCCTGGTTTTGCTTTCCGCCGTGTCCGGCGGATTGGCCGGCAGTTGGATGGCAGCCCGAACTTTGCCGAACCGGGTCGAAAACAATTACATCGTCCCGACTTCGACGGTCGCGAATTCGCAAACGCAAACGGCTACCAGCACGTCCATCAAGTTGGTCGCCATGCAGACGCAAGATTCTTCTGAGCGGGCCGTACCCGAATCAATCCTCAATCGCCGTAGTCCGGTCGGCTTGGTTTACGCCCGGAAAAAAGGTTTTGCCGCCGACGCCTTGCTTTCGGACCAGGACCTGCAGGGCAGGGTGGTGGCCGTCACCTCGGACGGGTGGTTTGTGACCGTGCCGCAAACTGTCCAGGGTTGGCGCACGTCGGAAATGCTGGTTTGGTTTGACGGCCAAGCTTATAAAATTGAGAAAGCTATTTTAGACAAGTCGACCCAATCGGTTTTCATCAAGACCAACGCCAAGAATTTGCCGGCCACGCCTTTCGCGAATTTTTGGTCCACCAGGACCGGTTTGGCTTCGTGGTTTGAACCGTCGCCCAACGAATATTCGCCGACATCCATCGAAGCTTTGAGGACGGGGATGGTAAACGATCCGGTGTCGAGTGATCGCGCGCTCCGGAGATTAGTTGTTTTAGGCACGGCGCATCAAGGCGAATGGGGATCGCCCGTTTGGGATCCGAAGGGCGCGCTGGTCGGCATAGTGGAAACATCGGCCGAAGGCAGGCTGACGCTCGTGCCGGGAAGCAACTTGGCGGCCTCTTTGCAAAGTTTGGTTGGCAACGGCCAAATCAGCCACGCGCTTTTAGGCGTTTATTCTTTGGATAAATATTTAATTAAACCGGTTTCGACAGCCGCCGATTCGCCGAGCAGGGGAGCGTGGGTCACCGGACGCGGAGTTGTTAAGGAAAGCGCGGCGGAAAAAGCCGGCATCAAATTAAATGACGTGATACTTCAAGTGGATCGTGATATAATGGATGGGAGCTCTGATTTGAGCGACATCCTTTTGCAGTATCGCCCCGGTTCGAGCGTCACGCTCAGGATCTGGCGCGCAGGCAAAGAGATGGATGTGCCCGTCACGTTGGGCACGCAAGTCACGAGCGAAGTCATCCCATAACATGCCTTCCATAAATATTTTGCACCTTTACGTTCGGGCTTGGAGGCCTTTGCTTTTGATTACCTTGGGAGGATTAGTCGTGGCGCTTTTGGGATCAGCCCTGATGCCGCTTAAGTTTTCCTCGACCGTCAGATTATTGATTACCCAAACCAACGCCACGGGAGTTGATCCATATACCGCCATCAAATCAACTGAGAGGATTGGGCAGAATTTAAGCGAGGTGGTTTACACTAGCAGTTTTTATAATGCCATCGCCCAGCAGCAGGGAGTCGATCTCTCTTATTTCCCCACGGATGAAATTGATAAACGCGACGAATGGAGAAATACGGTTTCCATCAATGTCGTTCCCGGCACGGGTATTATGGAAGTCGTGGTTTACCATAAAGACAGGAACCAGGCCACGATATTGGCCGTGGACGTAGCCAAGGAATTGGCCGAACAAGCTCCTAATTACTTTGGATATTCGGTTAGGCTGCAGATTATAGATGATCCTTTGCCGTCAAGGTTTTTCGCTAAACCCGATTTTGTCCGCAATGGAGGGCTTGGTGCGCTCTTCGGCTTCCTAGTGGGCTCGCTATGGGTTTTGGCTAAAATGAAAGAAATTCGCTGACCTATCACCCCTTTGTTCCCCCTCTTAATTTAAGAGGGGGTTAGGAGGTGATAAAAGTGGCTATATTTAGCCATTTTTATTTTAGGTTTCCCTAAAGTATTTACCTTTAGCCAAAATCGATAGTAAGGTGGGCAAAGAAGCCTTTCAGCCCCTGGGGTAGGGGTTGACAAAAAAGCTGTTTTATGCTATCTTATCATGTTCTTTAAGTGCGAAAACCGTGGGATCTTAAAGCCGTTCTGCGCCGATTGGGAAGTCTTCCTCCTCTTCTCAGGAGGCACAGGGCGGCTCTAGGGTCTCATCATTAAGTGGTGAGTGCCCGGTACTTTGACCAAAGGTTCCCTGTAGCTTTACGCGAAGGGGAACAAATACGAGGGATAACCGTCCGCAACGCGGACACAGAACAGTGTCCCGTATGCGGGCACAAGGAGCTCGAGATGAACCGGATGATGAACGCATTTTTGGCGATGGCGGCCGCGGTCGTCATCATGGTATTTAACCCCAACCCTGTTTACGCGCAGACCAGACCCGGCAACGCGCCTTCCGTCGTTTGCCCGAATCCTTCGTTGGTAGAAACGGCGAAGGACATGTGCAAGAACCCGTCAGTCGCGGCAGCCTGTCCAACTGAGTGCGCACAGGTCGCATGCATCAACAATTGCTTGCAGCCTCCCGCGCCTCAGCCCACGGCCACCACGCCGACCCCGCCTGCGCCCACGGCGAAGAAGTTGACCCCCTTGCCGACCCAGCTCATTTGCGAGGGCAGCAAGACGATCGTCAACTCGACCACGGGCAAGCCGGACTGCGGATGCGATCCCGAGAAGATCACGGACGAGCAGGGAGTCGCGCACGACGTCCCGCGCGTCGCAGTGATGAAGAGCCCGCTGCAGTACAAGTCGACCGACTCGACGATCCAGGCGGTCAAGACGCTCGTGTGCGTGAGCACAGGCGACGCGACCAAGTTCGTCGAAGGCGTGCTCCAGCAGCACACCAAGAAGATCCGTGACCTGGAGGAGTTTGCCAAGCAGCAAAAGGCCTACGATCTGATCGTGGCAGGTCACATTGCCGCGTTGTGGGCCGAGGTGAACAAGGTGAAGGGTTGGATGGCCAACATCCAAGCCAACATCAACAACATCAACGCCTCGCTCGCACAGTTCGATGCTGCCTACGGCAAGATCCGTCGCGAAATCGACGCCATGAAGGAGGGTTTGATGCCCTTCGGTCTGGCGGCCGAGTTCTCGGCCTTCAACATGGGTGATGCCGGAACGGCGCTCGCGCCTGGCCTCAGGCTCAGCTTCCGTTCACTCTTCCCGAGCTACAACGTTGGCTACTACGCCAACGCCAACATCGGCCTCGTCTACCGTGACGGGATCGACCCCAGCTCGGGCGGGCAAGGATCTGCCTACCATGGCGGCTTCGGCGTTGGATTGTTCGTCGCCCCGACGGACAACAAGGCGTTGAGCATCTATGGCGGCTTCCGGATGGAGCAATTCTTCCGGACCAAGGATCCGAACTTCCTGGGCAGCATGTTCGGCGGAGTTCTCGGGCTGGACTACCAGATTCCGGATTCGCACCTGTTCATCGGCGGTGAAGGATTCCTCGCGGGTACCTACCGTGTGGTCTACTTCTCCAACGATCGCCAGGTGCACACGAACTCCAAGGACGTCCTGTTCGGAGGTTCGCTCTACGTAGGCTTGAGGACGAACTTGTTCTAACACAAGTCCGGCTTCTCGAGCTTCCCTCGCTCGGGGCGGTGTGAAAACTTCACATCGCCCTAACGACACGAGTCATCAAAATTTGATGCCTCATGTCGCTGCATGATTCATTCGTGCAGATGCTCCATACAATAAAATTTTCCCCTCCTAATTTTAGGATGTTGTGACGGATAATAAGGATGCAGTTACTATTGATTGTTTAAGATCCGAAGGTTATAAGTTCACGGCGCCTAAAACTAGGAGGGGAGTACATCCAATGGCATGTTGCCGTTGGGTGCATGATGATGCGCGTTTGCGGTGCCCATGTGTGCCGCTCGACCAGCTCAAGGAGAAGAGACATGAAGACGATGAGTTTCTGGACTGTGTTGGCGGCTCTCGTGAGCCTCGTGCTCGGCGCGGCGTGCAGCATGGATACTGCCGAGTGGGGCAAGAATCATCCCGTTGGCGCCGGCGCGACCGGTGGCAGCGGCGGCACGGGCGGATCGGGCGGCAGTGGCTGTCCGAGCTGTGGCGGCACCGGAGGGAGCGGAGGAATCTGCTCACCCGGAAGCCAGGCTGCGTGTCAGTGTTCGTCGAACGTCTGGGGTCAGATGACCTGCGACGCCGACGGCAAGGGCTACGGCGCTTGCCAGTGCGTGCCCGGTGGCACGTACTGTCACGACGCGGACGGGGATAGCTTCGGCAATCCCCAGCAGTGCGAGCAGTTCCAGACCCCACCTTCCGGCTGGGTCCCGAACAGCGGAGACTGCGACGACGAGTGCTCGACGTGTCATCCCGGTGGCGTGGAGATCTGCGGCAACGGCCTGGACGAGGACTGCAATGGTTCCGACCTGGCTTGTGGGCAGAACAACACCTACTACCGCGATGCCGATGGCGACACGTACGGGTCCAACCAGCCCGGACAGTCAATCACGAGCAGCAGCCCGACGCCTCCCGCCGGATACGTCACGAACAACCAGGATTGCAACGATTCCAACGCCTCGGTTCACCCCGGCGCGCAGGAAGTCTGCTGCAACGGCATCGACGACAACTGCAACGGGCAGATCGACGAGGGTTGCTCGTGCGGAACTGGCGGCACGGGCGGCAGCGGCGGATCGGGTCCTCACCCGACCAACTGCGACGATACGTCGGGGCAGAAGACGCTGCATCTCGTGTGCAACGTCCGCTCGGGAGTCACCATCCAAGTGCGTGGTGCCACAGTCTTCTGGGGCAACTACAACAAGGACGACAGCCCCGCGTTGGCGTGGTGCGGATACTGGCAGGCAGGCGGACACTACAACGACGTGCCCGTGCTGACCGCGGTGCAGCACCTCGAAGCCGACATCCCCGTCGCGATCCTCCAGAACGGACAGGACACGCTCATCAACGGCGTCCCGGAGTTCATGGCCTGGCGCGGGCAGATCACCTTGCTCGACCCGGGCAACACGGACATCTGGAACGCGCGGTACGTCTTCACGATCAATCCGATCGGGTCGAAGGCTGCGCTTCAGGGCGACGAGTCCTGCCAGTTGTTCTTCGACGGCAAGGCCATCACGGACACCTACGGCCGTGCTCTTCCGGGCGCAGGTTTCCACCTCGTTCCCAATCTGACCACTGGTCAGAATGGGCAGGTGGACAACCCGCTGAACCCCTAGAGAACGACCCTCGCTTCGTCAGCCCTCATAACTGAGCTTAGGGGCTTACGATCAGACACACCTACTAAGGCACTGGAACAGGAATGCTCAACCTGTCTCCGGTGCCTTTTGCGTTAGGTTCCTCTCCTTGGCTAAGGAGAGGTTAGGTGAGGTGATTTGGCTAACTTTACATAAAACTTTTCATTTTATTGGATTCCTGCCTTCGCAGGAATGACAGATCGGCTGAAGGAAGCCTGGTTACTTGACAAAATCGCTAATTTTTGCCTAAATGCAAGCATGCCTATGGTCCGGATGGGCTCCCCCAAGCCCATTTTTACGAGGAGGAAAGGTCATGAAAGCACTTTTCACATTTCTGATGGTCATGTTGCTGAACATCGTGTTCAGCAACACAGCTTGGGCTGATCTCAGCCCTGCTGAAAACTGCGCCAACTCGTGTTCGAAGAAGATCAACGTCTGCCTGAACGTGGACCTCAACGCGAACCCGCCTGTTCTCCCGAACATGGCGGAAGCCTGCAAGGACATCCCCGAGTGCAAGTACGTTGTCCCCGGCGACATGCAAGCCTACTCGGCCTGGTTCGCCAGTTGTCTCAAGGATCCCGGTTCATGCCACGCCGCGTGCGTGCCACCAGCGCCCGCGCAACCCGCACCCGGTCCTGCCACGACCACGACGACAACGCAGCCGCCTCCGCCCAAGTGGTCCCCCGCGGACCAGTGCAAGGCAACGAACGGCTACTACGTCGAAGAGACGACGGCAGGCGGCCGCAAGGTCGGCAAGTGCTGGCGCATCGGCGACGCGTACCGCGAGCTGCAGGAGCTGCGAAGAGAGGTCGCACAGGGTAAGCTCAACGAGGGCATGTTCTGGCATATCTTCTACCTGACGAACACGGTCAATGATCACACCGCGTTTCTGACTGAAGCGCGTAAGGTGATCGAAGACTACGATCGGCTCAGGCGGCAGGTCGACAACCACGAGACTCGCATCGGCAACGCGGAGACCAATATCCGCTTGAACACGAGCGACATCGCGGGCATCAAGGGCCAGCTCGGAATGCAACAGCCGACGGCCCCAGGTCAATCGACTGCCAAGCTCGTCTTCACGGGCACCGGTGGAAGATTGCCTTGCTGGCTCGGAGCCTTTGGCCAACTGCATGCTTACGAGGTCTACGGTTCTCTGCTCGGCAGCGCCGGCGCTGAACTCGGTTGTTCGCTCTTCGGAACCGAGAACGGACGGACCAACTTCGTCCTCGCTCCCGGCGTCTCGTACGCCACGAACGGCACGGCCGGCCACAAGCGCTACGCCATTCATGTGTTGACCGGTCCGCAGTTCAGGATCGGCGACTCGTGGAAGATCATGGTTCCGCTCGCGGTCATGCGCACCAATACCTGGAGCTTCGAGCGCGGCTCGAACACCTGGTGCGGCGTGCTGCCCGAGGTGCGTTACCTCTTCTCGACCGAGCGTTGGAGTCCGTTCATCGGAGTCCGCGTCGGGTTGGGCGCCACTCACTACGCGCATCCCACCATCCCAGGCATCCAGGACACACGGTTCGATCCCACCTTCTGGGGAGTGGCGGGGATCGAATTCGATCCTTTCAACACTGCCTCGAAGAAGTGATCCGGACCACCTTTCCTCCTTTCGCGTAACGCGGTCAGCCAAAATCGAGCTCAGCTCGACAAACACGGCTAGACCGCTTTTTTTGTCCCTCCCCTTAAGCCAAGGGGAGGTCAGGTGGGGTTTTATGATATAATGTCGGCATGCCATCCAAACCATGGGATGACGTTATCGGCCACGCTCAGGTGGCTAAACTTTTGGATTTATGGGTCGAACGACCGGCTTTTTCGTATCTGTTTTACGGCCCGGCCCATGTAGGGAAAGCGACTTTGGCCGAGAAATTCGTTCGCGCTTTGGCGGGGAATACTGATCTTAAAGACCTTAATCTTCATCCTGACGTAGTGGTTTTTTCGCCGGAGGAGGGGAAAAAGGATATTTCAGTCGAGCAAGTTAGAAAAAATCGGCTGCGCCTTTACCAGCGCCCGCAAATTTCGCAAAGGGTGGTAGCTTTTTTACCTAAGCTGGATCGCCTAAATGAAACTGGTTTCAATGCTTTGCTTAAAGTCATGGAAGAACCGCCGGCCGACGCGGTTTTTGTTTCGGTCGCGGAAAATTTGGCGCGCGTCCCGTCCACCATTATAAGCCGCACGGTTTGCGTGCCGTTTGGTTTGGTTCCCCAGAAGGAAATTCAAAAAGCTCTCGAAACTCGCGGCATGGATGCCCAAGAGGCGGAGGAGAGATCAATCATCTGCCGCGGCCGGCCAGGCTTGGCCATCGAACCGGATGAAAGCAGGGAAGCGTACGTCGAAGCCGCCCGGCAATATGCTCGAGGATCATCAGCAGGTCACCGTTTGGCCGCTTCCGAAAAATTGCGTCAGCTTTGCGAATCCAATGAGGACGTTACCGGCGCTTGGATGAATGCTTTGGAAACTTGCATGCAGGTTTTGCGTTCCGAATTTTCATCCAAGACTCGCGAAACTTTGATTTTGGCCCAGGGCGTGGCCGATGCCTTGGCTTGCGTAGGCGGAGCGATCCAACCTCGGCTTTTGTTGGATGCCGCCGCCCTTCAAGCTTCGCGTGGCCGTCTTTCCATACCTGGCCTTTACCCAAGATATTTTCCACTCAGCCTTTCATAAAAATATGTTCAATCGCAATTTCGTTCGTTTGGCGGCCGTTACGTTCGGCCTATCGCTTTTTGGCGCAGGCTGCTCGCTGACGCCTTCCAATCAAGGCCCGACCGGACCTGATGCCGGCATCTGGAAATCTTCGGACCACGGCCAAACCTGGGTCAATAAAAAAGCGCTGGTGGACGGGCCGAGGCTTTCGGCCGGCGCGGCTGAATTCGCCGTCCAGTCCATCACTTTTGATCCGCAGGACCGCTTAACCGTTTATTTGGGCACCAAAGCCCACGGCCTGGTTTATTCCATCGATGGGGGAGATTCGTGGCAACGGTTCAAAAATCTTGAAGCCATCAACGTCAAAGCCGTGGCAGTCGACAATAAGAATAAGTGCACGGTTTATTCCGCCTCGCAGAATAAAATTTACAAAACCAAAACTTGCGGCCGCGATTGGCAGATTGCTTTCTTTGATCCGAGGACCGACAAGCAGTTCACGCAAATCACGCTCGACTGGTTTAATCCGACCGTTATCTACTCTGGCACTAACGACGGCGACATCTTCAAATCGACCGACGAGGGCGTGACTTGGCAGATCGTTAAGCGCGCCAACGCGGCCATCACGTACATGGCGGTTAGCCCGCAAGATTCGCGCGTGATTTACGCCGGTACGGACGGCGACGGAGTTTGGAGGACTTTGGATGGCGGCATTACCTGGCTTCAGATCAAAAAAGAGTTCGGCGACCTTGGCGAGGCGAGGAGGGTGATAGAACTGATACTGGATTCTTCGAATGCTAATCACATTTTCCTAGTCCATCGCACGGGCATTGCCGAAAGCATGGACGGCGGCAAAACCTGGACGGCGGTCAAACTCATCACGGACGCGGGCGAAGGCAAGATTACATGGATGGCCATCGATCCGAATAACAACAAAAATCTTGTTTATACCGGCCCGACGGCTTTGGTTTTCAGCTTGGACGGAGGCAAAACCTGGGTCAGCAAACGTTTGCCGGCCACCAGCCAAGGCTCAGTCGTATCGGTCGATCCCAAAGACGGCAACGTCATCTATTTGGGAACTATTCCAACCGCTAAAAAATAACTTCCTTGTCATTGCGAGGAGTCGTCGACGAAGCAATCTACCGTAGATCGCCACGCTCATCGAATTCGCTCGCGATGACGGTGTGGATGATTGACGAAAAGGCTGAAGTCTAGCATACTAGACTCAAGTTTTATGTCCCAACATTTACAAAACGCCCTATTGGATTTTGACCAGGCCTTGGAGCATCTGGCCAAAGAGCTTAAGAACCTTCGCACCAACCGCGCCAGCGCCGGTTTGGTCGAAGATATCCGCCTGCAGGCCTACGGGTCGAGCATGGACATGAAAAGCGTCGCCTCGATCACCACTCCGGACGCGCGCACCATCCAAATCGAGCCCTGGGACAAGAATTTGGTTAAGGAAA
>JAQURS010000010.1:13893-18895 GCA_028715505.1 Patescibacteria group bacterium
TTGGTCGAAGATATCCGCCTGCAGGCCTACGGGTCGAGCATGGACATGAAAAGCGTCGCCTCGATCACCACTCCGGACGCGCGCACCATCCAAATCGAGCCCTGGGACAAGAATTTGGTTAAGGAAATTGAAAAAGCCATTATCAGTTCCGGTTTGGGCATCAATCCCAAAATCGCGGGAACGGTCATCCACCTCAACCTGCCGCCCATGACCGAGGAAAACCGCAAGGAGCTGGTCAAAGTCATCGGCCAAAAAGCGGAGACGGCCCGCATCAGCGTGCGGAACGTGAGGGAAGACGTCCGGTCAAAAATCATGCAAGACGAAAAAGCCAAAGTCATTTCGGAAGACGAACGGTTTTCGCTTTTGGAACAATTGGACAAGGACGTGGCCAAGACCAATGAAAAAATCCAACAGCTGGCCGATGAAAAGGAAAAAGACGTGATGGCCATCTAAATATGGAGAACAACGACTTGATGGAGAAAATAGTCTCCCTTTGCAAGCGTCGAGGTTTTGTTTTTCCGGGCAGTGAAATCTACGGAGGATTCGCTAATTCATACACTTACGGGCCGTACGGAGTCGGTTTGAAGAATAATATCAAAGCCCTGTGGTGGAAAAAATTCGTCCAAGACAGGGAAGACGTGGTAGGCATGGACGGCCCCATTATCCTGCATCCGCGCGTTTGGGAGGCTTCGGGCCACGCCACGGGTTTTAACGACGCGTTGGTGGATTGCAAAAACTGTAAAAAACGCTTCCGCGCCGACCATTTGGTGGAAGACGCGACCGGCCAGGACCTGGAGGGCAAGCCGGAAGAAATGAAGAAAGTCTTGGACGAGCAAGTCGATTGTCCGAATTGCGGCAAACGCAAATGGACCGAGGTCAGGAATTTCAACATGATGTTCAAGACGCAGTTGAACACCACGGACGACGAGGCCGAGCAAATGGCTTATTTACGTCCCGAAACGGCCGGAGCGATTTTCATTGAATTCAAAAACGTGCTCGATTCAGCCAGGGTTAAGATTCCTTTTGGCATCGCGCAGATTGGCAAGGCTTTTAGGAACGAGATCGTGGCGGGTAACTTTATTTTCCGTTTGCGTGAATTCGAGCAAATGGAAATCGAGTACTTTATCCGGCCGGACGCGGACTGGGAGAAAATTTTTAACGAGTGGCTGGACGCCCAAGTTGAATTTGCCATGGAACTGGGAGCCAAAAAAGAAAGTTTGCGCCGTTACGAGCATCCCAAGGAAAAGTTATCTTTTTATTCCAAAAAAACCATTGACGTCGAATTCAATTATCCCTTTGGCTTCAAGGAATTGTTTGGTTTGGCCCATCGTACGGATTATGATCTGACCAACCACGCCAAATTTTCAGGCCAAAAGCTGGAATATTTTGACGCCGAAAAGAACGAGCGTTTCGTGCCGCATGTAATTGAACCGACTTTTGGATTGGATCGCAGTATTCTGGTGGCCTTACTTTCGGCTTACGTCGAGGAGGACGTGAATGGCGAGACGCGTGTGGTCATGAAGTTCCCCAAAAACCTGGCGCCCGTCAAAGTCGCCGTCTTCCCGCTTTTGAAGAACAAGCCAGAGTTGGTCAAAAAGGCCAGGAGCATTTACGAAAAGGTTAAAAGCCGGTTCGTTTGCGAATTCGACGATAACGGCAACGTGGGTAAGCGTTACCGCCGCCAAGACGAAATCGGCACGCCATACTGCGTCACGGTTGACTTTGACACTTTGGAGGATAATACAGTGACTGTACGGGATCGCGACACCATGGAACAGGTCAGGGTGGCGGTTAAGGAACTCCCGGAATGGATCGATTCACATCTCAACGGATCGGAAAAATAAATATGGACACAGTCAAACGACAGACATTAGGCAATGGCATGTCTCTGGTTATCGCCCCTCAAAAAGGCGCGCAATCCATGACTTTGTTGGTTTTGGTAAAAGTCGGGTCGCGTTACGAGCCGGTCATGCTGAGCGGCGCCTCGCATTTCGTGGAACACCTCATGTTCAAGGGCACCAAGCGTCGCCCGTCGACTCTGATGATTTCAAAGGAGCTGGATCGTTACGGAGCCGAATACAACGCTTACACCGGCAAGGATCTGACCGGATACTTCATCAAAATGGACGCCGAGCACACGGAAGAAGCCGTCGACCTCCTGCACGACATGCTTTTCCATTCGCTTTACGACTCAAAAGAGATCAATCGCGAACGCCAAGTCATTTTGGAAGAGATCAAAATGTATGAGGATAACCCGCGAGAACACATCTCAGATCTTTTGGAAGAAAAATTGTTCACCGGTTCTTCTTTGGGGCGCAACATAACCGGAACGCGCCAGACTTTAGCCGGTCTCAGCCGGTCCGAACTAATCGGCTACAAAGAAGCGTATTACATACCGTCACGGATTACGGTCGTCATTGCCGGTAGGATTATGCCCCATGCCATTGAACTCATAAAAAAGACTTTTGGACGCGTCCCGCAGCCTGCTAAGCCTAAGGATATGCCTTTTGCCTGCTTCGAGCCGCCTAAGGCAGCCAAACAGGCCTTGGCCCTTCAAAAAAAACGTACAGAGCAGACGCAGCTCGCGCTCAGTTTCTACGGCTTGCCTTTTGGCCATCCGGATAAGGACGCGGTCATGCTCATGTCCAGTATCCTGGGCGGCAGCATGTCATCCCGTCTTTTCATCGAGATTAGGGAACGCCGCGGGCTGTGTTACGCCATTGGCGCTTCGCATGAGTCTTTGGAAGATGTTGGATCGTTTACTGTCTCCGCCGGCTTGGACCATTCCAGGCTCAAGGAGGCGTTAAAGGCGATTTACGAAGAATTAAACAAGCTGATCCAAAAAAACGTGGGTCTCGAGGAGTTGACTCGCGCCAAAGACCATATTCGCGGTCGTTTGGCCCTGGCTTTCGAGGATTCGGCCGCCCGGGCCGAGTGGTATGGACGAGAATGGCTTTATGAGCGTAAACTTGAGTCCCCGGAATTAAGGCTGAAGCAAATCCAAAAGGTTACGGCCGGGGATATAAGGAGAGCGGCCGCTTCAATCCTGGTTCCGCGCCGCATGGTGCTGGCTGCCATCGGCCCAAGCGCCGAACCGAAAATCTTCAGTAAATTAGTGTCATGGAAATAGGTTTTATGAAAACCATCTTAATCGCCAATTGGAAAATGCATTACGGCCCCATGAAAGCCGGGGGCTGGATTAGGGCTTTTCGCCGTGAGCGCCTGCCCAAAGATTTGGATATCGTGGTGGCCGTGCCGCACGTGTCTTTAGCCGCCGCCCGAGCCTCGCTTGGCCGCGCTTCCATCCCTGCCTTGGCGGCTCAGGATTCTTTTTGGACGGCTGACGGCGCTTACACCGGAGAGATTTCGCCCGCCATGCTTTTGGAATTCGGAGTCCAATATTCGTTAGTCGGACACAGCGAGCGCCGGATTTATCTTGGCGAAACGGATGAAATGGTTGCCAAGAAAGCCGCCGCCCTCCAAGCCGCCGGCATCGCGCCAGTTATCTGCGTTGGCGAGAATGAGGCGCAATACAAAAAAGGTGAAATGGCTAAAGTTTTGAAAGCCCAAGTGACGGCCGCCATTGCCAACCTTAAACCAGATGGTAAGTCGGCCATGATTTTTGCCTACGAACCGGTCTGGGCCATTGGCACCGGCAAAGCCTGCCCTCCGCAGGCGGCCAAAGAGGCGCACGAAGTCATTCGGTCGGCCATCCAGAAAAAATTCAATTCCAATGTTGCCGAGCACACGCGCGTCATCTACGGCGGTTCGGTCGACGCTAACAATATTAACGAGTACGTCACCACCACGGGCGTAAACGGAGCTTTGGTGGGGGGCGCCTCTTTGGACCCCAGGGCGTTCGCCCTGCTTTGCCGGACGGCTAACCCGGCCTGATCTTGGACATGCTCGCCTGGATATTTTTAATACTTGCAATACTCTGCGCGGCCATAGTGGTCTTTTTGATGTTGCGCCACTGGTCCGAGATAAGGCTGTTGAATCCCATGTCCATCAAAGAGGAGAGCGAGAAGCAGAAACGCGACGCTTTGGTGGCCCAGCGTTTCTCTAGGATCCAAACCGATAAATTGGCTCCGCTCAAATATCTCTTCCAGCAGAGCGTTTTTCAGTCTAAAAAGGCTTTTCACGGAGCCTACATCCGCTTAGTCAAATTAGACAGGCTGTACCAACAAGCTACTCGCCCTTTTGCCAAGGTCGCACCGAGCGAGCAAGAGAGGATCAAGGCTTTGCTGGATGAAGCTAGGAGCTTGGCCCGCGATCTCAAATGGGGAGAGTCCGAAAAGCGTTATCTCGAGATCCTGCTTTTGGATAACCGAAATAAAGATGCCTACCAGGGCATCGGCCTTTTGTATCTCAAGCAAAAAATGTATCCCCAGGCCAAAGAAACTTTTGAATACCTGGCCAAAACAAAGCAGGCGGACGACGCTTGTTACGCGGCTTTGGCCGAGATCGCGGAGGTTGAAGGAGAAGAAGGCAAAGCGGAAGAGATGCGGCAGAAAGCCGTTGAGCTCCGGCCTCGCCTGGCTTGCCGGCATGCCGAGTTGGCCAAGTTTTACGCGGACAGGGGAGAGTTGGCCAAGGCCTGGCCATCGGCCAAGAGGGCCAGTGATTTGGAACCTAAATCGGCCAAGTATTGCGAACTGGCCTTGGAATGCGCCCTAGCCATTGGGGACGGGCAAGAAGCCAAGCGCCGGTACGATAAACTGCGTCTTTTGTCCGAAGATTACCAGCGTCTGCACCAATTTAGGGAACGTATTGATAAAATCCAATTAGTAAGTTAGACTATTGGCCGTTGTTGTTTTGGTAATGCCGTTGTATCTTCGGAGCCGCCGTTGTATCTGCGCTTCGCTTGATACAGCGTCATCTCGTTCGGAAGAGTAAAAGCTCGCTTTTCCTCTTCTCTCACTCGATGCCGTTGTAGCTCAGCTGGTAGAGCATCTCCATGGTAAGGAGAAGGTCACCGGTTCAATCCCGGTCAACGGCTCCA
>JAQURS010000010.1:18995-24904 GCA_028715505.1 Patescibacteria group bacterium
GGGTAGGTACCGAAGCGGTCAAACGGGGCAGACTGTAAATCTGCTGGCCTTGCGCCTTCCTAGGTTCGAATCCTAGCCTACCCACCACGTAAAAGCCGTGCGCAAAAGCGTGCGGCTTTTGCTTTTCGGCTCACGTGGCGCCGCCAGGCTAGGATTCGAACGGGAAAGGGTGAAAACGGGAGTTTTCACTTACCGAGGAAAGTACACGAAAACCTGAAGGTTTTCGTGAGAGCGAAGTCGAGCTGAGCTCGACGAAGCGAGTGAGATTCCTAGCCTACCCACCATAAAAATCAGATCTTTGGATCTGATTTTTATTTTTGTGGAAAAACCTTCTTGACACCCCCTGGGGGTGTCGCTAAGATTTATGGGCTATGAAATCAAATCGCCAATTATTGGCAAATATCGTCGGCCAGTTGAACGGCATAGAACGCATGATAGAGGAAGAGAAAGATTGTTTTGAGACGCTGACCCAAATGAAAGCCGCCCGTTCGGCTTTAGACACGTTCATCGAACGCTATATTGGCGAGCATTTTGAGGCCTGTCTTTTAAGAGCGAATAAAGGCGACAAGGATGAAGTGTGTAAAAAATTCTTCTCAGAAATAATCCGTAAATAATCCCTATGTCTAATCTTCAAGAAATCAATGCCCCTGATTTTCAATCAGAGGTGCTCCAATCCGATAAGCCGGTATTAGTCGATTTTTGGGCCCCGTGGTGCGGGCCATGCTTGATGATGGCGCCCGTGCTCGAAGAGCTTTCGGGATCGCATGCCGATAAGCTCAAGATCATCAAAGTCAATGTAGAGGAACAGCAAAACCAGGCTTTGGCCATGCAATACCAAATCCAAAGCATTCCCAACATGAAGCTCTTCAAAGGCGGCCAAGTCGTTCACGAATTCATTGGTTTTAAGCCAAAAGAGGCCTTGCTCAACGAACTCGAACCTTTAATCTAATCATTAATTATTCATCGTTAATTGTTAATTGAATTATGAACGCCTTTTACGAATCCCTAATGCAGAGACTTGAGACTGTTAAGGGGATTGCCGGTTTTACCGAACAGGAAATGCAAACTATTCTGAATTTCCAAAACGTAAGTAAAGCCGAGCTCGAAGTCGATGGGCAGAAGTATCCAGCATATCGCGTGTTGCACAATCAGGCCCTCGGCCCGGGTAAAGGCGGCATAAGGTTCCATCCAAACGTCTGCGAAGACGAAGTTAAGTCCCTGGCCATTGTCATGAGCCTCAAAAATTCATTGGCGGGTTTGCCTTATGGCGGCGGCAAGGGAGGCGTGACCATCGATCCCAAGGGCAAGGACGAGAAGCATTTGGAAAAAGTCAGTCGGGCCTATGCTGATGCTTTTTACAAAGTCATCGGCCAGGACGTGGATATCCCGGCGCCGGACGTTTACACCAACCCGCAAATCATGGGCTGGATGTTGGACGAGTATGAAAAGAAAGTCGGCCACCACGAGCCGGGCGTCATAACCGGCAAGCCCTTGGCCTTGGGAGGCATCGCCCAAAGGACGGATGCCACGGCCAAAGGCGGTTTTTATATGATCCAATCTTTGATTCAACAGTTGGGTTGGGCTTCGAGCGGATTAAAGATCGCGGTTCAGGGTTTTGGCAATGCCGGTTCGTTCGTGGCCGAGATGTTGCACAAGGCTGGCCATAAGATCGTGGCCGTGACTGATTCGAGCGGGGGAGTAATGGATGAAAATGGATTGGACATACCAGCCTTGATCGCCAAAAAGAAACAGCGCGTGGCTTTGGCGGAATCCGGCATGGGAACGGTCATCGATAATCAAGCTATCCTGAAATTTGATTTGGATATATTGCTTTTGGCTGCTTTAGAAAACCAAGTCACGTTAGAAAACGTGGCCGAGGTCAAAGCTAAAACCATAGTCGAGCTGGCCAACGGCCCGGTCTCGGCTGATGCCGATAAAATCTTGTTCGAGAAGGGCGTCTTGATCGTGCCGGACGTGGCGGCCAACGCCGGAGGCGTGACGGTTAGCTATTTTGAGTGGGCCCAGAACCGGACGGGTAATATTTTGGACGAGAATTACCTCGAATTGAAGCTCAAGCAGATGATGGAAAGCACTTGGAACCGGATGTACAAAGTTTATGAAGAATTAGGCAAAAAATCGGATTTAAGGACCTGTGCCTACCTACTGGCCGTGCGTCGCATCCTGGAGGCAGAAAAAGCCAGGGGCAATATTTGACTTTAATGGTTGCTTTGGCTATACTAAGCCGCGCATTGGAGGAGGACCTGAGCAACCGCCCACGTAGCTCAGTGGTAGAGCAACGGTTTTGTAAACCGTAGGTCGTCGGTTCAAACCCGACCGTGGGCTCCATCCAAAATCATTTGAATATGTCACAAGACAATCTCATCAAACTTGAATGCACCAACTGTAAGACGGTCGGTTATCATTCGCTCAAAAATAAGAAGACATTGAAGCAGCGCCTTGAGCTCCGCAAATTTTGTCGCAAGTGCAAATCTCACCAACTGCATAAGGAGACCAAGTAAACCAAATTGACGCCCTTCGGGGCGTTTTTTGGCGTCCATTGTCAATCTTGGCGCGTAGTCGCATAATGCTTCCATGCCAATCAATTATTCTCTGGTAAACCAAGCGTTGGAATTTGCCGCGATCAAACATCAAGGACAATTCCGAAAGCACCCAACTAAAAAGATCCCTTACATCTCTCATCCGGCCAAGGTAGGGATTATGTTGGCGCGCGCCGGGTATGACGACGAAGTCGTGGCGGCCGGCATTTTGCACGATGTGGTCGAGGACTGCGGAGTAAGCCTCGATGAACTTTCCGACATGTTCAGTCCGCGCGTGGCCGGTTTGGTTGATCAAGTCAGCGAACCCGGCAAAGAGTTATCCTGGGACATTCGTAAAGAGGCTTACCGAGCGAAGCTTGAAACCGCGGATAAGGGAGCTTTGGCCATAGCGGCGGCTGATCACCTGCACAATCTCGAGAGTTTGGCGGAAACATACGCCGAGGATCCGTCCGTCGTAAAAATGTTTAAGGCTCCCATGGACAAGAAGATGGAACACGAGCGGCTATGCTCGGAGATCATCAGCAAAAGGCTTAAGGACGATCTGGCGGATGGCCTGGCGGCTTTTTTAATTGAACACGCCTCCTTGGCTCAAGCTTGACCTATGTCCGCTAGCAAATACTTAACGGCTTCGGATTATTATCGCTTTTTGAAATGTCCGCATTGGCCGTATTACGAGCGCTACGCCACGCCTGAGGAGCAAGAATTAAAACGCGAATTGACGGAAGGCGAAAAAAAGAGAATGGAAGACGGTTTGGCCCATGAGGCGGAAGTCGTTAAGGATTTGTTTAAAGGGGAAAAAGTTTTGGAACCTGTTCTTTATAAAGATGATAATGAAGCGAGCAGTCAGGCTACTTTGGAACTCATGAAACAGGGCGCGCCGCTTATTTATCAAGGGACTTTGACGCACGAGGATTGGACCGGTCGGCCGGACCTTTTGCGGCGCGTTGAAGGCGAAAGCGCGTTGGGAGAATGGCATTACGAGCCGGTGGACATCAAAAGCTCGCATGCTTTGGAAAAATACCACCGCTTGCAACTCATGTTTTACGCCGTCCTGTTGGAAGAGCTTCAGGGCCGGTTTCCGCCTCGGGGTTACATCCTGACGAAGGACAGGACTGAGCTGCCCGTCGAATTAGGCGAATGCGTGAGCGAGTTTGAGGAAGTCACCCAGGAATTGGAGCGCATCAAAGCCGGGGAAAAGCCCGATCCCGTTTTGCGCAAGACTTGTTTTGATACGGGAGTTTGGGGAAAAGCTTGCGAGCAGTACGCGAGATCGACAGATGATATCGCCCAGCTCTTTAACGTGGACGTCAAAAAACTCAAGG
Organism: Patescibacteria group bacterium; assembly: GCA_028715505.1. Classification (GTDB taxonomy): domain Bacteria; phylum Patescibacteriota; class Patescibacteriia; order 2-12-FULL-60-25; family 2-12-FULL-60-25; genus MWCR01. Next base: position 22,876 of record JAQURS010000010.1, read on the forward strand.
CTTTGCGCGAATTGGGAATCCGCACCGTTAGCGACGCGGCCGAGATGGACATAGTCGACCTGGACGGCAAAGCGCCTGGTTTGCGGCTGCACTGCCTGGAAGTCGCCAAATTGCAGGCACAATCCCTCAAGCGCAAACAAGTCATCATCCGCGAGCCGGTTTTTCTGCCTAAAACCAAAGTCGAAATTCATTTCGACATTGAAAGCGATCCGCCGAACGACTTTGATTACCTTTACGGCTTTTACGTCCGCACGGATCAGGAATCCTACTACAAATCATTCGTGGCCAAACGTCTGGAGGACGAAAAACAAATGTGGCAGGAATTTTTGAATTGGATCGCCGGTTTGGATCCGGATTATCAAGTCATCCATTACGCCGTTTACGAGAAGACCCGGCTGGGAGTCATGGAAAAAAGATACGGCGGCAGCCCGGCGCTTGATTTGTTTCGTGAAAGGATGGTCGACCTCAAAGAAATCGTAACGTCGTCCTTGGTCATACCGCAGTATTTTTACGGATTGAAATACGTGGCTAAATTTTTTGGGCACCACTGGCGCGGGGAAGTGCAGGGCGGAGGGCAGTCGGTGGACGTATTCGAAGAGTACACCGCGACCGGCAATGAAAAATTATTGAACGATATTCTGATCTACAACGAAGACGACGTGAAAGCCACGGCATTCGTGACCGACTGGTGCCGCAAATACGCTACTCAACTGACTGCGTTTGATCCGCCGTACCCGTGGTCATCTCTTCCTGCCGCCAACTGATGGCGCGCCGCATGGGATCAACTCCCCGCGAAACTTGCCGCGCGTTGGCCAGGGCTACGATCAAGGAAATTAAAGGCACGGATAAAATCAGGGAAATTAGGCCAGCCATGGGCAGGGTCAAAGCCTCGGCCATTGTTTCGGTATTGATAAATTTAAGCCAGGGATTGCCGGCCAAAGCGTCGTTCGCGAGCAGGGCCAAGGACATGCCGAGAAAAGCCAAGCTAAGGATGGGGGCGAGGCTAATGAGTTTCTCGCGTCCGGCCGCCATGCCGGTTTGGAAAAGCTCTTTAAAGCTAAGTACGCCCGTCATCTTTTTGATTTCAGAAAGGCCATAAGCCAGAGCCAGGGCAAGGTCTAATTGCAAGCAAACAACCACCAACCAAGATCCGATCAGGTTTAAGTCATCATTCAGATTTAAACGGGTCCAAGAGGCTAAAAGGTTGAGGATGCCGTAAGCCACCATGCCGCTCACTGCCATTCCTCCCACCACCGTCCATCGTTGTTCGCGTTTCGCGAGGACAAATGATCCGAAGAGCGCGAATAAGGCGAGCAGGATTAAAGCGATCAACCAGCTTGACCAGTTCCAACCCGAAAGGGGAACGGCAATTTCAAAGCAAAGGAGAAGGCTGAGCAAATAAATAAGCGGGATCTTTAAGCTTTTCCAACCGGCCAATGCCAGGCTCAGGATTACGAGCCCGATGAAAAGCCAAAGGAAGGCATTTTGACGGTCATAACTTTCAAAGAAAATGGCGGGCGCTTGTTGGTTTATATCCGGCTGGACGTAGACAACCAGCAAATCGCCGACTTGAGGTTTGAGATTGGTCGGCAAAGATTCCGGATTTACTAAAATTTTTTGAGTTGTATTCTCCAGGTTGCCACTTCTGAACTCCAAAGTGTATGCAAATACGTGTTGCGCGCCTTGCGGGGTATTGACGGTCTGCTCTTCGGCTTCCTTAACGAAAGCCTTTTCGTAGGTCCCGTATTGCGATCTTTGGGCGTTTTGGACGCCTAAAATCGGACTGGTACTGGTGGTCTGGGCAAAAGCGAAATTCAAAGGAAGCCATAAGGCGGCCAAAGCGATTAATGAAAACAGAATTCTTTTACCCAACCTCCGCATGGCCTTTATGCTATATGCCGCACCGTAATCTTGCCAGGGGAAAAGCAAAAACCGGCTTGAGCCGGTTTTGCCTGGTCGGGCTAGTGGGACTCGAACCCACGGCCTCTTCGTCCCGAACGAAGCGCGCTACCAACTGCGCTATAGCCCG
>JAQURS010000011.1 GCA_028715505.1 Patescibacteria group bacterium
ACGTAAATTTCTTTAGGCGTATTAACCGGCGAGGGACTAATAAGATACTGACGCGTTATGGATGTGGTTGTGGCATCAGCGAAGTCAGTAACCGCGCCGTAATCATCAACCACGTACATGTTGTTCTTCGTAATCAAAACCACACTCCTCTGACGTTCAATAATCTTGAGTCGTAAAATATTAGGATAAGACTTATCCACAATGACATTTTCCACAAAAAACTTCTCCATTAAATCTTTTTTTATTTTTTCCTGACTCAAAGAAAAAATATTCCGATTCCCCCACGGCCATTGCTTAGCCCCGTTAAAATAGGCCCCTATCTCCCCTTCTATGGCCTCTGGCCTCAAAACTTGTAATGGGGATATCTCGATTTTTTTCACGTCAAAAAAACCTGAATAAAAAAAGAACCAAAAAATGCTGCAAATAGCGAAGCCAATTAAAAGTCCGTAAAGAGCGCCTCTCGTTTTTTGAAGGCGACCCTTTCTCTCATCCCTGAACATGCCCTCATCCCTCTTTTGGGCTAGCCAGTTCATAGGATCAATCGATTAAACGGCGCGACAGGAGCGGATTAATGCGCGCCACGACTTCGTAATTGATGGTTCCGATTTTTCCCGCAAATTCCTCGGCTGAAACAATTTCCTTTTTTTGCTTGCCGATTAGGACCGCTTCATCTTCCGGTTTAACGCCCGGCACGTCGGTCACGTCGACGTTCATCATATTCATGAAAATGCGACCCACAACCTTGCAACGGTGTCCGCGGATTAAGACCGTGCCAATGCTGGCTTGCCCGCGGTCAAACCCGTCCCAATAACCGACAGGCAGGACGGCTAATTTAGAAGCGCGACTCAAACGTTCAGAGAGACCGTAACCAATCGAGGTTCCCTTAGGATATTTTTTTACTTGGGCCACGATTGTCTTCCATGTCATAACCGGCTCAAGTCTTATGTCACGATGCGTCCTTTGAGCCACGGCACGCGTCTCTTTGGACGGCCAAAGGCCGTATAAGGCGATCCCAAGCCGGATGAGGTTAAAATGCGTTTCAGGGAATAAAATCGCGGCCGCCGAACAGGCCGTGTGGCTGAATTCAGGTTCAATGCCTATTTCCGCGAGCTTCTTTTTTTCCATCAGAAAGCTTTTTAATTGTTGGGCCGCGAAAGAATGGTCGGTTGTGTCTTCAATGTTGGCGTAATGCGTGTAAACACCTTCGATCACGACGCCTTTTACGTTCTTGAGCTTTTTGGCGTAGGCCGTCAACTCGTCACCGCGCAAGCCTTGCCGACCCGTACCGGTTTCGATCTTAAGATGCACTTTGGCCGGACGTTTTTTTAATAAACCGCTTTTTGACAATGACTGAAGTTTTTTGAAAACGCCTTCGTCGTAAGCGACAAAAGAAATATTATTTTTAACGGCCAACTCTATATTTTCCGGCCTCACGAAACCCAAAACTAAAATCAATCCCTTGATCCCCGCAGCCCTGAGCTTTAGCCCCTCTTCCAGCGCATCAACGCCAAAACATTTAATCCCCTCTTGTTGCGCGACTTTAGCCACTTCAACCAAGCCGTGGCCGTAAGCGTTGGCTTTCACGGTTACCAATAAATGAGTTCCTGGTTTGATTAATTTTTTAAAAATCTTGATATTCCGCTTTAATGCGGCGGACGATATCTCGACCCAGGATTTTGGAATTGGTAATTTTAGTTTTGGCATAATGAACAACTTTGTTGAACATCAAAGTTTAACCAATTGAACTAAAACCACAGTAAGGCATCAAAACGTCCGGAATTTTAATCGTGCCGTCATCCTGCTGGTAATTCTCCAAAATGGCGATCAAAGCCCTGGGAGTGGCCACGACCGTGCCGTTCAAAGTGTGAGCATAACCCCGCTCCCCTTCTTTGGTCTCGTATTTGATGTTCAAACCGCGCGCTTGGTAGTCGATACAATTGGAAGTCGAAGTTACTTCGCCGTATCCGCCTTTGCCTTCACCTTTGCCCCACATCCAGGCCTCGATGTCGTAACGGCGGTAATCAGATCCGCCCAGGTCACCCGTGCAGCAATCGACCACGCGGTAAGGAATACCCAAACTCTTCCAAAACCTTTCCTCGTGCGACAAGAACTCTTGATGCAAAGCCTCGGATTGATCCGGTTTGCAAAAGGCCATCATCTCAACCTTGCTGAACTGGTGAACCCGGTAAAAACCGTAAGATTCGCGGCCATACGATCCAGCTTCGGTCCTATAGCAATGGGATAAAGCGACGTATTTTTTCGGTAAAAGATTCTCGTTCAGCGTTTCGTTCATGTGATATCCGAGAACCGTGATTTCCGAAGTTCCAATCAAGGCCAAGTCCTGATTTTCAACGTAATACACCTGCGTTTCCGGACCGCGAGGCAAAAATCCTTTACCTATCAAAACATCCTCTTTGGCCAAATCCGGCGTGATTATGAATTCAAAGCCTTCCTTGACCATGAAATCAACGGCGTAACGCAGTACAGCCTGGTCCAGGATAGCCAATTGGTTCTTCAAGAAATAAAATTTGCTGCCAGAGACTTTAGTGCCGCGTTCGAAATCCGCCAAAGAATGTTTTTCGACCAGCTCGACGTGTCCGACTGGATTTTCCAGTTTAGCCGGCTTGCCCACCTGCCTAACTTCCTTATTATCTTCGTCGCTTTTACCCACGGGCGCGTCGGGATGAGTCAGGTTTGGAATTTTAAAAAGAAGTTCCTTCCTTTGATTTTCCAGGACCTGCAGTTCCTCTTCCTTGGCCGATAAAGCGGCCTTTATTTGTCTGCCCTTCTCGACCAAAGCCGTCCGGTCGTCCACGCTGCCTTTCATGGCCTCCGCCGTTTGATTGCGTTCCCCCCTAAGGGATTCGACCTCCTGCAATAAAACCAGGTATTTTTTGTCGGCTTCCAGGAGTTCGTCCAAATTCACTTTAGCGTTCCTGGCTTCCAAGTTGCATCTTATTTCGTCCGTGTATTCTCGAAGGTACTTTATGTCGATCATATTTATGAAATTTTGAGGATATTGTAGGTTACTACGCCTCCCGGAGTTTCAACGTCCACTTGATCGCCCTGAGCGTGGTTTAAGAAAGCTTTGCCCATGGGTGATTCGTTTGAAATCAACCCGTTCAAAGGAGCAGCTTCTTCCGATCCGACAATCTTGTAGCTCCTCTTAACTCCCTTTGCTTCAACCTCAACGGTTGAACCGATTTTAACCACCGAACTTCCACTGGCGTTTTCTATAACCGTGGTGTCTTTCAGCGTCTCTTCGATCTCCCTGATCCTGCCTTGAATGAAAGCCATCTCATCCTTGGCGCTATGGTACTCCGAATTTTCCCTGAGGTCACCCAAAGCTTTAGCCGCTTCAATTCGATTAGCCGTTTCGCGGACGCGGACGGTTTTCAGCTCCTGAAGCTCTGCTTTAAGCTTCTCCAAGCCCTCTGGGCTTAAATAATGGGTTTTACCAATCATAATTATGGGAGTTACCTACGAAAATAGTTATCCACCTTGAAACGGTGGATGATGACTAAAGTATAAGAATTTGCCCCCTGGTTGTCAACAAAACCATCAAAGCCCCAGCCTGTTCCAAGCGGCTAAAATATCACGGGCGATCGGCACGGCGGTACTCGAACCCTCGACCCCCTCTTCGAGCATGACAGTCACCACGATTCTGGGATTTTCGTAAGGCGCAAAAGAAGTGAACCAGGCGTGATTGGGTTTATCATTCCTCCATTGGGCCGTTCCCGTCTTTCCGGCGGACGTGAAAGGCAATACGGACAAAGCACGGCCTGAACCGTATACGATCGTATCCCTCATGCCAGCCCTGACGACGCTAACCGCCTCTGGAGGGGCTAACGCCGTAGTCGTCGGCGTGCCCTTGAAATTATTCAATGCAACGTGCGGGATGATGGGATGGCCTCCATTGGCAATTTCCGCCGTGGCCACCGCGATCTGCAACGGCGTTACCAAGAAATCTCCCTGACCGATGGCAAAGTTATAAGTGTCACCCACGTACCAATGCTCTTTTTTCTTTTCCTCTTTCCAGGCGGGCGACGGCACTAAACCGGCCAATTCACCTGGAATGTCCAAGCCTAATTTTGATCCGAACCCGAATTTCTTTAGCCATTCGGACATTTTCTCAGCTCCCAACCCTTTAAAATTGTCATACCCTCCGCAGGTTATGTAGAAAAAAGTATTGACTGACATGGCAATAGCCTTGCGCACGTCCGTGAGTCCGTGGCCCCCAGCCGCCCAATCCGGAAAAAAGCTGGCGCCCAACCTGACGCCTCCGGTCGACATGACGGTGGTATGCGGAGTAATCACGTGCTCGGCCAAAAGGGCCGTGGCGTAAACGGGTTTAATGGACGAGCCGGATGGGAACAAACCCGCCCAAGCCCTGGCTAAAAACGGATTATTCTCGTCGTTCAGATAAGCCGCGTAAGCCGTGCTCGAAACGCGGCCGGAAAAAATATTGTCATCATAAGACGGCCAGGAAACAACGGCTAAGATCGATCCGTCGCGCGGATCAATGGCGATGGCTGACCCTTTTTTGACCTTAGCCTTTTCGAGTCCGTTTTTTAACAATGTTTCAACCTGTTTTTGGAAATCGGCGTCGATCGAAAGCACCAAATCCTTGCCCGGGATAGATTTACCTTCATGCACTATGCGCTGTTCGTGCCCAAACGAATCAACCTCGGTCACTTTATCGCCCGGCGTGCCGCGCAATAGTGATTCATACGTGGCTTCGACGCCGGCTTTGCCGAGTAAATCAGTCCTGCTGTAACCCTCGTTTTCAACTTTATCTAAATCGCCCGTTGAGAGCTTTCCCAGATAACCCAGAATGTGGGAAAAGGACGGGTTTTCGGTAGACATGGCGTAACGCCTCTTTTGTCCGGTGCTGATGGAAACGCCCGGCACGTCGGATAACTCGATCTTGAGGGCAATGGCCTGCTCGTAAGCAATGTCGCGGGCCACCGTGATCCTTTGGTCCGGCGAGCGGGCTCCGCTCACGTCCTCTTGTAATTCAGTTAACGGAATTCCCGCAACCCTAGAAATCCTGCCAATGAGATCAAGCCTCGCGTCAGTGTCGGCGGGCAAATCAATGGGAGTGACCGACACGTCGAAAGTAGGCATGTTATCCGCCAATATTTTTCCCTGGCGGTCACGGATAATGCCGCGCGTTGGCTGGACGATTTCGGTGCGGAGCCGGTTGCGTTCCGAAAGCGCCATGTACTTGTAATGATCTTTGACCTGCATCCAAAAAGCGCGGCCGACAAGCAACAGAAGGACGATTAACGAGACGACCAAAGCGATGTCGAACCTCGATCTGGGCAAAGGCAGGCCAATGTAAAGCGGCCTCTCTTTAATCTTAAGAACCTCGTCCTCGTACATCACTTCGGGAGCGACGCCCCTCCCCTCCTCGAGTTCCACCTCGAGTCCGTAACTACCCTCTTCTTGCCAGGCGAAAAGCTTGTCATTCATACCTTTCCCTGCGTGGATTAACCGAGATGACGAAACGTTTCGTGAAAAACGTGACCGAAACGAAGACTAAGGTGGTGATTATCGCGTCTACGATTAACACTCCAACCAGGCTTTTCCAGCTTTCGACAGGGACCGGTTGCTTGATGACGTAAAAAGAAAGCCAAGAAGTAGTTTGCCAAAGGACGCGATCAAGGACCCTGGCTAAAACCACCAGGGCCAATGCCGAATACAAGGAACGGTTAGTCGTTACGCTCTCGGATAATGCGTCGACGACCAACAGGACGAGCAGCCAGCGCACGATAATCCATCCGTCGCCGGCCGCGGAGAGCAGGTCCAAAACCAAACCCGACAACACCGCGGTCGCGTAAGCCGCTGAACGGCGGTTCAACATGAAAAGCATGACGCAAATCGGCAAAACGGGACGGATGTAATAAAAAGGAAAAGGCGCGGCTGGGACGAAAGCCGCCTCATAAAGGCCGCCTGCCAAGGCCGCGACTCCCAGTAAAGCCCAGGAAGACTTGCGCATACTCAATTGGGCCTGAGCGCCTGGGGTCGCAAAACGGCCACCACTTCGACGTATTCAAGCGGGGCCATCAATTCCACAGCCGCGTTTTTGAACGGATCGGTCGGTTGCCCCGCGACTTTATTCACTAAACCGACCACGAGATTGGGCGGAATCTTGCCTTCGGTACCGGATGTCACCAACATGTCATTCGGACCCAAAGTTTCCTGCTGCGGGATTAGAGTCGCTTCAGCCGTCCAGTTCCCCCGGCCTTCCACCAAACCAATGAGCTTGCGTTGGCCGGCCTTGGAAATGGCTACCCGGCTTTGTTTATCCGAAAGCAAAGTCACGGTAGCCGTCCTTTCCTGGATGCTTGTTATCTTACCCACGAAAATACCGTCACTCACGATGACGGCCATGCCATTTTCCAAACCGTCAGCCGTACCTCGGTCGATCATGACGATGGCCCTGTCCGGCACGCCGGAACGGCTAATCACGCGACCCATAACCGCGTCGTATCCCTGCTTCTGAAGGTAACCCAAAGTTTTGCGCAAAACCTCGTTCTCTTCTTCCAAGGCTTTAAGCCGGACGTAATCCACGCTAACCCCGGCCAAACGCGTTTCCAAATCGCCCGCGTGTTCCCGGCACTGTTCAGCCGTCATGTCGCGGGTAAATTTTTGGGAAAGACTAGAGCCAACCGAAGTCGCTCCAATGCCAAGCGGAGCCAGGCCGGCCCTAATGAGATCCTCCAACGGCAAAAGCAAACCGGTGACATGCAAAATAACCAGCGCCAGGATCGCGCCAAAAACGGCGAGGACTGTCCGGCTGCGGCGGGTCATATATATTTAAAATATCCGGTCGGTTTTCGGCAAAGCGATGTCTTTGAGCAGCACTGGAGACTCAAGCAGCAATCCGGCTCCCCTGGCCACGGCCGAAGCCGGGTCTTCCGCGACTCTGACTGGCAACCCGGTACCCGCGCCAATAGCCTGGTCCATGCCCCGCAACAAAGCTCCTCCGCCGGTTAAGATCAATCCTCGACGATAAATATCAGCCACCAATTCAGGCGGTGTAATTTCAAGAATGGATTTAATGTGTTCCACAATGCTCCTAACGGACCGGCCGATGGCTTCGCGAATCTGGCTGTCGGTCACCATGATCTCCCGAGGCAAACCGGAAAGCAGGTCGCGGCCGCGCATCGAGACTTCGAGCCTGTCTTTGAGCGGTATGGCCGAGCCGACCGCGATCTTAACTTCTTCGGACACCCTTTCACCCAAAAGCAGGTTAAACACGTCGCGGGCGTACTGGATGATGTTGCGGTTCATTTCATCGCCGGCGATCGGGATGGACTTGGCGGTAACTATTCCGTTCAAGGATATGACGGCTATCTCCGTGGTGCCGCTGCCAATGTCCACGATCATGTTGCCGACTGGTTCGGTGATGGGCAGGCCGTTGCCGATGGCCGAAGCCAAAGGCGTTTCAATCAGATAGAAACTCCGCGCGCCTGCCGCCAATACAACGTCGCCCACCGCCTTGCGTTCCACTTCCGTCATGTCGAGCGGCACGCCGATGACGACGCGCGGCCTAGGCACGAAGAGCGAATGCTCGCGGGTTATCTTATTAAAGAAAAAACGCAGCATTTTTTCCGCCACTTCAAAATCAGAAATGATGCCGCGTTGGATGGGTTTTGACATTTGGACATGGGCCGGAGTCTTGCCAAGCATGGTCTTGGCCTCGTGCCCGATGGAAAGGACTTGCCCGTTCCTCAAATTGACGGCGACGACCGATGGCTCGTTGACGACAATCCCCTTGCCCGCTGCGTAGATGAGCGTCGTAGCCGTACCCAAATCTATGCCTAGATCGGTCGAAAAGCGCCCCATGAATTCTTGGAACATAAATCACGAGCATCTTACTCGTATAATTGACCGCATATCAAGTGTGGACAAACAACCTCAATGTTCACTAATTTGCCTCATTGCCTTCTGGACGCTTGGACCATCAAAAAGAGGTATTCAACGCCGGCGACCACAAAGACCAGGGTCAGCAACCAATACCAAGTCAAAGCCCGGTGAGCCGAAAGCCAAAGGGCACTGACGCCGACCAAGGAAAGCAAGACGGCGTGCCGGAAAGAGATTCTTACCTCGCGCGCCAGGACCGCTTCCCTGTGCCTAATACCGATCCGGTAAATTAGACCAAGGAGAGAAAGAGTTCCGACACAGGAAAGAAATAAAGTCGTGTAGAAAAAAATAAAAGCCGTCAATCCCGCCTCATTGGGGTTCATGGCTTCCAAAACAAAAAGCCAGGCGATCCAAGCCAAAGCCGTACCAATACCCATCATGATCACGTACCAACGGAAACTCATGCTGGCATTATACCTGATGAGCAGTCGCCTTAGAAGCTTTGACTGCGGATATCGAGCTGTTTAACCGCCTTCTCACCGAGCAGGCGGTTTAAGTCGTTCAAAAAGCTGATCTGTTCAACCCGTAAAGTCTGCATGGCTCCCGGGGAAGACGTTCGAGCTTTCAATGTTCCTTGGGTAAACGAGATAAACTCCACTAAACCGGCCTTCTCCTCTCCCCATCGAGCTTTGAGTATGCGGGCAGAGGATTCTAAGACTTTGACAGACGTCATCTTATCTTTGATGCCCGCCTCTTTAATGGCTTTGGGCATGATGGATTTGAGGGATTCCCAGGCCATATCACTTACGGTATTCGCAAATATTCTTGAAATCACAGTATTGGCAAAGGAAAGAAGACGGCGTGGCCGGGAAATCAGAAACAAGTATCTCGTCCATGCGGCGCTTCAAATCCTCTTCCAGTTCGACTTTTCCCTCGCCTGCAAGTAAAGGCACTTCCAGTTCGGCGCAACCCTGCGCGCCGCCCGGGGCCCGAACGAAAAGATAAGCCAGCTTAGAAACTTTTTGCCCTCTGGCTTCCACCGCCAATTGGTAGATATGCAATTGCTCGCGGTCCAAAGCATCTGCCTTTTCGCCTTCTTTGTACTCGCTGGTCTTGTAATCATAAATCACGATTCCCCCGCCGTCTTCCGTATCCATCCGATCGATCTTACCCTTAATGCTGTGTTCGCCGATTATCAGATCAAAACTGGCCTCCAGGGCTTTAACTTTGGGAGGATTCTTCGACCACGCTTCCCACAACCGCAAAACCGCCGCCCGCCCCTCGGCTAAATAACGGTCGTGGTCCACTCGGCTCTTATACCACTCATCGATCCAACTTTCCTTGTAAATCGCCAAAGCCTCGTCCTGCGTGACCAAAAGCCCGCCCGAAGTCGCTTGATGGTTAACGGGCGCGGCGAATAAGCTCCCCTGTTGGCTGCCGGAGCGCTCGAGATGTCGCTCAAGAATCCTTTGCAAAACCAGGTGGATGGATTGCCCGAAACTCTTCTGATGGCTGCCTAAAATCGGAATGCGGTAAATATGGGCATATTTGTACTGCATCGGGCATTTGCGATACGCCGTGAGCTGGGTAAAAGAGAAACGCCGCTTGAGCGAGAATATTTCGCGCAAAGCCGAAGCGTCTTCTTGCTTTTTTTCTATCGGGCGAAGCGATGTGGCGTCGGCCGGCTCGATTGCCACCGCGGGCGTCAGCTCAAGCCCGGTTTCGGCTAAAAAGACCGACGGCTTCTTTTTGCGCGCTCCACCATAATCATCCGCGCCGGTTAAAATCAGATGCCGTTTGGCGCGCGTCATGGCCACGTAACAAAGACGGCGCTCTTCCTCGATATGCAAATCACCTTCCTGCAATCGCTCTTTAACCAAACCGTCCGGCAATGGGATGGCGTCTTGGCGAGCCCGCGTTGGGAATTTCTGATCCACCATCGAGACCAAGTAAACCGTTTCGAACTCAAGGCCTTTTGAAGCGTGGATGGTCATGATGCGCACCACGTCCGGCCCGGTTTCCATGTCGCTCTTCAAACTCCCTTCTTCCCCGCTCTGGATCTCCATCTCCAGCTCGGAAACGAAATCATTCAAATGCGGAGCGTGGTTGTTGGATTCAAACCGCCGGATACGGTTCACGAATTCGTTTAAATGGCCGATGGACTCGATCCGCTCCCTTTCGGTTTGATCCATGATGTGGTTGAGATAACCCGATTCATCCAGAGCTTTATGTAAAACAGCCAAAGGAGTTTCCCGACGGGAAGATTCGGCCAATTTATTGACCATCGAAACCAAATCTTGGACCGCCCGCGCGGCCTCGGGGTCTTCCTTTAAAAACACCGCCGCTTGCCTGAGCGTGTCCCAAAGGGAAATACCCTTGCGGGTCGAATAGCTGACCGCTTGATGCAAAACCGTCAAAGGGATGTTGAGGGAAGGCAAGCTAAGCACGCGCCAGACGGACGCGGAATCGTTGGGAGCGACAGCCATTTTAAGCAAAGCCATAACATCCACAATGGCCGGTTTGGCGTATAACCCGCGCAAAGCGAAAAACCTGAATGGCACGTTGCGCGCCGCTAAAGCGTCCACGAAAGGCAGGGCTTCGTCGTTGGATCTGACCAGGATCGCGAACTGGCTCCATCCCCTGTCCTTAGCTGCGGCGCCATGGCGAGCAAAAATATCGTCCGCCACCCAATTCGCTTCGTGCAAAAGGGACGGGAACCATTCAACGCGGACGTCCGTAGTGGTTTCCACGTGGGCGGTTAGTTTTTTGGACAAACCCTGGCTGGAAAGAGTCACCTCAAGCCGATGAGGATTGTTATTTGAGATGACTTTGTAGGCGGTGTCCAAAATCGTCTGATGGGAACGGTAATTATCGGTCAAAGCAACCGTCCTGGCGTCGGGATAATCATCCTTGAATTGAAGGATATTGGCCAAAGAGGCGCCACGGAATTTATAGATGGCCTGGTCGTCGTCGCCCACGACCGTCACGTTACGCTCCGGTTCGGCCAGCATCTTGATTAACTCATACTGCGCCCAGTTTGTGTCCTGGAACTCATCGATTAAAAGATACTTGAATTGCTTGCGGTATTTTTCGAGCACGGCCGGCCTTTCCCGGAAAAGCCTAAGCGTCTCCATGATGATGTCGCCAAAATCCAACGCGCCTTCATCTCGCAAAATATTTTGGTAAGCGGCGTAAACATTAGCCAATTCTTTGAGGCGTTTGCGCTCTCCGCCGACAATGTCCGCCGAGTCCCCATCCAAAACGGCATTCTCGGCAAAATCAACATACCTGTCCGGCGTGACGCCTTCGTCTTTGGCGCGGCTAATGTGGCGAATGAGAGCGTGGAGGAATTTAACCGGGTTGCCGAGCGGCCGATAATGCTCGAGCGGCAGCTCGTCCAAACGTCGTTTGAGGAGGATCCAAGCGTCCGTTTCGCTTAAAACACGAAAAGTATTCGGCAAACCGATTTCAAGCCCATGACGTTCGAGGATACGCTGGCAAAACCCGTGGAAAGTATGGATCCAAAATTCATAAGCCCCGTTCGGCAATTGTTGCAGAACGCGGTCTTCCATTTCTTGCGCGGCCTTTTCAGTAAACGTCAAAGCCACCAATTCATCGGCCGTCAGGTTCTTCTCATTCATCAACCAAAGATAACGTCTCGTTAAGACGGTCGTCTTACCAGTCCCGGCGCCGGCCACGATCAAAAGAGGCCCCGATTCATGGATAACCGCTTGCTTTTGCGCCTCGTTTAATTGCTCCAAAAGATCCGTCATGGCACGCATGTTATCGTGCCATACGCCCTCCGTCCACCTTGCCCCAACGCACGATTAAGGCATGCGCTTCGGGCAGGCTAATTTTTGATTTGACGAGTGATTTTTCGCAAAAATTTTTAATTTCATCGTATTCCCGAGTTATCCAACTTTCGTCGCCGCTTAAGATATAAAGCAAGCGCCGCGTGTAGATATCAACGACAAACACCGGCCGATTAAAACCGTAAGCCAAAATCGTGTCCGCCGTTTCAGGACCCACGCCCCAAAGATCTAGGAGTTCACTTCTTAACTCCGCGACATTGTTCGAAGTACGAGGTACGTTGTACGCCTTGAGCCATTCCGCCGCGATCTTTAGCTTCTTTGCTTTCTGGCTGTAATACCTCGCAGGTTTGACTAAGCGTCCGAGTTTTAAGACGTGACATTTGATTACCTGTTCGGGCGTCAGCACGTCGGCTTTTGCCATATTTAAAAGCGCCTGCTCAACATTGTTCCAGGCGACGTTTTGCGTCAGGATGGCTCCCATCATCGGCTCCCAAATTTCTAGCTTTTCGCCTTTCAGTAACCACCCGCTTTTTGGACCGGGAAAATGTTTGATTTCATGGCGGGAAACCAATCGCGGCCACCAACCCTGCGGCCCGAATTGTTTATAAAATTCCTCTATCTTGCGTCGGAAAACACTCGCGGGATTCATCAGAGTAATTTATCTAAATTTCACGCTTTACTCAAGAAATAAAAAAACCGTGATCGCTCACGGTTCAGTAGAAGCTACTTGTTGCAAATCGCGGTACAAGCATCCTTCGTCGCCCTCACGTCCGAAGCGAGGCAATCCTGGAGGCATTGCGCTCTCATCTTCGCCTTGATGGGCGCGGCTTTCCTGTACATTTCTAGGAAGCCCGGTGAGACCTTGAACTTTTTGTCAGCCGTAATCACCACGTCATTCTCAAAATACGTATTGGCAAAAAATTCAGCGAAGGCATATTCGCGTTCAGCCGGCGTCATCATCTGGCTCACCATGACCAAAGGCAGCAAGCCCATCCCTTGTATGGCGAGCGAAGGATTGGCCGCTACGCCCACATCCAGAATCGTACCTGCGTGTTTTGAGAACTCGGCCGTGGTCATAACTCTCCAGTTTTTGGATTGTTCAGCCCTCTTCTGAGCTGCAATCGCCGCACACCCTTCTTTGTTGTTGGCTTCGCAGGCTTTTTTATACAGTGCCTCGGCTTTTTTGAGATCCTTGGGCACGCCTTTCCCCTGCTCGTACATTTTGCCGAGGCGCGAACAGCCGTAGAATGGCTTTGCTTCACAGGCCTTCCGATAAAGCTCCGCCGCCTTAGCCAAGTCTTGAGCGGCGCCCGCTCCTTTCTCGTAAATTATACCAAGCAGGACACACGCGGCAGGACCTTCTTCCTCGGTTGATGAAGCACAAACGGGCCTCAATAGCTCCGCCGCGCGGACGTAATCCCGAGTGTCATCACTCTCGAAGTAGATCATGGCCAAGGCGACGCAGGCCAGGGCCAGTCCGGTATCACACGCCTTCTGGAGTAGAACTTTGGAGCGTGCCGGGTCTTTTCTTGCTCCGTTCTCTCCCTTAAGGTACATGCCGCTCAACTTAAGGCACGAAACGGCGTTGCCGCGGTCGCACTGTAGCGTGCAATCCTTAAAATCTCCGTTAGGACATTCCTTCGCGACCGGAGGGGGTTCCGGCTCTTTCTTGGTCACTTCCTTGTCCACGCACTTGCCTTCCACGAGCTTGAACCCGTCTTCCTCCTTGCAGTTTTCCGCCGTCAGGACATTTTGATCCTGCTTGGTTGGGGCCGACTGGCTGAGCGTCGGACTAGGGGTTCTGGGAGCTTCCCTAATCGCTTCTTCCGGTCCGCACGAAACGACAAAAAACAAGGCCACGAAGATCGTATAGCACCGAAACATAGCCGCCTCCTTTATCTTGCTTTTTCGAAAAAGCTAGCTTAATTTAGCAAAATTCTTATACTATAAAAATTGAGGCGAGTCAAGGTTATAACGCCCCGGATTCGATGGCCGCGCGAATCTTTTCCATTAATTGCAAATAAAACTTTATATTGACCAAAGTCGCCAGGCGGTAACCAAGCATTTCCTGGACGTCAAAAAGATGATGCAAGTAGCCAAAAGTGTAACGCGATAACTCACCATCATCGCTTGATAGCTTGGTTTGGTCATTGGCGTATTTGGAATTCGTGATGTGGATCGTTTCGTAAAAGTCCGGGCGGTTCAGATCGTCATGGACAAAACGATAAAGCAGACCGTGACGGGCGTTGCGGCTAGGTAAAACGCAATCCATCATGTCTACTCCCCTTTTGACGTACTCGACTATCTCGTGGGGTTTGGCGCCACCCATGAAATAACGGGGCTTGTCCGCCGGCAGGACGGGATGAAGGGCGGCCACGATTTTACAGGCTTCCTCAAACGGTTCGCCAACGGAAAGACCGCCAATGGCGTAACCGTCAAAACCGATCTGCTTCAAATCTTCAGCATGCTTGATCCGCAAGGCTTCATCCGTGGCTCCTTGGTTGATTCCAAAGAGCATGGCGCCCGAATTATTAGATGAACCAATATTTTGTTCAAAATGCTTCTTGGATCTTTCGGCCCATCTAACCGTTCGATCAACGGAGTTGTTCAAAGCCTTTTCGTCATAATCCGGCGGTGTGCATTCGTCGAAAGCCATGACAATGTCGCTTCCCAGGACCTGTTGGATGTCCATGGATTTCTCCGGGGTCAAAAGATGCTTGGAGCCGTCGATATGCGAAGCGAACTCCACGCCTTCTTCCGTAATCTTGCGACGTTCGGATAATGAGAAAACCTGGTAGCCACCCGAATCGGTCAGGATGGGACCATACCAATCCATAAACTTATGCAAACCCCCATAGGCGCGCATGACGTCCACACCGGGCTTGAGATAAAGGTGATAGGTATTGGAAAGCAGGATCTCGGCTCCCAACTTTTCCATGTCGGCCGATGAGAGGGTTTTAACCGCGCCTTTGGTGGCGATGGGCATAAAAAACGGCGTCTGGATATCTCCATGCGCCGTTTTTAAAACTCCGCGTCTGGCTGACGAAATCTCTGATTTCTTAATGATTTCTAAGCCGTTCGACATGTTTAAGGTTGCAATTCGTCTTTCTTTTCCTTGGCAAAAGCAAACCACTCTTCGAGCAACGTCAATACGAATTTATAAGGCGCCTCGAAGATGAAATCGAAGAAAAAGAGGAAAATGTTGATATGGTTAATGCCCTGCGAAAGCCAGCGTCCGGCGCGCAAGATCGGGATCGAGAAAAAGTCGAAAACCGAGCTCCAGAGCGTGACCTTGGTATCCAACACGACCACTTCCCTGGCGCCCATCCGCAAACGATAGGCGAAGAAGCTGACCAGGCACAAGAAGAACATGAAGATCAGAATCGAAACCCACGTAAACGACAACGAGCTTAATATGACGTATATCAGACCAAACGTCACGAAGAACGTGAGGATGTACGTCAAAGTCAGCATCGAAGTGGCGAACGCGCTGCGCGGCCGCGGGGCTACGATGGTTTTCACGGTTACGGGTTGGTCGCTAATTAGCTCTTCGGCCGCCTGTTGGATGCGCTCAGTGTTGTCGTAACCAGGCAAGCGGATAAATGAGCCCACCAAAAACATGATAAACGGCGGGAAAAGCAAATTCACAAGCAAGGCCTCAAAGTGAACCGCCTGGTACATATACATTTCAACCGGAACTTCCAAGAGCAAGGCCACGATCATCTTGGTTAAGATCAAATACAACATGGCTCGGGCGGTGCCGCGGCGCAACCTGGATTTAACCTTAGCGTAACGTCCGTCCGCGTATTTGGAAACTTCAACCTTAAGGGTTTCTGGTTTCTCAATCATGAGCGGAGCCAGGTTTGGATCTTTAAGACCAACTTGGGTCATCATATCCAAAGCCACGGCCCAAGGTTTGACCGCTTTTTGGAACCTCTGCGAGAGGGCGTAACTCAATTGGCGCTTGATACGATGTTGGACGGCCACCAGACGTTCCGCGATGGGCCTTGGGTTTTCCATCCAAACCTGCGGGGTCATCCATTCCGATAAATAAGCCCGCAAAAGTTTATAGCCTAAAATTTCATCGTCGGCTTTGACCAACGTGCGATAGCAGGCCACGTAAATCTGCAAGCGCAAATCATAATCGTCCAAGGCGACTCCCCTGACTTTCACCGAACGGCTGATGCGTTCGAACAAAAACGAGACCAACGCTTTTTCGCGCGTCGCGTCAACCAGGACGTCTTCAATTTCAACGGCCACCATGGCCCTGAGCCACTCTTGATGGCTCTCGGGACCGGCGTTGATTTTTGAAACAAGTTGGAGTTTGTAGATTATCCAGGACACTTGGTCGATTAAACTGACCGGCAAAGTGGCATTCGGCAAATACCGGGCGCCGATCAGCTCCCGGATCAATTGTTCCGCGATGTTGCGGGGGTCAGGTTCGAGCATCAATTGGCGCTTTAAAATGCGCAAAATAGCGGCCTTTCTGATCAAATGCTCGTCTTTATAATCGACGATATTACGAATTTTTTCGTAGATAAACGCAAAACGGCTGACCGCGGCATGGACAGTAATCCGATCCTCGTCCTCTTTAATTATTGGCTTATTATAGCCAAGAATTTCCAGGAATTTATGACCGTTTTTAGTGGCTGGCATATCTATTTAGACAATGGTGCCAGCATACCACATTTTCGTGATTTTGGCTAGTCCCCCACCCCCATTCTTGCCAAGGCGCGGACAGCTTGAAAAACTAAGCGATCTGGGGTATATTTTTGCTATGTTCTGGGCAATTTTAGTATCACTCATCATTTTAGGATTAGCTTACCTTCTTCAAAAGGCTGAGCCGGTTATTGAATTCCGGAACGTTTTATTCGTGATCGTCGGTATCTTTTTAGTACTGTACATCGCGGCGGCCATTTTTGTCTCGTATAAAGTTAAAGGTTACAGCGCGCAAGTGGAACAGTCGACTGGATTAAATTCGGGCAGTTCGACGTATATTTATGAGGAGCCGGTCAATCCAACCGACTTGAGCACAAACCCATGAACCGAATCATTGTCCCCTCAGTCGTGATCGGACTTGCCGTTGCCGGTTTTTTACTTTGCGCGGGACAAGCTTCCGCCGCTACGGGTTTCGTCTCCGCTTCAGGCACTTCCCTTTCGCTCGACGGACGGCTCTTCGTTCCCAAAGGCGTTAATTTAATGGATCACGACAGCATCTGGTACAGCACCCTTACCGTGCCGACGTTGAGTTGGACCAAGGCTTCGGATTTTTACAATATTAAAAAAGCCGGATTCAATTCCGTCCGGCTCGCGGTTAAAACCGATTATTTCCAAGAGACCAAGCCTCCGTACAAATTTTCCGTAAAAGGATTCGCTTGGCTGGATAAAATTATCGCCCTCGCGAAAAAGCAAAACGTAAAAATTATCCTGGACATGCATATGCCGACCGGCGGCATCCAACAGGACTATCAAATCAACGATAAGAACGGATTATTTTGGGACGATCCTTGGATGAAAGGCCGCTTCGTGGATGTTTGGAGAGAGATTGCCAAGCGCTATAAAAACGAGACGACTATTTGGGCCTACGACCTGATGAACGAACCGGCCACGATTGATTTCCAGTCTTACGAGAAATTGATGCAAAACACGGCCAACTCGATCCGCGCTTACGATTCGAACCATCCCCTCATGCTGCAACGCGGCATGTACGTTAAAGAGGACGGATCATGGGACATGAAGTTCCCATCCGTGGACGATGCGAATATCATCCATACCCTGCATTTTTACCAGCCAACTGATTTTACCCTGCAAGGCGCGCCCTGGATTAAAACCAACTCAGCGCTGGTAAGTTATCCAATTGCCAGTTCGACCGTTAGTGGCGTAAAAGCTTGGAACAAAGACGTCCTAGCCGCCGAAATGTCGGCTCTCGTAGCCAGTACGAGCACGCCGGTTATTTTAACTGAGTTCGGGACTTTGTTCCCCCGACAGCTCTCCGGCCAACCCGCTTGGGTCAGCGACGTAGCGAAAGCCGCCCAAGAGCTTGGTTATGGCTGGCATTATTGGCATTACGCGGGACCCAAATGCGTTAACGCTTTTGCCTTAAGATCGAAATACGGAGTCTGCCGGCCAAAAACATTGAGTTCACTTTCCGGACTTACGAAATGAAGCCCCGTTTATTGCTCCACGCCTGCTGCGGCGTATGCAGTTCATATGTGCCGGAAAAGCTCATGCCTGATTTCGACGTGACGGTCTATTTCGAAAATTCAAACTTATTTCCCGAGGATGAATTTTTTAAACGCCGAGGAGCCGCCCAAATCATGGCCCAAAAGTACAAGTTGCCTTTTTTGACGGCTGAGTACGCGATTAACGATTGGTTTAAAGCCGTTCGCGGCATGGTCAAAGAGATGGAAGGCGGTAAGAGATGCCAGACATGCATCGGCTTCCGGTTGAATAAAACCATGCAATTTGCCAAAGAAAAAGGTTTCGAGTGGGTGGCGACGACCCTAAGCGTGAGCCGACGCAAGAATGTGGATCAGATCAATCAGATAGGACACGATTTGGCTAAAGTTCACGGTTTGAAATTTTTAGGCAAAGATTGGAAGAAGGAAAACGGCGAGCTGATTTCGCAGCAACGCGCCAAAGAAGCCGGCATCTACCGGCAGAATTATTGCGGCTGTGTCTTCTCCCTCTTTAATGAATTGAGACAGGAACGCCTTCGTCCGCCCAACGATAAATCCATTTGATGTTGGCCAAATTGACGTTGATGCATCCGTGGCTCATTACGTGCCCAAAATTATTGTGCCAATAGGCGTAATGGATGTATTTATGCGGCATGACGCGCAGGTTGTACGGCACGTTGCCCAAATCGTAGTTATCCGGATGATCCGTCCCGTAAGACCATTGGTATCGCACGACCGGTAATTTGGCCAAAACGCTGAATTCACCTTTTGGAGTCGGGAATTTCCTGTTTCCAGACGAGATCAAAAACGTGTTTACCAATTTGCCATTTTCGTAAGCCCTGAGCCGCTGCTCGGACAATGAGACGTCGATGAATTTTGAACTCTCCAAACGGATCAGGTTGGGCGAATAAATCGGCTTTTTCGCCGGCTCTTTAACCGAGTAATCAAAATCAGCGAAAGCGATCGGGTATTCTTTGATCGTCTCGCTCGTCACGACCGTGGCTTTTTTGATGTAATCCAAAACATCTTGATTTGACCTTAAAGCATGGCGCCGGTTGGCCCGCCTTTGGATATGCCAGATAAGGTTAGGCGCGTTTTCGTCGTAAACCAATCCCCTGATCTTGCTTTGGCCTTTCGAAACGATTGTCATCAAGTCATCGCTCAAGATGGGTTGAATAACGCCCCAAGGCTTGATTTGCGCGACTTCCTTCAATCGCTCCAAAAGCAAAGGGTCGTTCTCAGTAACTTGATAGCGTCTGGATAAATTGACGTCGATATACCAAATGCGGCCCGTTTCTTTTTCCTTAACGAAATCGCCCGCGTAATCCCCTATTGAAAAGCCGATGGGCGAATACTTTTGGGCCAAGGCGTCCGGCACGCCGCACGTTAAAAAACCCAGCATTACTACGACGGGCGCAATTTTTTTGGCCGTGCTGACTAAGGCCATATTTACTGACATTTTAACCTTAAGACATTTTCTTAGCAAATTATCTAACGTATAATGCTTTCATGCCGAAAACCAAACCTAAAATCCCCCGTAACATAATCATCATCTCCCTCGTAGCCCTCGCTTCCGGTTTTGGCCAAGATTTGGTGGCTTCCGTCCTACCAGGATACTTATTGGCCTTAGGACTCAGCCGAGCCGGCATCGGCCTTATCGACGGCTTACTGCAGGGCACGACCAGCCTGTTCCGCTTTATATCCGGCATCCTTTCGGACAAATACCAAGACCGCAAATTTTTCGTCTTTGCGGGCTATGCCCTTTCGTCAGTCGCCCGCCCACTCATCGCTTTGGCCTCGACCTTCCCCTGGATCGCCGGTTTAAGAATAATTGATGGCGTCGGCAAAGGCACGAAAGACGCGCCGCGCGACGCTTTAGTCGCTGATTCCTCACCAAAAGAATCAACCGGTAGATCTTTCGGCTTCCACCGTTTAATAGATACGGCCGGTTCGGTGCTTGGCCCGCTGGCTGCGGCTGGTCTTTTGTTTTGGCTGACGCCCTCTCTCCATGCTTACCGCCTCATCTTTGCCTTGGCAGCCATACCTGGTGCGATAGCCCTGGGTTTGATCTGGTTCGGAGTCAAAGACCCTCAAAAAATCAAGAACCAAATTCGGACGATTAAACGACCCATGCCCTGGCGGTTCTGGATATTCGTGGCCGCCATGACGGTCGTTTGGCTGACCAGGATCAATGACACGCTGTTCTTGGTCAGGGCTAATGACATCGGCGTGCCCAGCAGCTGGATTCCCGTTCTCTTCGCGGGCTTCACGCTGTTGTACGCCCTGCTTTCCTATCCTATCGGCATCTTAAGCGACCGGTTCGGCAAATGGCCGTTCCTCACCGCCGGCTGGTTCGTGTTGGCTGCCGTGGAATTTGGTTTTGCGCATAACCCGAATCTCACGGTTGCCTTGGCGTTGTTCGCCGGTTACGGGCTGTTCTACGCTTTGACGGAGGGTTCGGGACGCGCCTACATCGCTGATTTAGTTAAACCGGAATCGCGCGGGAGCGCTTACGCTATTTTCTATACCTTCATCGGATTAGCAACTATCGTCGGCGGATTTTTCATCGGCCACGTCTGGGATACGTCCTCTCCCCACGATGCCTTTCAGCTCGCGACGGTCGGCACGATTTTTGGCGCCATCTTGTTATTGTTGATCCGTCCCAAGAAAAATCAGGCGCCTACTTTTTCATCTTAAAATCCCTGGCCAATAAAAACCCGTTTTGTTTAACGGTCGGAAAATTTACTATCGTCTTGCGATAACCGGGCTTCTCAAGCATTAACCGATAATCCCCTTTTTTGACGACGAAAGCGTATCGCCCCTTGGGCGAAGTGGTCTGTGTTTCCATCAGTTTATCGAACTTCTTATCCATAAGGCGCACCAATACGCGGCTGAGCGGCTCTCCGGTATCGGCGTCGCTGATAACGCCGTAAGGCGGCAGCGGCGGCTTAAAAGTCATCAGGCGACCGAGCATGACAAGCATGTAAAACGAGAAAAGGGCCCAGATTAAATACGACGATTGGAGCGCCGCCAGGTATAAAGCCGCGCCTGTGCCCAAGAAAGCCGTAAGATGTTGCGCGTTCTTGGTCAAATGGAGATTTGCCGTCAAAGGTTTCTTGGCTGCCCATTTTTGATCCAAGGGAATGTTGTAAGCGATGGTGCCGTAATCCTCGATTTTGACGTGGTTGCCGGGTAAAACGTTATCGTAAAAAGGGCTATCCTTTTTTTGGATTGTTAGTTCCGACGGAAATAAAAAACCAGCTTTGCTTACTTCCACGAAATATTCTCCTTGAGGCGCGACCATCCTGTATCTCCCCTGGCTGTCCGTTACCACCGTAACCGCCACCTGCCCCGCGGCTGACTTTAACCGAATGATAGCCGTGGCCACCGGTCCACCCGTGTGGCTGTCGAAGACCACGCCGTAACCGCTCCGTCGGCGCCGGAAATCCGCGTAGACCGACCTGGTCAACGCCCAAATTACGATCAAACATAATCCGTAAATTATCGGGTACCAAAAATCTAAACTGTCCCAAACGGGCATACCTGCATTATAACACGAACTAACGGACGGACGCGTACCCTCCAGGCACTCCGTTTTTCGAGTAGACGATTTGCCAAAGTTGGTTCATGCGAGAACGGAAAGTCCCGGCGCAAGCCAAAAGGTAAAAGCGCCACATGCGGTGGAATCTCTCGTCGTATTTATTTTTTAGCTCTTCCCAATGCGCTTCAAAGTTCGCGTACCAAGCCATCAAGGTTTTATCGTAATCAGCCGAGAAGTTATGCCAGTCTTCCATCACAAACAAACCTTCAACGGCCTCGGACAGTTGCTTGGCGGAAGGAAGCATCGAGTTTGGAAAAATGTATTTGGTAATCCAGGGATCCGTCGACCTGACGGATTTATTCCCTCCGATGGAATGCAAAAGAAACAGACCATCATCCTTCAAACAACGATGGACTACTTCGAAATATTTTCTGAAATTTTTATAACCAACGTGCTCGATCATGCCCAAAGAAACAATATGATCGAAAGATTCTTTGACATCGCGGTAGTCCTGGAGCCTGATGACCACCGGCAACCCGCGGCAAAGCTCGCGCGCCAGCTCGACTTGTTCCTTGGAAACCGTCACGCCGACGACTTCGGCCCCGTACTTCTCGGCCGCGAACTTGGCAAAGCTCCCCCACCCGCAACCTATGTCTAAAACTTTTTGTCCTGCCTTCAAACCGATTTTGCGGCAAACAAGATCCAACTTCGCTTCCTGCGCTCGATCCAAATCTTGAGCCTCGCGCCAATATCCGCACGTATAAGTCATCCTTTTATCCAGCATGGCTTGATAGAGATCGTTGCCCAGATCGTAATGCGCTTCGCCGATTTTAAAAGCGCGACTTTTACTCTGTAGATTAAGGATGCGTGCCAAGATTGAATCACGCACCAAAGCGGCATTTGGTTTGAGTTTTGAGACTACGTCGTGGCGCTGAATGCGGGTGATCAATTCATCGATCTGATCGCATTCCCACCAGCCGTCCATGTAAGCTTCGCCAAAGCCGAGCGATCCTTCGGATAGCACGCGGCCGTAAAGCCGTTCGTCTTTAATCTGGATGTCCCACGGCGATTGACCATTGATGGCCACCGTCGTGCCTTCGAGAAGTTGGTCGACGGTTTGGCGGAAGTTGGATGTCATATGTCTAATCTTAGGCATATTCTGGACAAAATGCCAGGGCTCAACTAAAGTCCTGCCGTTACCAACGCATAGGGCGTTAGGTGACATTGAACCTTCCATTTGGGAGAAGTTGAGATGAAGCCTACCGCACTCATTTCCGTATTCGACAAGCATGGCATCCTAGAGTTCGCGAGAGAGCTCGAAACGCTCGGCTGGGACCTGATTTCGTCCGGCGGCACAGCCAGGCATCTGCTGGCCGGCGGGGTCAAAACCCGCGATGTTGCAGAGCTCTCCGGACGCGGCGCCATCCTGGGACATCGCGTGGTAACGCTGATGCCCGAAGTCCATGGCGGTCTTCTCGCCGTGCCCGCAATGCTCGATGAGCTGAATGCGCTCGGCTTCCCGTGGATCGACCTTGTCTGCGTCGACTTGTACCCTCTCAAAGAAGCGGTCTCCAAGCCCGACGCAACGCTCGCTTCCGTCCTCGAGAAGACAGACATCGGCGG
>JAQURS010000012.1 GCA_028715505.1 Patescibacteria group bacterium
TCAATGTCCGTCGACGCGAACGGCGTGGTGGCGACCGTGCGGGGCACTGGTTTTGGCATCGGATTGAACGATGGCAAGGTGAGCGTCGTGGTAGCCGACCATCAAGTTGAAGTTTCGAAAAGCGTCGTTTTGAATTCAGGATCATCCACCGAGGGAACCGTGACCATCGCCGCCGGTAGCGGGCTGACGATTGATCCTTCGACTATCAGTAAAATGACGGATATCAGATCCGAGCTGATGAAAAACATCAGGACTTTGACCAGCACGGAAAAGAAACAACCCGAATACGTTTTCGCGCAAACTAAACTCGCGCCAACCGAGCTCACCCGTCCGGCCAATCCTTACCGTTGGAGCGCGCTTATGGCTTGGGATGATCGCTGGAGCGACCGCCTGCAGCCGGAAAACATCAAACAATGGCTGGGCTCAATCCTTTGGATCCAAGAGCATCAAAACGAGTTGATCCAGGCGGAACGCGTTTATCAGGCCAGCACCTCAACCATTATCCGATTTCAAACACCTTTAAGGTCGGTTGAATTCTTCAATATTACGCCGACTACTACGCCTGTTTTGCGAGGCCCGTCGTCCTAATACAGTCGAACAATTCAAGGCTGGCTAACGTCAGGGTGAAAAGCTTGATATTTAACAGTTTTTCAGGCAGAATAGTTTAACTTATGGACCAGTCACTGATCCGGAATTTCTGCATAATCGCGCACATAGATCATGGCAAGTCGACTTTGTCGGACAGGCTTTTGGAATTGACCGGCACCATCGAGAAAAGGAAGATGAAAGAGCAGCTTTTGGATACAATGGACCTTGAGCGAGAGCGCGGTATCACCATCAAGCTACAACCGGCGCGCATGGCTTACACGGCCAAAGATAAAGTGACGTATCAGTTGAATTTGATCGACACGCCGGGACACGTTGATTTTAATTACGAAGTTTCGCGTTCGCTGGCGGCCGTGGAAGGCGCCATCCTGCTTGTCGATTCGACGCAAGGTGTGCAAGCGCAAACGATCGCGAATTTGTATCTGGCGATCGAGCAGGACCTGACAATCATTCCCGTGCTGAATAAAATCGATTTGCCAAACTCGGAAGTCGAACGCCGCGCCGAAGAATTAATGAAACTGATCGGCTGCAAACGCGAAGAGATTCTGTGCGTTTCGGGCAAAACGGGGGAGGGCGTGCCCGCGTTGCTCGAAAAGATTGTGCAAGAAATTCCGCCGCCCAGGGGAGATCACTCGAAACCTTTCAGGGCTTTGATTTTCGATTCAAAATACGACGAGTACAAGGGAGTCGTGGCTTATGTACGCGTTTTGGACGGCCTCGTCAAAACTAACGACCCGGTCCGTTTTTTGGCCACCAAGTCCCAAGGACAAGCTTTGGAAGTTGGATATCTTAAGCCTGAATACAAAGCAACGCCGAATCTCGAAGCCGGAGAAATCGGTTACGTGGTTTCGGGCCTTAAGGACATCACGGCCGTGCGCGTCGGCGATACGGTGGCTTTGGGCATGCCCAAGGACACGGGTGGCATGACGCGCGAAGCCTTGGACGCGTCGCGTTCGATGCTCGAAGTCGAACCTTTGCAGGGTTATCGCGAAGTCAGGCCCATGGTTTACGCCGGCATTTTCCCGAACGAAGGCAACGAGTACGAACGCCTGCGCGACGCTTTAATGAAGCTTAAACTTTCGGACGCGGCTTTGCAGTTTGAGCCCGAGCATTCCACGGCCCTTGGATTCGGTTTCCGTTGCGGATTTTTAGGCATCCTGCATTTGGAGATCGTCAAAGAGAGATTAGAGCGGGAGCACAACATGGAGATTGTCGCTACTTTGCCGTCCGTGGCCTACGAAGTCACTTTGACGAACGGCGAGGAGAAAATCATAAAATCTCCTTTGGATTTTCCTGACCCGTCGCACCTTAAGGAAGCGCGCGAACCGTGGGTTAGAGTCGACATCGTCACGCCTTCGGATTACCTGGGTAATGTCATGGCTTTGGTCCAGGATCGGCGCGGTGTTTATAAGAATACGGAATACTTCGATGCGGCACGCGCGGTTTTGCATTATGAAATGCCGCTCTCGTCGGTTATCGTTGATTTTCACGACAAGCTCAAAAGCGCCACGGCTGGTTACGCTTCGTTGAATTATGAGTTCGCGGAATTCCGGGCCTCCAACATCATCCGATTGGATATTTTGGTCGCCGAAGAGCAGGTGGCCGCTTTCGCGACCTTGATCCATGAATCGGAAGCTTACCGTTACGGTAAGTACGTCGTGGAGACTTTAAAGGAATCATTGCCGCGCCAACAGTTCGTGGTTAAGATCCAGGCGGCTGTGGGCAGTAAGATCATTGCCAGCGAAAAGCTTTCAGCTTATCGTAAGGACGTCTTGGCTAAGCTCTACGGTGGTGACCGCACGCGCAAGGACAAGCTTCTCAAAAAACAAAAGAAAGGCAAGGAACGTATGATGTCGCAGGGTAAAGGCCGGGTAGAAATACCAGGTGATACTTTTATCAAAGTTTTAAGGAGAAATTAGCTTTTTATGAACCAAAAGACACTCAAAAAGATCTGGAAGGTGCTGGTCATTTTTGTGGCCATAGCCACCGTGCTTGGCCTAGCCATGCCGTTCTTCAAGTTTTAAAGAACGGTTATGGCTAAAGCCTGGCAATGCGCGACCGTGGATTCCGGCAAGGTTGAAATTAGCCAGGAGTTGAGTTTGCATCCCGTGGCGGCCGGCATGTTGGCCCACCGCGGTTTGTTTTCAAGCGAGGAGATCGGGGCTTTCCTAAGCCCGTCTTGGGAAAAGGGCGTGCACGACCCTTTTTTGTTTAAGTCCATGCCCCAAGCCGTGGATAGGATTTTTAAGGCAATCGAATCCAAGCAACGCGTCGTCATCCACGGGGATTATGATGCCGATGGAGTAACGGGTTCGGCGGTTTTGGCCGAGACGTTGAAAATGTTGATCAGCCGGCCCGAAGAAAGTATCAAAACTAATCCCTCAGATAAATTTTTTTCAGTTTTAAAAAATCTCGACATCTACATTCCGCACCGGGAAAAAGAAGGCTATGGATTGAACGCGGAAAGCGTGGAGCTGATCGCGGCTAGGGGAGCTAATCTGCTAATCACAGTGGATTGCGGCATTGCCAACGTGGAAGAAATCAAACGCGCCCGTGAACTTGGGATGGACGTGGTCGTAGTCGATCACCATCAGTTTGGCGAACAATTGCCTGACGCGATTCTGATCCATCCAAAATTGCCGGGTGAAATTTATCCATTCAAAGATTTGGCTGCCGTGGGCGTGGCTTGGAAATTGGCCTGCGCCTTGATGGAAGAAGGCAGGAACAGGGGATATGACGTGCCGCTCGGGGCCGAAAAATGGCTGCTTGATTTGGTGGCCATCGCCACGATTACCGATATCGTGCCTTTGGTAGGCGAAAATCGCGTGCTCGAAAAATTCGGGCTTGTAGTCTTGAACAAACTTCGTCGGCCTGGCATCCGGGCTTTAGTGGAAGCGGCCTGTTGGAAAAGGGGAGAGTTGGATTCCGAGTCGATCGGCTTTGTGCTGGGTCCGCGCATCAACGCGGCCGGCCGCATGGAACACGCTTATCTGGCCGTCGACCTTTTACTCGAAGAGAATTCCGAAGAAGCGGCGCGTAAAGCGGCGGCCTTGGAAACCATCAACCGCAGCCGGCAAAAAGCCACGGAAACGTTAATGAAGGAAGCCCAGGGTAATATCCAAGAAATCGAGACGCAGGCTTTAATTTTCGCCTGGTCGGAAAATTGGTCGCCTTCGCTCGTGGGTCTCGCGGCCGGACGATTCACGGACGCTTGGGGCAAACCAGCGGTGTTCGTCGGGAAGTACCAGGGCGTCTGGATCGGATCGGGACGGTCAATCCCGAATTACGACATCACGGCCGCCGTGCGCGACGCGGGGCAGGGCTTGCTCACGCGCTACGGAGGGCATACCCAGGCGTGTGGTTTTAGCTTGGCGGAGGACGAACATGTCAGGCAGTTCGCCGAAGCGCTTAGGAGCCACGCGGCTACTAAATTGGTTTTGGGCGATCTCAAGCCCTTTTTGAATTTTGAATGCGAATTGAAACTCGACGATATAGAATGGTTGTTGCTTGATACGCTTAAGCTGTTTGAACCTTTCGGCGATAAAAATCCAAAACCCCTTTTCGCGACCTACGGTTTAAGGGTTTTGAATGCTTCTTTGGTTGGCGCGTCCCAAAACCACATCCGCGCGATCCTAAAATCGCCTTCGGGCAGGACGCAAAAATTCATGGGTTTTTACAGGGCCGATCTGGCGGGTATAATGGAACCGGGCGCTCAGGTTGACGTCGTATACGAAATTGGCAGCTCGGAATGGAACGGGAACCGGGAAATCCAATGCAAGATAGTCGACGCGAAAAAATCTAATTAGCCATATGCATCTAATAGTTCACACGGACGGCGGAGCAAGAGGTAATCCGGGGCCGGCAGGCATCGGGGTGGTGATTGTGGATAAAGCCAAAGGTGAGGTTTTGGAGGAACATTCGGTTTATCTCGGAAAGACGACTAACAATCAGGCTGAGTACAAGGCCGCGATTTTAGCGCTCGAACGGGCCGTGGCCTTGGGGGCCCAATCAGTCGAACTCATAGCCGACAGCGAACTGCTTATCAAACAAGCCAGGGGAGAGTACAAAGTCAAAAATGCCGATCTGGCCAAAAGGTTTTTGGAGTTAAAAAATCTTGAAACTCAGTTGGGCGGACGGGTGCAATACCGCCATATCGTAAGACAACATAATAAGCGGGCAGACTTTTTGGCCAACAAGGCCATGGACGAGGGGAGGAACTAAAGCTCCGAGGGATAATTAATCCACAAGCCCCAAGGGCTATTTTTATGCTATGATTAGGGAAGATGAAAAGGGGGAAAATTCAAATTATAAAAGCCAAAAAACGTAGGGCGCTTCATGAGATTATGACGCCTGGATTTTGGCGCGCGCACCATCTTATTCCGGCCTTCATAGCCTTAGTTGGATTGGGCATGGCTTTGGGTATTGCGCATTTTTCTTCTTTCCAGCCTTACAAAGCCATGGCTTCTTTGGCCGATAACGTTCAGGGTTGGGCTTGGTCCGACGCGGTCGGATGGATTTCTTTGAACGATCAAAATCCTTCAGCTTGCGGCGCGCCGCCTTGCGGAACTTATGGTTTGAACGTGGCGCAATCAACCAGCCTTCAATTGGACGGCCGCAACGGTCATTCGTTAAACGGTTTTGCCTGGTCTGACAACGTGGGATTTATTTGCTTTGGAACTAGCTGCAATATTCCGGCCTGCAAAGGGGCTTTCGTGCCGGCGCCGCCAGGAACTGGTTTTTATTCATACGTAGATCCGATCACCGACACGAATCCCAAAAAAGTCCACGGCTGGGGCGTGATATGCAATCAAAAGGATTCAGGTTGGATTTCTTTGAACTGCGAAGATACGGGAACTTGCAACAGCCCGGCCCTGCCGACCGATTTAAATTACCGCATGGTTTATAATCCGCTTGACCAAAAATTCTACGTCAGTCCTTATAATGGTCAGCCGGCATTGAGCGAAGGTATCCCTTTTGGATGGAACGGCAACAGCGACGGTACCGGACTCGGTTACATTAGTTTTTATCCTAACGCGGGATTGCCAGGTGGCATGCACATCGTCCCGCCGGTCGAAGTTTGTAATAACGGTAAAGATGATAACTTCAACAGCCAGATTGATTGCGCGGACTCAGCTTGTGTAGCATCGCCTTTCTGCGTCGCCGCTTGCCCGGGTGCTTGCGTCGCGGGCGCGACCCAAGCTTGCGTGACCGGCGGCGGTGAAGCCGGCACCCAAACTTGTAGTGCTACTTGCGCCTGGGATGTTTGCGTGGCCTTGCCGCCTCCGCCTCCCGAACCCGACCAACCGCAATGCGAAGACAACCCATCTTGCCTTGGCCTGGTAGGTGAAGCGCTAGCTAATTGCTGCTGCAACGATAATCTGACCAACGGCACGCATCCTTTGGATTGTCTTGATCCCATGTGTGTCGCCCAAGCTCCAAAAGTTTGTTCAGCTTGGTCAAAAGTTACGACGGGAAACATTTACGCCGGGTCTGGCATCTCGGGAACCCAAGCTCCCAAAGCCGTGAGCGGCGGAAACGTCAAATATTGTTTGAGGTCTAACGGAACGATCGATTGGACCAGCGAATCAAGCTGCAAACAAGAAACGGCCGGGTCCATTCCTTTGCCTTCATCCACGAATTTTTACCGCACCAAGCTCGGCTTCCTTGATTTGGAAGGTATCCGGAGCGGACGTTACGGAGATGTTGTGCCGATCAGCTCGTCGGATGAATTGCCCGTTAATTTAGCCGGTAAAGTTTACCGTTATACGGGCGGCGGCACATTCGAACTTAACGCCAAGACTTTTTTGAACGGAGCTCCGCCCACCAGCCGCGGCAACGGTTTATTGCTTATCGACGGCGGGAATCTGAAAATCAAAGGCGATATCCAATATTCGTTGGCGGCCGTTCAGAGCAGCCTCCGCAATCTGGCATCCTTTGGCGTGGTCGTGGTTAAAAACGGGGTCGGCATGGGCGGCGACATAGACATTGATCCGGCCGTCACCAAAGTTTCCGGCACGTATTTTGCCGAAGGGCTTTTCTCCACAGGTTCAATCAAAGCGCTTAATCCAGCCCTTTCGGACGCCAACTTAAAACTGTACGGAATCCTGGTGGCCCAACAGTTCAAGTTACAGCGCAATAATGACAATCCGTCCGTTCCGGCCGAGGAGATTATTTTCGACGGCCGCGCGGTGGTCAATCCGCCGCCGGGCATGCAGGACGCCAGCCAGTCCTTGCCTAAAGCCGATGTTTCTTTTTAAATTTTATGGCCTTTTTCAAGGAAAAAACAAAAAATTTCATTGGCATCGACGTCGGGCTTTCCGGCATCAAGCTGGTTGAGCTGGCCAACGACGGCGGGCACGCGCGTTTGGTGACATACGCTTATTACGATTTAGGCGTCAATAATTTTGAAGTTTTATTCAACGAAAAAATTGAGGAAACAGCCAAAACCATCAAAGAGATGCTGGCTAAGGCCAAATGCACCACTAAAAACACGGTGGCGGCCGTCCCGGTTTCTTCAGTTTTTTCATCCATCATAAGCGTCCCTTCCGGAAACGAAAAAGAACTCAAAGCGGCCATCGCTTGGGAAGCCAAGAAGCTTATTCCGGTTCCGTTGGAAGAAATCCAGCTGGACAGCCGCGTGATCGACGCGGACGGCAAGGCGGACGGCGGAAAAAAGATCAGCCGCGTGTTGCTGACCGGCGCGCCGAAAACTTTGGTCAACCGATACATTGATTTATTGAACCGCCGGTGCGGGCTTAATCTACTTTCCCTTGAAACCGAAGCCTTTGCCCAGATCAGGTCATTGATCGGACGCGACCGCTCGAGCGTGATGGTGATCGATATTGGTTTCCAGCGCACCAACATTTCGGTCGTGGAAAACGGCGTGCCTTTCCTTAACCGGTCAATCGCCGTGGGAGGGGATTCGATTACGCAATCCATCTCGCAGATGCTCGGCATATCCTATCAACAAGCCGAAACTATGAAGCGCGACATCCGATCGCTCGAGACTTTCGCGCCGTCGGGCGACTTGGCTCCCATCCTGACTACCCTCATGAAGCCGATCATCAACGAAGTTAAGTACTCCTTCTCGCTTTACCAGGGCCAGGGCGGGCCGGGCGAACAGAGGAAGATCGATAAGATTATTTTGACGGGAGGTTCGGCACTTTTGCCGCGTTTGCCCGAATTCATCACCCAGTTAATGAACATTAACGCTTACTTGGGCGATCCGTGGGCCAGGGTCGTTTATCCCATGGATCTTCGCCCGATTTTGGACGAGATTGGTTCGCGATTTGCCGTGAGCATCGGCTGCGCCATGCGAGACATAACAGATTAAACATGCCTGACATGTCTCTCCTCCCCCAAAATTTTAGGGATAAGGAGGAGGAATTGAAGAAACAGCAGGCAGCCGAGCAAGCCCCGGCTGAGCAATCGTCGATGCACGTGCCGAAGGACGAAGGCGAAGACGTTGAAATCATCGAAGTGGAAGAAGGGGAAGTTGACCAGGTTTTAAAGAACGAACCGCTGCTTTCGCGCGCCATTTACCAGGCCGGCGCTTTGTTTGAAAAAATGCGCGATAAGCTTTTCGCGCCCAGGAAATTGGAACCCCCGCCAAAATCACCGCCGCAATTCTTCCAACCGGCTAAAAAACCGGCTGCTTCAGTTCAGCTCAAACCAACTATTCCATCGGCCGCCAAACCAGAGGAAAAAGTCAGCTTGCCTACGGCCGCTCCGGCCCAAGTTCTTGCCAAACCGACGCCTGGTTCGGTTTCCGCGCCAGCCCCGTCCGCTCAAACCCCAGCTCAGGTTAAAGCTCCCGGCGCCAAGGCCAGAATCATTCCTTCCAGCACCTCGCCCAGGCGCGTGCGCATCATCAAACGCGTTCGCAAACCCGTCCACGTCAGCCTGCTCGACGAAAACGAGATGCGCCAGATGCAGGTAAACGTGCCGAAACGCAAATTGACTTTGGTTTTTCTGACGCTTTTCTTCGCGGCCGTGTTCGTCGCCTCGTTTTTCCTTTTAGACCAACAGCAAGCAAAAGCCAACGAATCCAACCAGGCGGCCACTCAGGAATTGCAGGCTTTGCAAACCCAAATCAAGGATTTGCAAGGCAAATGGTCGTCGTTCCAAGACCTTGAGCCCAGGCTTATGGCTTTAAGCGGTTTGTTGGACAAGCACGTTTCGGTTTTAAACGTTTTGAAGTTACTCGAGCAAAGGACTCTCTCAACTGTTTCTTACGGCGGTTTCATGATGGATAACTCGGGTCAGATCCAGCTTAGCGTAACCGCGCCTTCGTACGCCGTGGCCGCCAAACAGCTGCAGATTTTCCAAGAGTCGCCCGAAATCAAATCCGTGGAGGCTAACGCCTTCTCCTACGCCGAGGGGAATACTGATAGGCCGGCTTCGGTTAACTACCAGTTGACTTTGCGATTGCAAACTGAGGCCCTGCTTTTTGAAAAGCCTTTATCGGCGCGCTGATATGCCTGAAAAAGAGGAAGTTAAAATAATACCCGCCGAATCGAAGCTCGAAGCTGCAAACTCGAAGCCAGGTTTAGAATCAGTAGCTCAGGACTCAAAACAGAAAAGGCCCTCAAAACTTTTTACTGATTATTACGGCTCGGTTTTTCTGTTGCTAATGGCGGCTTACGTCGCGGTCGGATTTTTCATCATTAAACCCAAGCTCGACGCCAATAAAGAGGTTGAGGCCGGAACCAGGGCTCTGCGCCAACAGATAGACAACGACAAAACTTATTTTGACGGGTTGAGCGGATCGGTCGCGGCGGCCCAAAGCATTTCTCCGGACGTGCTCGTTAAAGTTGACCAGGCTCTGCCGCGGGAAGCCAGCATTCCCGATCTTTTGGTCCAGCTCAGCGCGGCTTCGCAAGGCACGGGCGTGACGCTCACCAACGTGGTGTTCGAAGGGACAGGCAAGATCGTCACCGCAGCCGCCGCTTCGCAGGCGATCAACATGACGATGACCATCGCGGCCAAGGATTACGGCGCGCTAAAGAATTTCTTGTCGGCGCTCGAGACCAGCCTTAGGATTTTCGACGTTCAAACCATCAACGCGGCCGGATTCGAAGGCGACAAGGTTAACTTCACGCTCCAGGTTAAATCTTATTATTACCCCAGCAAATAATATGAAGGGCAGCGCGCCGCCGCTTTTCGCCAGGATCCTGCTCGGGATCTCGGCTTTGCTGACGGTGGGCGTCGTCTATTGGTTTTTATCCGGTTATTTGGAGGCCTTACCCACGCCAACCGTGCCGCCGCTCCGCCGGGCGCAGGGTTTCAACCCCAAAGCCGACATAACCAAACAGCCGATTTTCCAAATTTTAAGCGACAAGTACATCGTAACCGCGCCCGACATGCCGCTTGGCCGCGAAAATCCTTTCCTGCCGTATAAATCCGGCGAGCTAGAAGTGCCGCCCGAAGGCCTGCCGATCCCCGGGACTAAACTCAAGATTATAATGGCTCCGGCCGTGACTTCGACTGAAAGCGCGCCTACCGGAACGACCATGCTATGAACGACCAAATTTTGAATTTGCTTCAAACCAAAGGTTTGATCGACGACAAGGTTAAACGCATTGCCGAGGATTTGGTATCGCGCGGCAAGACGCTCGAACAGGCTTTGGTGGGCGGCAAATACGTTTCGGACGTGGATTTCACCAAGGCCAGGGCCGAAGTCACGGGCGTGGCTTACAAGGATTTGACCGATTTTACGCCCGACCCGCAGGTCATGGCTTTGATCCCCAAACAAATATTGGATAATTTCGACATCCTGCCGATCAGGTTGGACGGTGAAACTTTGGAAATCGTCTTGCGCGATCCGCAGGATTACCGCGCCGTTGAGTCTTTGGAATTTTTGACTTCGGAAAAAGGATGGAAGCTTAAAGTTTTGACTTCGCCGGCTTCGCAAATCAAGCGCGCCAGCAAGGGATTAAAGGGTTTGAGCACCGAGGTGGAGACGGCTTTGGAGCAGGCTAAGGGCAAATACGAAAAGAACAAGGAAGAGGAGGGGGAGCTTTCGGGCAACATCGAAGAGATTATCAAAGGCGCGCCGGTTTCGCGCATCGTCTCGGTCATCATGCGGCACGCGGTCGAAGCGGGCGCTTCGGATATCCACATCGAGCCCATGGAGAACGAATCGCGCATCAGGTACCGCATCGATGGCGTGCTTCGGACTTCGCTCAGTTTGCCGGTTTACGTGCATCCCGCCCTAATCTCGCGCGTCAAAGTCATGGCTAATTTGAAGATTGACGAAACCCGCATCCCGCAAGACGGCCGCATAACGCAAAGTATAAACGGCAAAAAAATCGACTTCCGCATTTCCACTCTGCCCGTGGTTGACCACGAAAAAGTCGTGATGCGCATCCTCGACACAACGGCCGGCGCCCCGACTTTGCAAAATCTCGGGTTTAGGAAGGAATACATCGATATCATGATGTTGGAAATCAAGAAGCCGCACGGCATGTTCCTGATCACGGGTCCGACCGGTTCCGGTAAGTCGACGACTTTGTTCGCCGCGCTCAGCACTTTGAACGCGGACGGCGTTAACATCTCCACGCTCGAAGATCCAGTCGAATATTTCATCGCGGGCGTCAACCAATCGCAGATCAAACCGGAGATCGGGTACACTTTCGCCACCGGGTTGCGCGCCTTGCTCCGCCAAGATCCCAACGTGATCATGGTTGGTGAAATCCGCGACGGAGAAACCGCCGAGCTGGCCATCCACGCCTCTTTGACCGGCCACCTCATCTTCTCGACTTTGCACACCAACGACGTTTACGGCCTGGTGCCGCGCATGATTGACATGGGCGTGCAACCTTTCCTCTTGGCGGCTACCCTTAACTTGGGCGTGGCCCAGCGTTTGGCCCGCAAGATTTGCGAAAACTGCAAAGAAGTCCAGGAAATCGCGCCCGAGGTGGTCAACCAACTGGCCGAAGAGTTTAAAAAAGTTCCGGCCAAGTACATCCACGCTCCCATTGATCCCGCCAAGCCCCTGGTCTTTTACCACGGCAAAGGTTGCGCCAAATGCAACAACACGGGATACGCCGGCCGGACCGCGGCGGCCGAACTCTTCCAATTCACCACCCAGGCGCAAAAAATGATTGAGGAGGGTTTTTCACCGAGCAAATTCAAAGAGGAGTTTGAACGCCAACAAATGATGACGCTTAGGCAAGACATGATCCTCAAGGCAGTTGAAGGCATGACGACCGTGGAAGAAGTGTTGCGCTTGAGCCAGGAGGCAGCTGAGGCGGAATAAAATATGAGTCGAACGGTCATACTGCAAATCGAAGACGACGCCTTCTTGGCGCAAATTTATTCCAAAAAGCTTGAGAGCCTCGGTTTTGAAGTATTGGTGGCCGGTTCAGGTGAGGACGGGCTCAGGATAGTCTCCAAAGAGACGCCGGCTTGCATCTTGTTGGATATTTTATTGCCGGGCATGGACGGCTACGAAGTTTTGGAAAAATTGAAGTCCGATCCGTCGACTTCAGAAATCCCGGTTATCGTCGTCTCGACCATGGGCCAGAGGGAAGATATCGAAAAGGCTAAAAGCCTGGGAGCCGCGGGTTACATGATCAAAGCCCATGTCTCTCCGCAAGACATTGCCAATAAAGTCAACGAAATTCTAAAGCTGGATTGATATGCCGAGTTATAAATATCAGGTTAGGTCGGCCGACGGCAGAATCCAGTCCGGCATAGTGGAAGCGCCGACCCAAGACGCGGCGGGCGAGGCGCTTTTGGAACGCGATTACCAAATTTTGGCTTTGGAACAATATAAAGGGGTTGAAGCCGCCGCGCAGTCTTTGACGATGCTGTTGAACCGCATTACGTCCAAAGAAATGGTGGCCGCGGTGCGTATGTTGTCCGTCATGGTTTCGGCCTCGGTGCCCCTTACGGACGCGGTCCGCAACATATCCCACCAGAGCAAGAACCCGAATTTTAAAGTCATCCTGGCCGACATTGCCAACGAAATCGAAGGCGGCGCCCGTTTGTCTGAAGCTTTGGAAAGGTATCCCAAAGTTTTTAGCCAGTTTTTCATCAACATGATCCGGTCGGGCGAGACCACGGGCCAGCTATCCGAAGTCTTGAATTATTTAGCCGACCAGCAGGAAAAGGATTATGACATGATGTCAAAGCTTAAAGGCGCTTTGAGTTACCCGGCCATCATCGTGCTCGGCATGGGCATCGCGGGCTTTGTCATGATGGTTTACGTCGTGCCAAAACTGACGGCTGTGCTCACCGAAGCCAACGTGCCATTGCCGCTCAGTACCCGGATTTTAATCGGCACGTCCGGCTTCATGGCCGAGTTCTGGTGGCTAATCATAATCGGATCGGTCGCTTTCGCGGTCAGTTTCTTTTATTGGATCAAAACCGAATACGGGCGATGGGTTTGGGATGGGTTTAAGCTTAAGATCCCGATCGTGGGCCAGCTTTTGCGCGAAATGTACGTGACCCGGTTTTGCCAAGCCATGTCGACCCTGATGAAAGGCGGAGTGACCATGGTGCAGGCCTTGGAAATAGCGGCCTCGGTTATGGGCAATGCCGTTTGGAAGCGCATGATTATCGAAACCATCCAGGAGGTGAATGACGGCAACTCACTCGTTACGGCTATGCAAAGGGAAAAGAACGTGCCGACCATGGCCATCCAGATGCTGGCCGTGGGCGAGGAGACGGGCAGGTTGGAAGAAGTCTTGCACAGGGTGGGGGAGTTCTATTCCAGGAGCGTGGCCAACATGACGGCCAACATGATGACCTTAATTGAACCCATTATCATGATTATCCTGGGTTTGGCCGTTGGCACCATGGTTTCGGCCATCATGATCCCGATGTACAACCTATCCTCAGCCGTGTAAAAATGTGCTATAATTATACACAACTAATTTATTTCTATTTTTCCTTAATACGTACGTTATGAAAACCAAGAAAGGTTTTACGCTCATTGAACTTTTGGTGGTTGTGGCCATCATCGGCCTGCTCGCCACCCTGGGCGTCATCGCTTTCCGCGATGCCCAAAAGAAAGCCCGTGATACCAAACGTTTGGGCGACATGAGATCGGTTGTGGCCGCTTTCGTGACCGCCAATAACGAAGGTACTTTTTATCTTTGCGATTCAACCTGCGCGGCCGCTCCGGCTTCCGCCTCCTTGGTCAGCGCCTCAAGGCTTTGCAATAAGGCCTGCGGAACGGCTGGCAGCACGGTGGATAATTCGTTGGTCAACTTGAGTGTCATTAACGATCCGTTGACTTCGGGCGCTACAGCTTGCGACGGCGCGTTGACCTCTTGTAACTACGCTTACAACGGAATCCCCACCTTGGCTTCGTTCAACATCAGGTTCATCACTGAACAAACGAGCGTGCAAGGCTTGTCGGCCGGTGCCCAGCACTCGACCAACCAGAACGGCATAGTCAATTAAGTAAAATTGCCAATCACCAGAGACGCCCCGCAAGGGCGTCTCTACTTATATATACCCGACTTTTGATGTATAATGCAGGCGTATGAAATCGCGCGCTTTCACCATACCGGAGCTGTTGGTTGCCCTTTTGATAGTAGGCATTTTGGGCGCCTTCGCCATCTATGCCATCAACGTTCAAAGGGCTACCACCCGCGACGCCAAGCGAGTTTCGGATATCAGCGTGATGCGGGCGGCTTTTAGCCAATATTGGCTTCAGAAAGCCGCGTATCCTTTGTCCGACGGCGCTTACTTGGGCCAAGCGGCTACGGCCAGGCTGGGTGGCAATGGAATCACATCCCTGGACGACAACACCGAGCCGATATTTTTGGACAAGTTCCCGGCCGGCCCGAGCGGCAACGAGTATTACGCTTATCGCGCCAACGACAAGGGATATAGTTTGATGTTTAAAACCGAAAGATCGACCGCTTACGGCCCGGCTGGCACTTATTTCGCGCATTCCAGCGGCGTTGATCGTTTGGACGAAACCAAGTAGCCCATGTTAGAAACTTTCTTGATACTTTTGGCCGCGGCCGTATTTGGCGCGGTTTTTGGATCATTCGCCAACGTGGTAGCCATCCGCACGCATGACGAGTCCAGTCTTTGGGGCAGGTCGCATTGCGTGAACTGCAAAACGCCTTTGAAAATCCGGCACTTGGTACCGGTCGCGAGCTGGCTTCTCCAGCGCGGCAAGTGTACGGCTTGCGGGCAGCGCATCCACATCCAATATCCTTTAGTCGAAGTCGCGGGCGCGCTTTTGGCCATTATTTCAGTAGCCAGGCACATGCCAATCCAAAGCGAGTGGCCGTGGATACTCTTTGAATTCTTTTTTGGCATCGCCCTGCTCATTTTCCTGGTGATGGACGCGCGATGGATGGAATTACCCGTCGAAATGATGGTAGGAACTGGTATTATTTTTACTGTTTGGAATATGTTGCTTCGGGTTGTTTCCGGAGAATCCGTGGCGGTCGTGGCCTGGTCGCATCTGGTCGGGTTCGCCGTCGCGGCTTGTTTCTTTTTGCTGCAATGGGTCGTATCGCGCCGGCGCTGGATTGGTTCGGGCGACATCTGGCTGGGGGCCATCATCGGCGCCGTGCTTGGTTGGCCGGCTTTGGGCGTGGCTGTTTATTTTGCTTATATCTTGGGCGGCGGCGCGGCTTTAGTTTTACTTTTGATTGGGAAGTTGAAACCCGGAGCGCGCGTCCCGTTCGCGCCGGCGTTGGCTTCGGGCGCCGTGGCCGCCATCTGGTGGACGCCGTGGTTAATGGCCTGGCTGGCTTATGCCTTCGCGTAAACCCGGTTTCACATTGATGGAAATGTTGGTTAGCGTGGCCGTTATCGGCCTTTTAGCCGTAGTCGTTGTGGTAGGCATGGGCCAAGGCAAACAAACCGAAGAATTGCGCGGCGCGGCCAGGCAATTGGCGGCCGACATCAGGAGCATGCAAGCCAGGGCATTGGCGGCCGGAGACGTGAAAGCCTGCCCGACTGCCGCCGGCATCTTGACGGTCTGCGAAGATACGACCGCGGTTTGCGCTAATCCGGCTGATTGCGTGGCTCGCGTGCCCTCATCTTTTGGCGTCAACGCCAGCTCAACCGACGTGAGCTACACTATGTTCGCCGAAGTCGAGTCTTCAACGGCGGATTATCACTTGAATAAAGCAAACGAGGCCCTGATCGGACGGCAGTTGCTGCAAGGCACGGGGCAAAACGTCATCATCCAAAAAGTTTTAACCGGTAAACCAACCCCATTGGTTTCGAGGAACGCCGGCGATGTCAGCTTCACCCGCCAAAACGGCACGACCAGGCTTTATGACGGCAGCGGAACCGAGCCGGATATCTTGGTTTTCAGGCTTTGGCATAAGACATCGAGCAGCACCATGGACGTGGAGGTTAATCGCGTAACCGGCCGGGTTTCCATCCTATGAAGCGCCAGCATTTTGTTCCGGGCCAGACTTTAATGGAGATGCTGATCGTGCTTTTCGTCATTTCCGTCGGTTTATACGCGGCCGTGACTTTGATTTTTCAAAACGTGACTTTGCAGGCGCAGGACGCCGACCAGACGGTGGCCATGAATTTGGCGCGCGAGGGGCTTGAGTTGGTTCAGTCCAAGCGTGATTCGAATTGGCTGGACGGCACCAAGCAGTTCAACGACGGCATGGATTACAAATTGGGCGACAACACGGATTGCACCGCTGCCCCGACTTGGGCCGGAGGCGCGTATCCTGACCCGGCTTTTGATTTCACCCCTAACACGCTTGATCAAGCGAGAGTCTACAAATCAAGCGCGCTGACATCCCCGGGATTATTCACGAACCAGGTGACGGCTACCACCACGGATTTTTACAGGTTGTTGACCTTCACGCCAATTTGCCAGAACCCAAGCGATCCAACCAAAAAAGCCCCGGCTGACGGCAGTTGTCTTTGCCCGCCCGCCGGATTCGCGGCTTATACCAAACAGGTTGGTTTGAGGGTTAAAACCGACATCCAATGGTACAGGCAGGGGAATAAAAAGAGTTTGACCATTTACGGAGATTTCTATGACTGGCGCTAACACTAAACGTCCGGGTTTTTCAGTCATCGAGCTGTTGGTCGTGATGGTTTTGTTTGCCATATCCATTACCATCCTGACCCAAACCTATCTCTCTTTTATCAGGCTATCGCATCGCACGGCCAACTCGGCAGTTATCCAGCAAGACATGCGTTTTGCCCTCGAGTACATGTCCCGCAATATCCGTAACATGCCGATTGATTATCCGGTTCCGCCAGCTTCGCTCGAAGCGGTCACGTCAACGCTGAGCCTCAAAGAGGCTAATCAACCGGCTTGGATCATTAAAAAATCAATTCCTGGCGACACGCGCTGTTCGGATGATATCGACGTTTCCTGTCTTTTGGTTTCGAGCGACGGCGGCACGAGTTGGGCGCCAATCACGGCCAAACACGTCAA
>JAQURS010000013.1 GCA_028715505.1 Patescibacteria group bacterium
ATATAGTATTGTTGGAAAGTGTAATAGAATTAATAGTCGTTGCAGCAGCCACGCCAGAGGCAAAAAAAGCTCCAACGCTATTTGTTATATGACAACCGGTAACCGTGATATCGCCTATAGCGGTACCCGTGTAAAGCTGTAAAAACGTGCCCATCCCGCTCGCAGTACACCCGCTGATAACTACCGTGCCGGCATCATAAAGCCTGATACCATTTGACGTTGGACCAAGACTAAATGTAGTACTCGTGACATACAAACCGCGCGAAGTCCCTGCCACGGGATACATTTCTATGCCCACGGCTGTAGCAGCTGGACCGTTAATTATACAATTTGTAAATCGCATGTTATTTGAACCACCTGCATCATTTTCAATAACAAAATTTGGCGCTGCATTAGCTTGGGTGATCGTAAAATTCTGAAAATCAATATCAAGAGTCGTGGCTCCGGTATTGTATATTACCGCGCGAGCAAGGGAACCCGTAATTATTGTATCATTGGGAACATTATCGCCTCCAATGGCACCTATCAAGGTTAAAGTTTTGCCATTTTCGGCAGCCGAGGTCAAAGAGAGCGAAGCTGCACCCTGATCGTAAGTTCCCGCACCAACACGGATCGTCTGGATCCCTACAGGTACAGTGTCTACGGCATATTTTATCGTAATCCATGGTCCGTTAGAGCTTGAAACATCCGTTTGATTTGTTGTGATTCCCGTACCTTCAACTAAAGTTCCGAGCTGTATTACATCTGCAGAAATTTTAGTAATATTGCTATATAAGCCAGTTTGGCCGGATGCGGTAGAGGAAACATATATGTAATCCGATGCGACTGGCGTGTAAGAAATAAATGCGCCAGCTTTTGTCAGTTGGTAAGTACTTGCATTCCAACTTCCACCGGTTATACCAAATCCAACATTATCCTTACCGGTATTAGTATTTGCACCAGCCGAACCTGTACCACTTGCTGTCTTAGCAACAAAATACGTCGCCGCATTCGCCTTCCCAGCCAAACCAAACAACAAAAATCCACCACAAAATAAAAACGTGATGGTTTTGAAAGCCGCTTTATAACTCAATGGTCTCATAAATGTTATGTCCTTAGTTAATCACCACCGTAATTTTGTCTTTCATGCTCGGCAAACGGTGAACCCAGCTGGGTTTAAGATCAACATCAACCTGTTCTACACCGTTTAAGGCCGACCATTTGCGGATAACCTCGTCACTGGGCAAGCCGACGATCAAATCCTTGCGCAAAGCCGGGCTGTCAGCCGTCAGTTGACTGTTAGCTTCGGCTGACACGGCCAGATGGGCTACGCCTTTGGATAAATCAGCGCTTTCAAGTTTAAATGAGACTTTTGAGAAATCTAAATCTGACAAGATGTAGCCCTCAGGGATCTTCTCGCCCAATTTTGACCGGATAAAAGCAATGACATCCTCCTTTGGGAAAAAGACGGCCGTGACAGTGACTTTTACTTGCGATACAAACTTGTCCGCGCTTTGCCCCACCGCCTTATCGCTCTGCTTTTGCGAATTGCTTACCAAAAATATCGACTCCCAACCGGCGTTGGCGCCAGCTTCAACGGTCAGGGTCTGCTTGGCCTTGTCCAAGGCGGCCGTGTAAAGCTCCTCTTGGGCTTTGGCCA
Source organism: Patescibacteria group bacterium (assembly GCA_028715505.1). GTDB lineage: Bacteria > Patescibacteriota > Patescibacteriia > 2-12-FULL-60-25 > 2-12-FULL-60-25 > MWCR01. The sequence continues at coordinate 1,640 of JAQURS010000013.1, forward strand.
AAGCATCAGCCGTGACGATTTTGGCAGGGCCGCTACTTCCCGGGTGTTTAAAATCAGTCAGAGCCTCAGCGTAGATCATGGATTGAACACCTTCCCAAAGGCCGGGAATAGTCAGGCGAGTACCGGCCGGCATAGTATATTGATCCCCCACCTCATCTGATATAGCCTCAACATCAACAGTGCCATTAACCGGCACGTTGACACTCTTGGTGATCCTGTAAAGCCGGCCATCAGCGGTCAGTAAACGGGTTTTGACGACCAGGGGCTGGGGTTTGGAATAATGGTTGATAATCCTGACTGTTCCTGAGATTTGGGTTGGCGTTTGAACAACGGCCGCTGTTGAGCTCACAACTTCTACGGCAAATTCTTTAGATTCGGCAAAAGTACCGCTCACAACCCGGCCTTTAATCTGGCCGGAAGCAGGCATTGAGGCAATATCCAGCACAGTATCCACTGAAACCGGCTCTTTTTTGACCTTGACCGTAACCTTGGCGTTAACCGAGGAAGTCCAAAGGGCGACGGCTATGACAGCGATTGTCACCAATACAAAAGTCACGGCAATGTTGCGGAAGAGCTTTGGGGTCGGTGGCTGTGGAAAATTACCAGCCGGACTGCGGGAAATCTTTATGCCCATACTTACGGAATAATAGCATGATTTACCTCTAATTACCAAATTCAAATGTCCAATATCCAAAAAATAACCAAATTCGAATTACCAATGACTAAATGGTTATTTAAGTTTTTGGATATTGGAGTTTTTTTGGATATTGGTAATTGAGTATTGGTGATTCTAGAACGTTACTGTTCTTGGGCCAAGCAGGGCTTCGATCTGCGTTATGACGTCAGGCGTCAGATGGATGCGGGAAGATGCCCGGACCCGCCGCTGGCCACCCACATCATCAATCATAAACTCAACTGGCTGGGTACCAAGGTTGGCGTCAAATACTTCGCGCAGTTTGCGGACGGTTGTTTCGGGCAATGTGGCACTGACATACAGGACGACTGGTTTTTCTTCTTGCTCTTGCGGATCAAATGCCGCTCCGTCTTGTTCGTCCAAAGGCGGCCCATCAAGCTCAATTGGCGAGCCTGATGATAGCTTGGCTATCTCATCTATATTCTGCGGCGTGACTTCGTAGGCTGCTTCGGCCAAAAGTTTCCACTTACCAGCATCTTCAGCCGGCCGGCCACTGGCAACCACGACCTTATCTTCGACCCAGCAATCAACAGTATCCTTGTAAACCCGTGGGAAAACCACGACCTCGCAATCAGAAATGCCATCTTCCAAACGGCAAAACAGCATTGGTTCGTTCTTTTTGGTATAGATCTTTTTGACAGCTGTGATGACTCCGCCGATCCTGGCTTTCTTTTCCTGCTTTAACTCCGGAAGCTTAGAAATCGGTGAAATGACTCCGCTCAATTTGGAGGCCAAAAACTTAAACGGATGTTCAGAGACATACAGGCCCAAAAGCTCTTTCTCCCATTTAAGCTTTTCCTGAGGCGAAACAATGGGCGAAGGCCTGAGATTCAAGCCTGTTGCCTGCTGGGATGACGCGGCAAAAAGATTAAACTGGCCGGATTGCGACTCACGCTCTGCCTGGCGGTGGAAATCCAAGATATTTTCGATGTTGTAGTACAACTGGCCGCGTTCACCGAAACAGTCCAAGGCACCCGACCTGACCAAAGCCTCCAAAGACTTTTTATTGATGTACTTGCCCTGGACTCTTGAGACAAAATCAGCCAAATCTTTGTATTGGCCGTCTTTCTTCCTTTCATGGATTATGTTTTCGACCACATCGTGACCTAAACCCTTGATGGCCAATAAACCAAATCTGATCGTCCCTCGCTTGCCAGCTTTACGCTCCGGTGAGGGTTGGACAGTGCTTTTGATGACAGAAAAACCGGCATAAGATTCATTGGCATCCGGCGGCAAGACAACCATGCCCATGCGCCGGCACTCTTCGACTTCGATGGTCACGCGATCCATGTTCAAACTATCGGAGTTCAGAAGCGCGGCCATGAAACACTCGGGATAGCGGGATTTGAGGTAAGCTGTCTGGTAAGCAATCATGGCATAACAGGCAGCATGTGACTTGTTGAAGCCATAAGCCGCAAATTCTTCAAATTGCGTAAAGACAGCTTCAGCCACTTCCTGTTTGACCCCGTTCTTGATTGACCCGTTGATAAATTTCTCCCGCATCTCGGCCATGAGTTTGGCAATCTTCTTGCCCATGGCTTTGCGCAAAGTATCAGCCTGGCCGCCCGTAAAGCCGGCCATGTCTTTTGAGACTTGCATGACTTGCTCCTGGTAAACAGGAATGCCATAAGTGCTCTTGAGGGCGTTTTCCGTCAGCGGGTGGGCATAGACGATTTTTTCCTTGCCGTGCTTGCGGGCGATGAAAGATTCTATGAATTGCATTGGCCCGGGGCGGTAAAGGGCCACCATAGCGATAATGTCGTCGATGCTCGAGGGACGAAGCTCGCGGATGTAGCGCTTCATGCCGTCTGATTCAAGTTGGAAGACACCGGTTGTCTCTGCCCTGCCTAATAGTTCAAAAGTTTGTTCATCATCCAAAGGAATGGCATCCAAATTGACCGTATCGCCGTGCACTGCCTCTACGATTTCCAAACATTCACGGATGATTGTTAAGTTGGATAGACCCAAGAAGTCCATCTTGAGCAGGCCAACAGCTTCGCAGGGATGCAAGGAATATTGAATGACTTGATCCACGTCACCGCCCTGGGCTTTTTGCAAAGGTGCATAGCCGACCAGGTCAGCCGGCGCAATAACAATGCCGCAAGCATGTTGGCTGGCGTGGCGCGAAGTTCCTTCGAGCCTTGAGGCAAGATCCAACAATTGGGTGACGCGCGGGTCAGTCTCATCCAACGCCTTAAGCTCCGGATTTTCCTTGCGAGAAATATGGATGGGTATGTTCTTGCCTTGCACGGGCGGAGGTATGACTTTAGCCACTCGGTCAACCTCTTGGAACGTCCAACCGAGGACGCGGCCCACGTCGCGCACGGCGGCGCGGGCGGCCATGGTACCAAAGGTGATGATGCCGGCCACGCGGTCTGCCCCGTATTTTTTCGTGACATACTCAATGACATCCTTGCGCCGAACATCATCAAAATCCAAATCAAAATCAGGCATGCTGATACGGTCTGGATTGAGGAAACGCTCAAACAGTAAACCATAGTGCAATGGATCGAGGTTCGTAATCCGGAGCGCATATGCCAAGATAGAACCTGCTCCCGACCCGCGGCCGGGACCGACAATCACGCCATTGTCCTTGGCCCAATTCACGTAATCTTGGACAATCAAAAAGTAACCGGGGAAACCCATGCGTTCGACGACCGACAATTCAAACTCCATGCGTTCTTTAGCTTCAACCGAGGGTTCCGCACCATAACGCTCCTTAAGGCCTTTCTCGCATAAATTTCGCAAATATGACATTTCCGTCTCCCCTTCAGGCACCTCAAATTTAGGGAGCAAGTTTTTGCCAAGTTCAAGTTTGACGTTACAACGATCTGCGATCTTGCGCGTGTTCTCAATCGCCTCTGGCACCTCAGCAAAAGATTGGATCATGACATCAGCCGTCACCATGGAATGGTCCATGGTCCTGATCGTAAAACGGTTCGTATCTGAAATCAGTTTGCCGGCATGGATACATTGGAGAGCATCTTGGGCTTCGGCATCATCCTCCTCTATATAATGAACATCTTTTGTAGCCACTAAAGGCGCACCCGTCTTTTTGGCGAGCCTAATCAGGTTCTGGTTGATGTCTAACTGGGTCGGTGACTCAGGGTGGTGGACCAGCTCCAAGAAGAAGTTATCCACACCAAAAATCTCCTGATACTCGCGCAAAGCCTGTTCGGCCTTAGTGGAATCATGGTCGAGGCAGGCTTTCGGGATCTGACCCTTCATGCAACCCGAAAGCGCGATCAAGCCTTGGTGGTATTGGCGCAGGACTTCCTTATCCATGCGCGGCTTATAATAAAAACCGTCTAAAAATGAAATAGATACTAGTTTTAACAAATTTTGGTAGCCTTCGTGCGTTTCGGCCAAAAGCGTGAGATGGTAAGTCCAATCGTCGATACGTGGGCGTTTATCACTCAAGAGATTAGGCGCTATGTTGGCTTCGACCCCGATAATCGGCTTGATCCCTTCTTTTTGCGCCGCTTCATAAAACTCAATTACGCCATAAAGACTGCCGTGGTCGGTGAGGGCGATGGTATCAAAACCCTTTTCTTTGGCTTTTTTAACGACTTCATCCGCATCCCCCAAGGCGTCCGAAAGCGAATACATGGAATGGACGTGCAGATGCACGAACGGGCTCTTGGATTTTTCAACTGCCTCTGGTGGAATGGGGTCAGGCATAGTCGGATCCTGCTGACGGCGCAAGGCCTGCAGGGTTAATTAAAATCGCCAGTATCTTAACTGGCGATCATCGATATGCCAAGTTGGCATTATTCATCGTCTTCATCCTCGTCCCGATGCCTCTTTGATTTTTTACCTTTGACTTTGCTGGCCAGCGACGATAGGCCTTTGGCCGCGGCCGCGATGCTGCCCAAAGATCCCAAAACTCCGCCTAGTCTTTCCCTAACGTTGGCAACGTCTTCCTCAATACCTCCCACGACTTCGCGCGCGTGCGCCATCACTTCGTTGCTTTGGCGGAGAAGCTTCGCGATTTCAACCAGCACCCAGCAAAGAAAAGCTGCCACGGCAAAAATCGAGACTCCAAAAGCCAACCAGAAAAATGCTTGTGATGAGGTTAAGTCCATAGATATCCATTATAACACATACCTGATTTTTTTATGCAAAAAAAAATAAGCCCGATTTGTTTTTCATTTGAAATCGGGCAGGAAGACGTGGAAGCGGCCAAAGAATTCGGTACCGAAGACCCGATCGGCGTCATACCAACGGCGATGAACCGTGAGGTCGATACCACCTTGGCCGAAGCGGAAGAGCATGTTCGGACCGGCGCCGTGGCTGTAGACACCCTTCTTGTAATTGCCCCAGGATTCCTCCTCGAGCCCTACGTGGAACCACTTGGCTATCTTGTAGTCCAGCTGGGCGAACCAATAGGCGTCCCAGCTCTTGGGCTGAGCGTCGATCAGGCCCCAAAAGTACGTGGGGCCGACATCCAGTTGCAACCGCGTATCGACGATCATCTCGTCCTTACCGAAGTTGTAGCCGACGGCCGGCGCGATGTTCAGCCATTTGGTGGGCTGGATTCCCAAGATGAAGTAACCCATCGGGCAGAGCTGCCCCTTGGCCATCAAGTTGCCGGATGGAATGAAATCCGACTGCAGTTTGAAGGTTTCGTTCAGCTCGTGACCGGCATGAAGCAAGAGGCGCGCCCTGGAGGGACGCAGCTCCGCCCGTACCAAGCCGCTGTAGAAGATCAAGAATGCAATGACGGCCAGCATCATTTTTTTCATGTGCGTTCCTCCGTTTTCTCCGCGAACGGCCGTATCTAAGCATTTTCCAGACTGAATGTCAATGGTATAATAGACTAAGTTTATTCATGTTGATTGTTTTATGCTTTCTTCCCTACCCATTAAATTTAAGTAAAGTCCCGCAACACAATATCGACCGTGAAATTTTAAGAACGGGCATCATGGCCGAATTGGACGCCATTAGCCTCTACGAACAGCTGGCGGCCATGACGACTTCAAAAAAGATAAAAAGCGTCTTATTGGATATCGCCAAAGAGGAAAAGACACACGTCGGCGAATTCCAAGCCCTTTTGCTTGACCTGGACAAAGAACAAGCTAAGGAACTGGTCGCCGGCAAAAAAGAGGTTGATGAACTCTAAGCTCTTATTTCGGCTTTAAATTTTTCCTGGCAGGCCAGAATGGCGTTGTTTAAGACGCCATCGACCTCCGAGCTTTCTAAAGTTTTCTCGGGCGATCCGATGGTTAGATGCATGGCCACGGATTTTTTGCCGTCCGGTACGCCTTTACCCTCATAAGTATCAAACCATTGGACGTCCAAGATGCGCGGATCGGCCCGTCGAATACTCAAAGCAATCTCGCCGTATTCGACATTACGGTCGACGACGACGGCCAGGTCTCTCTTAGCTTCAGGATAAGGCATGGGCGGTACATAAGCTTTTGAAACCTTTGCCAAAGAGATGAATTCCCTAAAATTAATGACTATGACTCCCACCCGGCTTTTGATCTTAAACGTTTCCAACATCTGCGGACCAATCTCACCGACCGTGGCCACTAACTTATTGTCTTTGTATGCTTGAGCTGAGCGACCGGGATGCCAAATGTTATCTCGTGAAATCCGTTTCCAATGCACGTCCGAAATCCCGAAATTTTCAAAGAGATGTTCTAACAAGCCCTTAGCCGTGCGCCAAGGTTGGTCATCTTCCGTGTCTTTGACCATGATCGCCATCTCCGGAACTTCGTCCGGCAAATCTTTCCAAGGGCCGGACGTCTGACCGTCGTTCCTGACGTAAATATTTGAACACTCGAACAGACGGAGACACTTCTCTCTTTCCTGGTTGTCGGCCACGGCTTGCAAGAGCCCCGGGATAAGCGAGGGCCGCATAACCGACCAATCGCTCGAAAGCGGATTTAAAACATGCAGGAGATTCTTCGGATCATAACTGGCTTTACGCAAGAGATCCTCGGAAACGAATGACCAGCTGTAAACCTCGGTGTAACCCGCCGCTTTCGCCGAATCCTTCAGGCGGTCTTCCCATTGGATGACTTGGTCGGTTTGGCGCGGCGCCACGGCGATTGGCACGACGGACGGAATTTTTGCGTAGCCGATGACGCGGGCAATCTCTTCCACCAAATCACGTCCCATTTCAACGTCGTGATCGCGCCACCAAGGCACGGTCGCTTTGATGTGTTTGCCGGTAGCCGAAACTTTAAATCCCAGCCGGCGCAACACGTCGATCATTTCGGTTTTTTTGACTTCCACGCCGATCAATCCGTTTACTTCGTCGGTCGTGACCGAATAAGCCACGGGTTTGTATGCGGTCGGCATAACGTCGGCCGGTTCGCCCACCACCTTGCCGCCAGCCAATTCCAAAACCAGTTTGATGGCGCGGGCCATGGCCGAAGGCGGCGACAATTGGGAAAGCCCTTTTTCAAAACGTAACTGGGAATCAGATTGCAAATTTATTTTTCTTGATCCCTTGCGCACGACAACCGGATCAAAGCAGGCGGACTCGAGGACGATATCCGTGGTTTTGGCTGTTGCGCCCGTTTCTTCACCGCCCATTACGCCGGCGATCGCTACCGGACGCTCGGCATCGGCGATCACTAAAATCTTGTCGTCAAGCTGGTACGTCTTGCCGTCCAAAGCCATCATCTTTTCATTGGCTCTCGCGAAACGGACGCGGATTTCGGATCCTTTGAGTTTCGCGACATCAAAGACGTGCATGGGCTGTCCGGTTTCCAGCATGACGTAATTGGTAATATCGACCAGATTGTTGATGGGACGCACGCCCGCGCTCATCAGTCTCCGCTTCATCCACCAAGGCGACGGTCCGACTTTGATGCCATTGATTCTTACGCCTATGTAGCGTGAACACGCTTTCTTGGCGTCGATCGTAACCTTCACTCCGGCTTTTTTGCCTTTTGATTTCGAAACTGACAAGACCGGTTCCTTCCACTTGAACGGATGTTTAAGGATGGCCGCTGCTTCGCGGGCCATGCCGACCATACCCATGCAATCCGGCCGATTGCTGGTGACTTCGACATCCATTACCACGTCGCCCGACAAACCCAAAGCATCGGCGAGCGGCGTGCCAGGATTGATCCCTCCTGCCCCCCTTATTAAGGGGGGGTTATTTGCGAGGCCAAGTTCTTTGCCTAAATCAAGAATCTCACGTTCTTCGTGCGGAAAGGCTTCACCCAAAGCAATCTCACTGGCCGCGCAAATCATGCCTTCGCTTTTAACGCCGCGGATCTGGGCCGGTTTGAGCTCGATCAAATCCCCTTGTCCGTGCCAACGCACCATGGCGCCGACCAAAGCGACCGCCACGACCTGACCTACGTAAAGATTAGTGCCGCCGCAAACCAAGTTTATCGGCTGTTTGTGGCCAATGTCGACGGAAACCAAAGAAAGTTTGTCCGCCTGAGGGTGGGGCGAGAGTTTGACGACTTTACCAACCACAATGCCCCGCAGTTCTTCGCCTTGCGGTATGATCTTTTCCACGGCCGGACCGGAAAGCGAAATCCGCGCCGCGAATTCTTCCGGTTTTTCCTTAAGGCTGACGTATTCCTTCAGCCAATCGTAAGAGACTAAGAGGTTCATATTAGAATTGTTTCAGGAATCTGACATCGTTCTGATACAGCACGCGGATGTCGTCGACTTTGACGCCTTCCTTCATCATGGCCACGCGCTCGATCCCCCAGCCAAAAGCAAAGCCCGTGTATTTTTTGGAGTCAACGCCGGTCGCTTTGAGCACGTTCGGATGCACCATGCCCGCGCCGCCGATTTCCAACCAACCACGTTTGCAAACCTTGCATTTCTTTTTCTCGACCATGCCAGTCCCTCCGCAAACACCGCAGGAAATATCGACTTCGAATGACGGCTCGGTAAATCGGAAATGATGCGGACGGATGCGAGAGACGCGGCCCGGGCCGAAAAATTCGCGCGCGAAATAATCCAAGATGCCGCGCAAATGAGTGATATTGACACCCTCGTCCACGAGCAATCCCTCGAATTGATGGAACATGGGCGTGTGGGTCGCGTCGATTTGGCGGCGGTAGCATTTGGCGATGTTCAACATGCGGATCGGAAACTTATGGCGTTCCAGTTCGTGGATTTGCCCGTTCGAGGTATGCGGCGTCATCACCATCTTGCCTTTTTTGGTGCTCGGCGCGTCCATGAAGAAAGTTTCCCAATCGTCGCGGGCCGGATGGTCCGGCGGCATGTTCAAAGCCTCGAACGCGTACCAATCCCAATCGATTTCAGGATAGCGGATGCGGTAAAAGCCGATCTTTTCGAAAATCGAAGTAATCTCGCGGATGGTTTGGGTCATGATATGCAAGTGCCCTTCAGGCGGACGAACGCCGGGTTCGGTAATATCTACCCTTTCGGTCTCGGCGATGGCGTCGTAACGGCTGGACGCCAAAGAATCCCGCTTGCCCGCGATCAAATCCAGACCGGCCTGCTTGATCTTATTCGCTAAAGCGCCAAGTTCGGGACGCTGGTCAGCCGGCACGTTGGCCAAACCTTTAAGCATCGAGGTTAGTTCGCCTTTGCGCCCAAGATATTTGATTTCTATTTGCTCGAGCTCAGCGAGCGACTTGGCCGCTTTGACGTCGCGCTCGATTTCGAGCCGCAACGCTTCTAATTGGTCTTTCATACAAATTTAATTTTACATTCCAACTAAACCCTTGATCCCTCCCCAAATCACGCCGCCGTATTTTCCAATGTCGCGCAGAGTTACAAGCAGGATCAGGACGATCAAAGTCAGAAAAGCGATTTGATGGATCCTGGCTTCGACTCGGCGGGCCACAGCCTTGCGCCTGATCTTTTCGATGATAAGGAACAGCACACGGCCGCCGTCCAGGGCTGGAATAGGCAAGAAGTTGACTACGGCGAGATTAATGGAAAGGATGGCCGCGAATTGCAGAAGCGGCACAATGCCTTGCTTGGCTACCTGGCCGGTGATGACGGCAATGCCGATCGGCCCGGCGACTTCCTGATCCACGCGGCGCAGGAAGATGAGGTCGCGGAGCAAGGTACCGAAGCTTACGACCACGTCCTTTGTGTAACCAACGACCGCCTCGCCGGCATAAAGCAGAGCTTTATCAAACCGGAACCGAACCGTGCCGACGTCGGCCAATCCGACTCCAATGCCGAATTTTTTGATCTCTTCCAAATAGGCCGGAGTGACCGTGACTTTTTTGGATTCACCGTCACGTTTGTAATCAATTTCAAAAGATTTGTCTTTTTGGTCGGCTATCACGCTCCTCGCCTGCTCATAATTATCCGCTTTGACGCCGGCGATAGAAATTATCGAATCGCCGGGAATCAAACCTGCTTTGTCCGCCGGGCCCTTGGCGACCAGATTAGTGATCCGAACTTCCTTATTTTCGATCTTGGCGTCTTTAGGCACGCCGTCCAGGATGGCAGTGGCGCCAAACGTAAAAATCCCCGCAAACAACGCGAAAGCCAAGATCCAGTTCATGGTCACGCCCGCCGCCAATATGATAATGCGCTGCCAAATGGGCTTGGCATGGAAGGCATCCTTATCTTTGATCGTCTCTTCTTCCCCGTTTTCACCCTTGATCCGGACAAAACCGCCCAAAGGCAGCCAATTAATTGACCAGATGGTGCGTTTGTATTCGCTTTCGTCTTTCCCGCTGACTTTTTTCCATTTGCCGTTCTCTTTGACTATGCCAACAATTCTGGGAGGAAAACCGTAACCAAATTCTTCCGCTTTAACCCCGAAAATCCTGGCCGCGATAAAATGCCCGAGTTCGTGGATCAGCACCAGAACCGAAAGCACCAATAAAAAAATAATCACGATTAACATGGCTAGAATATTACTTAAAAACAAAGGTTTTGCATAGGCCTAAACACGCACAGGCTCGGGAGCCAACTCGGCCTTAATGCCTTTAACCGGACGTCCCAGCCAACTGCTGGCCAGCTTATCGGAATTGGAAGAAGTATCGGTAAAAGCTATGAGCTGCTTGGGGTCTTGTTTAGGCAAGAAAAGGGCGGGATATTCTTCCATGGCTTGTTGGATGACGACATTGGCCGAATCGATAACTTTGACCTTTTTACCCATGAATCGCTGGATCGACGACTTGAGGAAGGGGTAATGCGTGCAACCCAAGATTAACGAGCTAACGTTGGCTTGGCGAAGGGGCGTGAGATAGCGGCGGATCATGATCTTCGTCACCTGGTCGTCCAACATGCCCTCTTCGACCAATGGCACGAACAATGGGCAGGCTTTTTGGATGACCTTGGCTCCGGGAGCGTACTTACGAACAACCTTCTCGTAAATGCCGGAATTCACGGTGGCCTTGGTTCCGATCACGCCCACCTTATCCCCGCCTAAGGCTGCCGCGGCTTGGGCGGCTGGCTTAACCACTCCGATGAAGGGGATGTTGGGAAAAGATTCTTGAAGTTTTGGCAAAGCCAAAGCACTAGCCGTATTGCAGGCCACGATCACCAGCTCCGCTCCGTGGCGGATCACGTATTCCGCGTCTTCAAGGGCGTAACGCTCAACCGTTTCCGGGCTTTTATTGCCGTAAGGGGTTCGCGCCGTATCGCCCAAATAGACAAAATCGGCTTGAGGCGCTTTTTCAAGCAAAGCCCGCACGACGGTCAAACCGCCCACGCCGGAATCAAATAAACCGATCATATTTACGCCGTAACCGCTTGAGATATTAATTGAGTTAATTCGTTGACTTTTTGCTCCATGAGCTCTTTTGAAGTCGCTTCCAGATTTAACCTGACTAGCGGCTCGGTATTCGAACCGCGGACATTGAACCACCAGGCCTCCTTGTCCTTTTGGGGGTCGCCGAATTCACAACGGATGCCGTCGATCTCAATGACTTTGGTCGCCTGGGCGGCATGCTGCGCCTTTACTCTTTCAAGAACACTTTTTGTATCCTTCACCTCAAAATTTATTTCGCCGGAATGGAAGTAATGATCAATTTTTTGCCTCATTGCGCCGAGCGGCTCGTTGCCGAGCGCCAGCATCTTCAAAGTCAGCAACATGGCGTAATCCCCGCTCTCTAAATTCCATAACTCGCCAAAATAATAATGCATCGAAACCTCACCGGCAAACCACGCGCCGGTTTCCTTCATTTCTTTTTTAATCAAGGCGTGCCCGACTTTAAAGATTCTGGGTTTGCCGCCAAAGCGGCTGACGATTTTCGGAACGGCCCACGAAGACCGAATGTCGAACAAGACTTCCGCGCCCGGCTTCTTCGGCAATTCGAGCGTGGACAATAAAGCCGTCATGATGTCGCCTTTAATCAACTCAGCTTTTTCATCCAAGAAGCCGACCCGATCGGCGTCGCCGTCAAAAGCCACGCCACAAACCGCACCCGTCTCCTGAATGCGTTTTTTCAGGGCTGCCAGCGTTTCCTCTTTTAAGGGATTAGCTTCGTGGTTTGGAAAATTGCCGTCCAATTCAAAATACATTTTTTCGGCTTTGAGCCAAGGGCATTTCTCCAAAAGTTTTGGAATCACGTAACCCGCCATGCCGTTGCCAGCATCGATGACGATTTTCATCTCTGGCATAACTGGCGGCAGTTCCGCCAATTTGATCACGTGGTCAAGATAGCGATCGAGCGCTGTTGGATCTTCGGAAACTAATCCTTGATCCCCCCTGCCCCCCTTATCGAAGGGGGGGTTGTTAGTTTCGGGCCAAGCATCGCGGATTTCACTTAAACCTGAATTCAATCCGATTGGCATGCAGTTACCCCAAGTCAACTTATAACCATTGTACTTTGAAGGGTTGTGCGAGGCGGTGATCATGACGCCCAAGTCAAACTTCGGATCAGCCAAACCGAGCAGCGCATTGAACATCGGAGTTGAACAAAGACCAACTTTGACCACGTCTACCCCTTGGGAAGAAAGCGACTCCACCAGCGCAGCCTCGAGTTCAGGGGACGTGAGCCGCATGTCACGCGCCACCATAACCCGCTTTGGGTGGTGGGCTTTGACCAAAGCTTGCCCTAAATTAGCTGAAAAGGCCGTATCTATCGTTTGGGGCGACTCTCCCCGTATGTCATAAGCCTTAAAGACCGAAAAAAGTTCTTTGTTCATATAAAAAATATTATTGACCATGCGCGGTTTTTCGTCTAATATTGAGGTATATAATTCATAGCTGAAAATCCTCTATGTTTTGGTGGATTTTACTGATAGTTGTCGTATTAATCGCCCTTTGGTTGCTGGCCACTTACAATGGTTTGATCAAAGCCCGTAACCAGACGGACGAAGCCTGGTCGGACATCGACGTGCAGCTAAAACGCAGACACGACTTAATTCCTAACCTGGTAGCCAGCGTGCAAGGCTATGCTTCGCACGAAAGCGCCGTGTTCACCAAGGTGACCGAAGCGCGCTCTCAGGCCATGCAAGCCAAAAGCATAGACGAAAAAATAGATTCTGAAAACCAGCTCTCCGGGACTTTAAAATCGCTCTTCGCGATCGCCGAGAATTATCCCGAGCTCAAAGCCAACCAGAATTTCTTGCAGCTTCAAGGCGAACTTTCGGACACGGAGAATAAAATCCAAGCCTCCCGCCGCTTCTACAACGGCAACGTCCGCGATTTCAACACCAAGGTTCAGGTCTTTCCGACCAACCTGATTGCCAGCTTCCTGCAGTTCAAAGCGTATAAATTCTTCGAGGCCGCCGAAGAGGAAAAGGCCGTGCCGACCGTTAACTTCCAACAAAGCTAACCCAACCACGTGTATAGCCAAATCGCATCCAACAAGCGCAGAACTTGGGTACTGGTTGCGCTTTTCATAGGGCTCCTGGCTTTAGTTGGATACGTTTACGGCTATGAGACGAACACGGGTTACGGCGGATTAGCCTTAGCCCTGGCGGTTTCAGTCGGTTGGACTCTGATTTCGTGGTTTGCGGGCTCTGGCATTGCGCTTTGGTCTGCCGGGGCCGAGGAACTGACCGACCGTTCGCAGTTCCCCACTCTCTGGAATATTGTCGAAAACCTGGCCATCACGGCCGGGTTGCCTAAGCCGCGCATCTTCATCGTGAATGATCCGTCGCCCAACGCGTTTGCCACGGGCCGCGATCCGGCCCACGCCAGCGTGGCTGTCACGACGGGACTTCTCCAGACTTTGGATAAGACGGAGCTGGAGGGCGTTTTGGCCCACGAACTTTCCCACGTCAAGAATTTCGACACCCGGCTCATGGTTTTGACCGGCGTCCTGGTTGGGGCGTTGGTCATGCTGGGAGACTGGATGTTCCGCGGCAGCTTGTTTGGACGCCGAGGCAGAAGTGACGAAGGCTCAGGCATCTTCATGATTCTCGGATTGGTTTTCATCCTGCTCGCTCCCCTGGTGGGCCAAATCAT
>JAQURS010000014.1 GCA_028715505.1 Patescibacteria group bacterium
GATAATAATACCGCCACCTATGAGCAGCCCAAGCGAAATCAAAAAAGGCGCCGTCATCATCCAAAACAATGAGCTTTGGATCGTGACGGATTTTCAGCACGTTAACCCCGGCAAAGGCGCGGCTTTCGTCCGCACCCGCATCAAGAACGCCAAAACCGGCAAAACGCTTGAAGCGACCTACAAGACTTCGGAATCAATCACTTTCGCCGATTTGGAATACCATACGATGTCTTACCTTTTCCATGACAACACCGGTTATACTTTCATGGATTCAAAATCCTACGAGCAGGTGACCATGTCCGATGAGGACGTGGGCGACATGGCCAAGTATTTGCGTGAAGGCTTGGAAGTCACGATTTCAGTGCACGACAATCAGCCGATCGCTTTGCAGCTCCCCAGGAAGATGACTTTTAAGATCACCGAAACCACCCCGGCCGTCAAAGGCGACACGGCCAGCGGCAACGTGACCAAAGAGGCCAAAACCGACAATAATTTCATAGTCCACGTCCCCCTTTTCATCAATCAAGACGACCAAGTGGTGATTAACACGGATACGGGAGAGTACGTTGAGCGCGCCAAATAAGCCCCAAATATAGGAATGAAACAAGCCGGCCATCCCGGCTTGTTTTTAGCTTGGCCTAGCCCTTGACAAAACCCGAAAAATCGTTCTAACTGTTTACTATCAATGGCCCCGAAAGGAGGCCGAAATGGCACGTTCAATTTTTGCGAAGCAGGATTCCCAATACCTGGACTCCCTGTGTCTGACCTCGGTCGTCTTGGACACTGAACCCGGCGTTCTCTTTCTCCAGATCTGGGGCACGCATGGGCTCCCGGAAGGTTGGCTGTTCATGCTCTCTTTCGAAGTCTCGGATGACGAGGGGCACACGGTCGCTTGCAAATCCGAGTACCTGGGCAACAATGACGGCGCGGAGTGTTTCACGCTTAGGCCGGTGGATCCGGGGATCGAGTTACCCGGGATCTTCAAAGTTCCGGGAGACAAGTTCTGCCTTAGCATCCAATACGTGGACGTGGTAACGATCGAGGGCGCCCTGAAGAGGCTCACGAACGACGCCAAAAGCGTGAGGGCTTTCCCTTGCGCCGACATCCACTACCTTCACCCTAGCGGCTCAAGTCCTGGTCACAAATGATCAGGCTTATTTTTTTACGCGTACCACTGCGCTTGTTGCTTATAAAGCTCGGCGTATTTACCGTTTTTGGACATAAGCTCCACGTGTGAGCCATCCTCAATCAACCGGCCTTCGTCGAAAACGAAAATACGAGAGGCCCGGCGCACGGTTGAAAAACGGTGAGAGATGAAGATCAATCCCCTGTCCTCGGCCGCCTGCAGCATGCGTTCAAAAAATTTCATTTCGGCGTTGGCGTCCATGGCCGAAGTCGGCTCGTCAAAACCGATGATGCGGCCGCCGTGGATTAGCGTGCGGCTGATGAGCAGACGCTGCTGCTGCCCGCCCGAGACCCGATGCGGCACGATGCCCGGCGGCGCGGCCCAATCTCCGATGAACGTTTGATGTCCGCGCGGCAAAAAATCTATCACAACGTCGGCCCCGGCGATCTTATTGCTTTCTTCGAACGGGATACTGGAGTTCTTTTTGCGCCCCTGGAACCCGTACATCAGGTTGTCCTTTACAAAATCCTGATACAGCCGCGCGTCCTGCAACATGAGATGGAAGACGGATCGCCAAGCTTCGGGTTTATAGGCGGAAAGCGGCCGACCATTCAAAAGGATGCTACCCGAAGTCGGTCGGATCAGGCCGCAAAGCAATTTTAGCAGCGTTGATTTGCCCGCGCCGTTTTCGCCCACGATGGCCAGGTGCTCCCCTTCCTTAATTTCCAGATTGACGTCGACCAAGGCGTCCTTGCTGTTGTCTGGATAACGATAAGTGACATGGTTAAAGGTGACGACCAGCCGGTCGCGCGGGATTTCGAGTCCGATTTCAGGTTCAGTTTCGAAATTCAAAAGCACGTTCATGTAGGCCATGATCTCCATATCCGACCAAAGCCGCGTAACCGAACCGGAGATGCCGTTCAGCGATTCGCCCATGAGCCCGAACAGGTTCAAAGCCACGTACAAGGCGGCCAAAGCCTCGGGCCCGGCAAAGGCCTGCGTTCCCAAAACGATGATGACCAGGGCATAGGCGCCGGCGTGGACGACCGAGAGCACGCCCCGATTGCGCAAACTCTTGAAAGCCATCGCTTTGAACCTGTTAAGCACGTTTACCGCGGCGGACGAGCGTTTTTTCAAGATCGTTTTTTCGGCCCCGAGCAGACGCAGCTCCCTGAACTCCTGGGCGTTGAGGAAAAGGAACCGCGTGTATTCCAAACGCCGACCGTCCAAGGAATTCCAAACGGCCGTCCAGATGTCGCGCTTGGATTCGAACCAAAAATTAGCCGCCTGGAAAGAAGCATCCGCCAAAGCCAGCACCGTCACCCACCAAGGGGCGGCGAAAGCCAAACCAAGCGTGCCGACCAATTTGAGTATTGAACGCAAAAACCATTCGCTCGTGTCCGCCACCCGGTTTAACCGCCAAAGGTCTTCGCGCACGAAATCAAGGCTGCGCCGGATTTGGTCGGCGAATAGGGATTCGGGATCCAATTTTGAAAGGTGTTCGTAAATGTTTTTTTCGACGGATATCCCGGCGGCTTTTTCGAACCAATCGTTCATGCGGGAATAGGTCAGCTCGTTGACCGTGTTGCGCAAAGCGTAAGAAATAATGACCACGGCCAAAAGGAAGGGCGCCTGGTTGGTGTGCCCGGCGGCGATGGCCGCGATAAACTGAGCGAAAAAGTAGATTTCCAAGGGTTGTAAAAAAGCGCCGGCCACCAAAAGCACCGCCCGGCTGAAGGCCAACTTTTTATTTTCGCGCCAAATGATCTTAATGAAACGCCAATACGCCCCAAGCTTCTCCTTGGGTGAAAAATTTAACTCTCCCGCGTTTTCCTTAAGTTGAGCCATAAGGAGATTATACTATAAATTGACGAGCCGAGGTCGACAAACTCGAATGGGCACTCATTCAAGAAGCCGAGCGCCTACTCAACTCATGACCCGGCTATTTTTTATTCTGAAATTTTTAGCAGTGATTCCAATGCGATCGGCAACTCTACGGTTCCAGTGCTCCCGCTGAAATGCCCTTTGCCAGAGTGGACTATTATTTCAAAGCCCAATTCGTTTTTAATCCTGTCCTGGTTATCCAAAGAGACATAGGGATCATCATCTGAAAAGATAGCGACTCCCTTTTTCACGTGCGATTTGATTTTATTTAAATCAACCGGAGTTTCCAGCCATTCGCGCGCGATGTCCCTCACCTCATCATCGTCTTCCAAGTTCGTTAGGCGCGTAAAGAACCCGGCCACAAAAACGACTCCTCCCACCTCCGCGCCTTCGGGCAGTAACTCGAGATAACGCGCGATCGCCTGACATCCCATGCTGTGTCCTACGAAAAAAGTCTGATCGTTAGCCACTCCAACCGCTTCAGCCAAAGCCGGAACCCAATTCTTTATCCTGGGGCTCGAAGCTTCGGGCATCTGAGGGATCATGACTTCGAATCCTTTGGACTCAAGTTCTTCCTTAAGCCAAGGGAGCCATCCCTCTTCGGGATTGCCATCCCAGCCGTAAACGATGAAAACTCGTTTGGACATATTCTTTTCTTTGACGATTGGTGCCGTGGGAGAGACTCGAACTCTCAAACTCTTGCGAGTACTGGCTCCTAAGGCCAGCGCGTATACCAATTCCGCCACCACGGCCCCAGCCGTCAAAGACTTATAAATAAAGATAGGAGTCGCGTCGGGTCGCGCCTCCGGAGAGATTGACCAGGTTCGCCTTGCGGCAAGATCAGCCTTTCGGCTGGTGCCTTTTTGGCATTCCCGACCTGGCTACAGCCGCGTTGTGTTTTCGGCTCCCCCGTCGATAGCCCAAGGGAGCCTTACGCAAACCATCGCATGTTCATGGGTACGCAACCTCACGCAATGGCGAGTTCCACGTTCGTCGTCACTGGAGGCGAATCATCGCGTCCGCTACCAGCACCCGACACCTTCTGCCAACCACACGCAATCATCATGGGCAATTCCTCCTTGGCCGTTTCCGGCCCCAACACGGGCAGTCGCGTCCCGGCGAGTAAAGCTTCCCCCGCCGAAACATGCGCCCACAATATACACGACCACTTTTAACCAGGCAAGACAAAACCCCGCTTTCGCGGGGGTTCGTCATTTTTGTTAAATGGTCGGGAACCATGAACTTTTTGGTCATGATCCCGTTTCCATTGCCCTGTACAAGAAAGTACAGGGCTTGCCCAGAACGGGCTGATTGGTGTGCGAAACTGCGGTTCAGGAGTTGGCGGCCAGCAGATACTCGCGCTCGGGCGAATGGCTGCGGGCAGAGACGCGATCCAGCCGACGGAACTCGACGTTCGTGACCTGGTGCTTCTTGTTGAAGCGGACTTTGGCGTCCCACCCGGTCATGTACAGACCATGGCTGCTGACGGAAATCTCATCCGCCAGCGACCTGAGGTCGGCCCTCGGAAACACCGTCTCAACCCCTCTCCCCTTCTTGGAAAATCTCACTTCCGTGCCAAAGACGGAGGGCGTGAGGGAAACGGCGTCGAGGCCGCTCTTCGTGAACGTCACGATCATCTCCCCGAGAGTCTTCATGATTTCAAACCTCCAAGTGGTCATGGACCGCCGGCGCAAGAAACTTGCATGCCTACGATCCAAGTTCCACTTACAGGCAATTATCGACACACGACTCGGAGTCATGTTCCAGTAACTGCCGGGGCGTCAGACTGACCGCCCCGTGAAGCGTATGAAAATGTACGTGATTTGTCCTTGGCCGGCCCACCTCCTTGTTAGTTCTTGGCCTGCCATCTTGGACGGTTTGGGGCTCTGCTTCCCCAGGGCTCACCACTTTATATCAGCAGGTGACGCTGTACTTCCTCGCCGGGCTCCCGCAGTTTCGGCCCAGCTATCGCTAATGCGGTACTTGCCACGAGACCATCGAAGTCTTCCTTTCGCCGCATTGCGGCTCATGGCCGTCCCAAAAGGGACGGGTGACCAAACACAGTGAATGTCGATAGCGCCCTACCCAGGGCCGAACCACAGCGGACCCATCGCGGCTCCTTCGGTGTCGCGATTCCATGGATGCTCCATGTGAGCCCATCCCGCATCTCCGGGATGAATCGTCCCACGAGGCTGCCAGTCATGTGACAGTCCTCGAGTGGAACGTGATAATATAGCACAAAATGGGGGTTTTGTCAACCCCCTCAACCCTTCCAAATATCGTCAGTTTTTGGCTTAAATTAGCTTTATTTGTCACTTTTCATAACTGATTTTCTTTTGTTTTTCTTTTCCTTTCCACTTTTTCCGCAAAAGTGGAGCAAAACTCTTGGGGCTTCGGATTCGCTTCTTTCTGCGGGGCTACTCATTTCATGTGGGCCGCTCAACGCCTCAGCCCCAAACCCCTCGAGATATAAAGATACTTAATTAACCTTTTGATAAAAAGCGTGATTCGAAGCTCCATGGGGGTTCGGGGGTGAGCCTCACCGTGGTCGAAAGAGAGAATAAGCCCCCATGAAATGAAGGTTATAGCGAACCCCCGAAACCTTTTGGTTACTTTTCAGTTATGAAAAGTGACAAAAAATCAGTTTCTTGTTTTTAAAAACACTTCAGAAACCTGTTTCCAAAGAGGCAACAGGGTCGCCCAAGGCAGGATGGAAAGAACCAAAGGCAGAAGCACCTCGGGCTTTGGAAAAAATTGCGAAGCAAGGAAAATCGCCAAAGTAAAATTCATGTAGACCAGCGAAATCGAGGCTGTATTTTTCTCGTCGTGCTTCTTCCACCAAAAAGCGTAATAGCCAATCAAATGCGTGGCGATAAAAAATACAAACAAGGCTCCAATGGCCACGAACAACTGCCACCAGTTACGCGAAAGCGAAATGATGGCCGAAGCTTGCGCGGCCACCGCCCCGGCGATCAACAATCCCAACAAGATAATCGAAACCGGTTTGGACGCAGGCTTAATCTTTTGGACGGCCATTGGCAATAAACGCCTAACTATCAGAGCTAAAACAAATGGCACAAAGATTACCAAACAAAGCTGCTTGAACATGCCCAAAGCGTCCACGGCTACCGTTGTTCCATAAAATAATTTGGTCAGAAGCGGAATCGTGATCGGCGCGAGCAAAGAAGTCGTAACCGTCAGCACCATGGCGATCGTTTGTTTGCCGCCGGCCACCTCGACTAAAAGCGGCGCCGTCATGCCGACCGGCATGGCCGCCAGCAAAAAGAGGGCTAACCCCATGTCGGGATAAAGCGGGTTAATAATCAGCCAAGTCAATGCCGGAAAAATAACCAACATCAAGAGGTTTCCCAGCAGCAAAAACTTCCAATCCTTGGCCGCACCTTTCATTTGCTTCAAATCGATCTTCAGGCAGGACAAGAAAAAGATGATTTGAAGCAAAAACGTGTTCCAGGCCGTCAAGTATTTGGCAGCCGGAACCAAGAGACCAATAATCAGCGCGGCTAGCATTACAAATATGTAAGATTCTGAAAGGACTTTAAGGATTTTTTTCATAACGTAAACCAAGTATAGCGCCTCATCCTCATCCAAGAAAGTCTTTAAGATTCATAGTATAATGTTGTGATGCCGATAAATTTCAAATCCTACAGAGGCCTAACCGCATCTGAAGTCTCCCGAAGGCAGACCAGATACGGCTCCAACGTACTTTTCAAAAAACAGAAAAAAGGTTGGATGGGATATGTCCGAAAGGTTATCCAAGAACCAATGCTGCTACTGCTTCTATCGACTGCCGTCATATATTTTATTATCGGCCAAGCTTGGGACGGCCTACTGATGATTGGCGGCGTCCTACTGATGATTGGCATCGACCTTTATCAAGAGAACAAAACTGATAAAGCCTTGGAAGCCCTAAAAGGGCTGACAACCCCCAAAATCACCGTCGTCCGCGCCGGACGGCTCCAAGAAATCGGCAACGAGGAATTGGTTAACGACGACCTGCTGCTAGTCCGGGAAGGCGAACGCGTGGCCGGGGATGGCATTCTCCTGGAAAGCGCCAGTTTATCCTTGGACGAATCAATGCTAACCGGTGAATCCGGAGCGATTTTTAAAACTAACTCAGACCGAGTCTTTGCCGGAACATTGGTACTTTCCGGCCAAGGCGTGGTTAAAATTACCGCCATCGGCGCGCTTACCCAGTATGGAAAAATCGGACAATCCCTGGCCGCCATCCATGAGCCGCCGACGCCTCTCCAAAAGAAAACCGCGCATTTGGTGAAAATTTTTGGATTGACTGGTTTTCTGGCCTGCGCGGCTATGTTCGCCATTAATTTGATCAACACGCGAGCCATAGTCGACAGCCTGCTCCGAGGGTTAACCCTGGCTATATCCGTCATACCCGAAGAACTACCGGTCATCCTGACCGTCTTTGCCGCTCTGGGAGCCTACCGTCTGAGCAAAAAAGGCATGCTGGTCAAAAAAATAAATTCGATCGAGACCTTGGGCAGCATGACATCACTCTGCACCGACAAAACGGGTACCCTTACCCTAAACCACATGCAGCTCCATATCCTTTCCGACGGCCAAACAGCCGTAAAAGCGAGTTCGTTGGAGAAAACCAAAGAAAACCAAGACTTATTGGCTAAAGCTGTCTTAGCCTGTCCGTCCGAGCCGTTTGACCCCGCCGACCTTTCGATCATGGAAATAGCGAGGCGCGTCGGGCTGGACTTAAATGCTCTGCGCCTAACCTATAAACCGGCCAGGGAATACGGTTTTGATCAAACCCTTAAGTTCATGGGCATTGCTTGGTCGGGCACGGACGACGGCTATACCTTGGCCATTAAAGGCAGCGCGGAAGATGTTGTCGGCCGTTGTCCGCTTTCTCCCGACCGAAAGAAAAACTTATTAAGAGAAATTGAAAGGTTGGCCCAACAGGGTTTAAGGGTATTGGCCGTAGCGCAGAAGCATCTGCCTAAAACTCCGCATAATTTAGGCTCACAGGACGGCTACGAATTCGTCGGACTTTTAGGCTTCCATGACCCTCCAAAACCCGGAGCCAAACAAGCCGTTTCAGCCTGCCGCCGCGCCGGGATCACGGTGCGCATGATAACCGGAGACCATCCTCAAACGGCCCTGCATATCGCCGAAGCAATCGGCCTGCAGCATGACGGCAAAGTAATTAGCGGATCGGAAATCCAAAACCTATCAGACCAAGATTTGGTCCAACGCATCAAAAACGCCAAGGTTTTCGCGCGAATCATTCCCGAACAAAAACTTCGCATTGTGCACGCCCTCCAATCAGGCGGCGAAATCGTGGGCATGATAGGCGACGGCGTAAACGATGCGCCCTCCCTGAAAGAAGCCGACGTCAGCATTGCCATGGGAAAACAAGGCACAAACGTGGCCAGGGAGGCGGCCGACATGGTGTTGACGGACGATGAGTTGGACACCGTGGTCAATGCCATTCATGATGGGCGGAGGATTTACGATAACATTCAAAAAGCCATTTCATATGTTTTCGGCATTCACATCTACATTATTCTGACGGCTTTGATCATTCCTCTCTTGGGATTAAGTCCCCTACTCCTGCCGATTCACATAATTCTTCTGGAGCTGATTATTGATCCGACGTGTTCCTTGGTTTTTGAAAGCATGCCAGCTGAACCTGACGTCATGAAACGCCCGCCCCGTGAACCAGAGCGTCCCATTATTTCCGCCAAACAATTCGTCAGGATAGTTGCGGGCGGTCTGGCTGTATTTGCCCTCACGGCCGGGACTTACGTGGCCGCCTTGCGTTTTGGCCTAACCACAGACGCTGCCCGAACGCTTGGCTTTAGCGTCATACTCTGGAGCAACTTATTCCAGGTACTCGGCCAGATATCAAAAGAAAAATTAACCATCATGGTTTTAGGATTTTTCAAAAACAAAGTCTTCCTTTCCGTCTATCTATCGGTTTTCACCTTGGTTTTGGCCCTGATTTATCTCCCTTATCTCAACACACTCTTCGGCTTTTCTTCCGTCCCCATCATCCTCCTCGCCCTAACCGTCTTAATCGGTTTCGTGCCGACCCTGGGTAATGACATTTACAAAAAAATTACCAGAGCGGTCTAGCGGGGTAAGGCTATGGACTATGGCCTATTAGCAAGGTAATGTTGTCGGGTATGGAAGAGCGCGTCATTGCCCCCGAAGAGCTCCTGGGCGAGGAAAAAACGGATCTTTCGCTACGGCCCAAGAGCCTGGCCGAATTTATCGGCCAACCCATCATTAAAGACAATCTTGGCATATTTTTGGAAGCCGCCCGACGTCGCGGCGAGCCTTGCGAGCACGTGCTTTTTTACGGCCCGCCTGGTTTGGGCAAGACGACTTTGGCACACGTCATCTCAAACGAGATGCAGGCCAACATTAAAGTCACGAGCGGGCCCGCGCTCGAACGCGTAGGCGACCTGGCGGCCATCCTGACCAACCTGGAAGAAGGCGACGTCCTGTTTATCGACGAGATCCACCGCATGAACCGCAACATTGAAGAGGTCCTCTACCCCGCCATGGAGGATTTCGCGCTTGATTTGGTGATCGGCAAAGGCCCGGCCGCGCGGACGCTAAGGCTCGACCTCAAACATTTCACCTTAATCGGAGCGACTACCCGCTTAAGCCTGCTTTCCGGTCCGCTCCGCGACCGTTTCGGCTCTATTTTTCATCTCGATTTTTACGGTCCCGACGAAATGACGGCTATCGTGGAACGGAGCGCCGGACTTTTAGACATCAACCTTAACCAGCCGACGGCGGCCAGCGTGGCAACCAGGTCCAGGCGCACGCCGCGCATCGCCAACCGTTTGCTCCGCCGGGTGCGCGATTTCGCAGAAGTCAGGAACGACGGCATTTTTGACGAGTCGGCCGTGACCGGAGCGCTCAAAGCTTTGAATATTGATGACCGCGGATTGGACGAAACTGACCGGCGCGCGCTGACCTTGCTGATTGAAAAATTCAATGGAGGCCCGGTAGGCCTCTCCACGCTGGCCGCCGCCATGGCCGAAGAAACCGACACGCTCGAAGACGTGCTTGAACCGTTTTTGCTCCAGGAAGGATTGCTGGCCCGCACCCCGCGCGGCCGCGTCGCCACCAAAATCGCGTACGAACATTTAGGTTACCCAGTTCCCGAGCAACTCACCCAATCCTTGCAGAACAGTTTATCGTTATAAACGGCGGGTGGTATAATCACCGCATGATCCCACTTATTTACTTCCTACTGGCTTGGCTGATTTTTCTGGCAATTTTCATGGTCATCGCCATCATCAGCATCATGCAGATGTTGCGCTATGGCCTGGCCCACCCCGTAACCGAGATCACTACGGCTTTTTTCATCTGCCTGATAATCTTCGTCGTCCTTGGGACGTTGGGTTATCTTTCCGGAGTGGATCTAAAGTCGGGATTGGATTTCACTTCCGCTCTCAGTTTGGGTAAGCCTCCAATTTTGTAATATGTTCCACCTCGATAAGCTCCCCGGCGCTTTACCGGACGAAAAAATCATCGGCCTTTACCGACGTCATCCGATTACGATCCTCGGGCTGATTATCGTTTTCTGCATCTTCATCATCTTGCCCTTGGCGGCCTACCTTTCGCTCAAAATTTTCGGACAAACTTATTTCCAAAACCAGCAACTCATGGCTTTGTTCGTCATGGGCGGCGGCCTATTCTTCCTCTTCGTCGTCATGTTCCTTTATCAGCATTTCATTGATTACTGGCTCGACATGTGGATCGTGACTGACCAGAGGATTATTAACATCGAACAGAATGGTTTGTTCTCGCGCACCACGTCAGAGCTCAGGCTGTATCGCGTGCAGGACGTGACGGCCAAAGTCGACGGTTTCGTACGCAGCATGTTGGACTTCGGGATGGTTTACGTGCAGACGGCCGGCGAAAAGGAATATTTCACTTTTGAGGACGTCAGCCATCCGAATCAAATATCCAAAAAAATTCTCGAGCTGGCCGAGCTTGATCGCAAAGAACATTTGGAAGAGGCCATGGAAGCCGCGGCCGAAACCACGGTTGAAAAGGAAGATGAGTTACGCGAAAAGACAGCCCGCAGGTTGGAGCCATAGTTGTCATCTCGAGCGAGTCATACGAGTCGAGAGATCGTCGATCAGATAAGCATTGATCAGCTTAAGCGATTTCTCGACTACGCTCGAAATGACAGGATGGGCTACTTATAAAACCTTTTCAACTCTATCCCCGTATAGAAATATTTTAGGATTTGGTCGTAAGTTTTTCCCTCATGGGCAGCCATAGCCAAAGCTCCGGACGCTGACATTCCGACTCCATGGCCCCAAAGCGTCTTACCCGCGTCTTGCGGGACGGAAACGCCTTTGCACCACTCCACGACCCCGCCCCAAACCTCGCTCCAATCCCGGGTGCGCCCATCCGAGCGGGAGAAATAAGGCGTGATCGCGATTTTATCCTGATAAGTGACGACTAGACCGCGGGTGGCATCCACGGCCGCCACGATATTCGGGCTTCTCGCTTCTTGGCCGTAACCGCGATAAACCTGGTCGTATTTGGCATCCACGATAAAGTACTCGTCGGCGTGCTTGGTGGCGCGGGTCACGTGGTACATGGCGTAGGTACGAGCCGCCGTCAATAAAGTTTTTTGGAATTCCATCGGACTGACGTCCGAGGTTTCAGCGATGCCTTTCAAATAAGTTTCAATCGGCAATTCATTAATCAACCAGACCTTGTCCGTCTTTGGAGTGTAACGCAGTTCGAGCTTGCCCCGGAATTTATTATCATTGGCGCCGGGCAACCATGAAACCGGCCTGGAAAGATCCGTCACTTCCAGAGGCGAAACTCCGTCATCGGCCACGGCCACGTAATAATTGCTGGATTGGGTTTGGCAGCCACTGCCGCTCGCCACGTAAACTTTATTGGTCCGATCAAATTTAACTACGACTTCCTGGCCCACGCTCAAACTGCACACGACTGAACCGTTTTGCGTCAGGTTCATGCCGGTAATCACCCCGCGGATAACAGAACGATCGTCGGTGGTGGCATACAAACCGACGCGTATGATCGGTTCGTCCGGCAGATTACTGACGTCAGTCGGGACGGGAGTGGGCGTCGGATCAGGCGCGATATAACCATCGGCCGTAACCGTGACCGGAATGTCGATCTCTCCCCCTTGGAGTTCCTGACCGTCGGCTTCGACGGCAAATCGGAGAGTGTAACTGCCGGTTTTAGCCGGGGCCTTGATCTTGAAACCAAAAAGCCCGAGCGTTCCGGGTTGCACGGGCGTGCTCTGGCTTAAGACTTCGCTCCCGGAAACCCAAGAATCGTGCTGCACGCTGGCCAGTTTGACTCCAAGATTCGGGATGACTTCCTTTAAGACAATGGTTTGTTTGCTCCAACTCGATGATCCGATATTTTTCAATCCAAAGTTGACCGACAAGGTATCATTGCCCGGGGCCGTAAACGGGCCGCTCGGCCGGAGCATCAACTTGGCGGAATAGGAACTGGTCGGGTCAGGTTGAGTGACCGGCTGGGTGACCGGCGCAGTCGTTGTTTGTTTGGCGATTACCTGTTTTTGAACGTCAAAAGAAATCTCGATGACGGTATATTTTTGCCAAGTCTTGCCGTCGCCCAATAAAAATCTTTCCACGTAAGATCCGGCTTTGCTTGGCGCTTTGACGTTAAACGAAGCCGTGGCAAATTTGCCCGGAGCTACACTCGCCTGATCTATGTTGGCCGGCAAATCCGCTTTTTTCCAGGAAGAAGCCAACGGGCTGCTTGATCCGTAAAGGTAAAGCGCGACTTTGCCACTCCCTCCGATCCATTTAGCCTGAGTCTGGTTCTTAATCGAAACAAAAATCTTTTTTACTTCTCCGGGTTGCAATGGAACATGGGAGTGTTCAACGATGGTCAGGGCTTTGGCGGGCAAAGCCAAGCCAAAGGCGAACAACAAAAAAGACCAAACCACCAAACATCTCTTGAGAGAGACGTTAAATGATTTAGCCTCTTGGCCTGACTTTTTGGCTAAGGACATATTTATTTTTATGTTACAACCTTTGCGACCGTAATGTAAGTATAGCATTTTTTGACCCTTTGGTCAAAAAGTCTCATGGTTAAGCTCCGTTTTAAGTTTTCCCCAGCGAATCTTTGGCCTGATTGATGTTTTTGAGTTCCTTATCCTGATTTACCCGTTTGGCATAGTCAGACGGTGTTTCGGGCGTATGGACGATTTTCTGAGCCGCAAATTGCATCCTGGCCGGATTAGCCGCCTGCATCTCGTCTTTTTTCTGTTCTTTGGACGCCTGGATCATTTGTTGCGCTGGTTGCTGTGAAGCATCCGACATGTGGTCCCCGCCGGGAGCAATTTTATTCATATAAAACTTCGTTTATGAGATGACATTCTCGTTAATTTATGACAGAATGGCCATCATGAGTGAAACACGGGCCATCGCTTGGAACACCGGGTCGCAAGCCGTGGGCAAAGTCGTATCAACCCTGCTTGGCGTAGTGAGCATCGCCCTCATGACCCGCCATTTGGGCCAAATTGGCTTTGGGTATTATTCCACGGCCAACGCCTTCTTTCAAATTTTCGCCATCATGCTGGATTTGGGCATCAACGTAATGCTGGTTCAGATGCTGGGCGAACACAAAGGCGACGAAGCTTACGAGAACCGGGCTATTAGCGCCACCACCACGTTTAGAATCGCCACCGGCATTTTAATTTTAGGCATCGCGCCCTTCATCGGACTGCTTTTCCCTTACGCCTGGGAGGTTAAGCTGGCCATATTCGCCCTCTGGGCCTCTTTCTTTTCCGCTTCCCTGAACCAGATCGTTATCGGCGTGCAGCAACGCCACATGAAGATGCACATCGTGGCTATCAGTGAAGTCATCGGCCGCGCGGTTTTACTTATCGGCCTGGGCGTGGCCATCTTCTTGAATCTCGGACTGAT
>JAQURS010000015.1 GCA_028715505.1 Patescibacteria group bacterium
ATGGTTCCCGATCTGCTCGGAGTGAATCGGAAGACGTTCGCCCCGGGCTTAAGCACGGAGTTTATGCCGATGGCCGAGGCCACGAGGGACCTGGCGCAACCGTTAGCCTGATTGTTTATTTCCCATCTGACCGGCACGCCCGCTTTGACAACCAGTTGATTGGGCTGATAACCCGAGTCCGTGACGGTCATTTTTATCACCTGTTCGTTGGCAGTCGGATCGACAATCGAAGTGAGGCCGCTTGGCTGAGTGCTGTCGTTGCCCGGGAATCTGATGCCAGCCAAGGCAACCCCGTTGCGCAGATTTAAGACGCCGAGGACGATGACTAAAGCGCCCGCCACTTTGAACAGGAATTTGCCGGTTGAACCTTTTAGCGAAGTCGCGGCCAAACCGAAGACCATGAGCCCGGGAACCGTACCGACGGCGAAACCGCCGAGAATAATAGCGCTTGCGGTGAAGCTGCCTGTCGTGAGCGCGTAAGCCTGGAGAGCTTGGGTGAAGCCGCATGGCAGGAAGAAGGTGGCCGCGCCCATGAGGGCCGGCATCCACGCGCCTGATTTTTGCGCTTTATCCATTACTCCATGCGTCAGCGACTTCGGGGTTCCCGGCAAGTATCGGCGAATTGACGCAGGTAAGAGACGCAACATGTCCAGCCCGACCAGGATCATGTAAGCAGCAGCCAGAGCGAGGATGATCGAGGTCGTAGTGGAAGAGAAGGCCAGCCTGGCGCCGATCCAACCCAAAATTCCGCCCAGGATTGCGTAACTCGCGACTCGACCCGTGAGGAACATGAAAACCGGTTTGGCTTTCGAGCCGGTGGTAGATTGAGACAAGCCAGCTGTGCTTGAGATCAGGAGCCCACTCACGATTGCCAAACAGGACGAGACGGAAGCAAGGACGCCCAGGAACAAAGCCGTACCCAGCCCGACGTTGTTAGTGGGTCCGCCGGAGACTAATCCCCCTATTTTAGTAATAATCCAAGCCAAGCCGATAGCCAAAGCAAATAATCCGGCTAACTCAGACCAACTCGGTTTCTTCCTTACATCTTCTAATACAGGAGCTTCTTTCAAAACCTTGTATTTCTGGTCCAGTAGGGTTTTCTGGAGTTCTTCTTTTTCGATCGACCGATCAGCCGTAATCTTCACGGTTCCGTGGGCGGCATCGGCTTTGACTTCCTTTATGCCGTCCATCCCCTTCCAAGACCTTTCGACCAAGACTTCACAACTGTGGCACGTCATGCCTTGCACGTGCACGTCAAACTCAACTTTATCCTTATGTGGATTTTCTAAATTTTCCATAATTAACTAACTAAGAATTAAACTGACGTCTTAGTTAGGCGATGGAATAGATTTTTGGATTCAAAATTCCTTGGCTGTAAGCGTAAGCCAAAGGCGGTGAAGTTATTGTGATGGGAACGTCAGAACGGTTGTCGCAAATCCGGTCAACGGCTGGATCGACATTGACCTCCGTTGGAACTTTTAATGAAATCAGGTGATTCAAACCGGTTGGCGTCACGGTTCGCCAAAAAACCCAAGGATCGGCTTGCGAGTATTTTTCGGACAAATGGAAATCCGCCACGTTTGAGAGCGGGCAGGAGGTGTTATCCATGGCGCTCGCGATCATCGTATCCATGTTCATGGCCGAAGGTTGGTGCTGGACCGTGCAAATTCCAAAAACGCTGGCCGTAACGGCCGCCATGAGCGCGAAACTCGCGAAAATGCTTTTAACCGACATGTGAATCGTTATCCGATTTGGGTTCATCTTTTTTCCTAAGCAAGAATACCATGCCCGCGATAATGCCAATAGGCAGGGCTAAAAGGCCGATGATGCCCAACAAGCCAAAACCGACGTTTA
This sequence comes from Patescibacteria group bacterium, assembly GCA_028715505.1. Lineage (GTDB taxonomy): Bacteria > Patescibacteriota > Patescibacteriia > 2-12-FULL-60-25 > 2-12-FULL-60-25 > MWCR01. Next base: position 1,855 of record JAQURS010000015.1, read on the forward strand.
GGATGCTCATCCCGGCCGTGGCTTGATCCGATTGGATAAAAGACCTCCCCACCCCGGAAACCAACATCCAAAGCCCTAAGATAAGCACAAAGAATATTGGCGGTGCCACCAAACAACCGAGCCCGATTTTAGTGTCATTATGCATGTTTAGAACTTAACAAAAAGACCACGCCGTGTCCAAACCGATCAATACGTGACCTCCATAAATCCTTTGTTGGTGTTATTGATGGAAAAAGTCATGATCAGGAAATAGCCGGTTTTTGACATAGTAAGTTGATAGACGCCTTCCTCGTCTTGAGTTTTGTATCCAAGGCCTTCAAGGTATTTTTTGACGGCTTGCCTGTCGTCCTGAACGACTTGCCTGTCAAAAACGTAATGCAGCAACGCTCCGTCCATGTTATCCGTCATTTTGACGTGATTACCGAAAAGCCGGTTCAAAATCGGCATAAGTTCGCCGTCCAAAATCCGGCTCTTCTCGTTGACCAACTCGCCAGGAACGGCTCTTTCGTAATTGATTTGGGGCCAAGTCCTTTGCGCGTCGGAAGTGCTGGTTGAATTCTGGAGCGGCGACCCATTAGCCGAAACAGCGGGAGCTTGAGGACATAAAGTGCTCTTTGACGAATTGAAAGCGGCGTAAGTCGTAACTTTAGATTTTTTATAAAGCGAAAACTCCGGTTTACGATCAACAAACTTGGCTTTATAGGATCCGACCTGGGCACTCAGATTATTGGAAGTCACGTAAGGCGTCATCGTTTCCGTGACGATCTTGCCATTATAATCCACGATCCAACCGGCTCCATTCTTCGTATTGCCACTCGCGTCTAATTTAATCAGTAAACCATCCATATAATAGGTCTTATTGCCGAACACGACTGATTTGATTACGTTGGGTTCGTATTCACCGGCCAAAATAGCCCCATTATCCGACGTTGGTTTTAAGACGAAATTTGTAACGGCGCGCTGTGGATTAACCACCTTGGTCCAAATCGGATTTAAATTCTGGTCGGTTTTCATGACTAAAGTCGCGGAACGGTAAGCTGCTTGCGCAATATCGATGGCTTCCTGGACCTTTTTCCAATCTTCGCGGGATTGCGCGCTCCTGTCTTTCAGTTCCTTCAATACTTCCATCTCACCGTATTTTGCGTAATAAGCTTTTTGCAAATCAGAGACAGCCTTGGTTTTTACCGTGTAATCTTCATCCGCCCAGGCGAACGAGCCGGCAATCAAGATATTATTATCAGGCGTCAACGCCGTAGAGTATTTGGTCATCGGACCGGTAAACGCGTTGTAGCTCAAGGTTATTCTCTTCGCCCACTCCAAACCACCGAAAGAATTGAATTTGATGGCCGCCAGATAAGAATGGGGCGTACCGGATTTCAAATCCAGGCTGTCTGACATCATCGACATCGAAGATAAATTGCCTAAAACGACATAACCATTATCTTGCGTCCTGACAAAACCACCGATGAGAATTGCCCCTTGGCGTATTTGCTTGGTACCGAGCGTATAACCTCCATCGGCCGTGGGGATGGCTGCGGCCATTTCCAAGGGTATGCCTTCGAGGCTTTTGGCCCATTCAAGGTTAAAATCTTTATCAAACTTGGCTAAACCGGGGTAAGTGTCGAAATTGTAAGGAAGTTCTTTCTCGGGATTAGTCTCGCCTAAATTACCGGCTATAACATATCCGCCATCGGAGGCTTGCGTCAGGTAAGAATCGTTTTTGCGCGCGATAAAATTTTTAATCTCTTTCGACCATAACATCTTGCCGTTCTGGTCAAGCTTAAAGACTTTAAGCGAGCTGAAAGGCAAATCATTGTAGACTTCGCTGTCCTCCCCTCTCTTGCTCGGAGCGAGATTGTTAAGATTAGCGTGGAACAAAAGATTGTTGTCATTAGTCTCAAGCAAAGAATTTTTTATGTCTTCGGTAAATCCGGTAATGGACTTGTTCCAAACCAGGTTGCCGCTCTTATCCAATTTGGTTAACAAAATTTTATTGACTTCCACGCCCGAGCTTGACTCGGCGGTAGTAATGAATCCCCAAACTTTAGAGGCCATCAGATACCCGCCATTCTTCAACTCAATTATTGACTGGACATCTTCCTCACCAAGAGTATTCCCAACGCCGGCCCCATTTTTAGTTTTTAAAAACTTCATCCATTGGATGGAGCCCTGCTTATCAAGTTTGGCCACGAAACCGTCCGGTGGGATGAACATGATATTCGGGTCAGTCGTGCCTGAGACGATATAGCCGCCATCTTTGGTCGGCCAAGCGCCATTGACCTTCGTGAACACTAAAAGCCGGAATGACTTGATGAAAGTCGTATTGGCAACGGGCAAGGTGCAGCTCGATTCAACGGCAGCCGTCGTGACCCTGCCTGCCTTCGAAGCCAACCCAAGGCTGAAAAATAAAATGACGGCAATCGCCACTACTCCGATAGTTGCCACAAAGACCGGCACAATCGGGGCCAACTTAAGCTTCTTGCGGCGCGAAATTTTTTTACGCATATATTATAAGACGGTCAATGGCTCACAAATAATGAACCCCGTGTTTTATCTGAGATGGAAAAAGTCAGGGTTAGGGTTCGGCCGATTTTCATCATGACTATCTGATCCTTGTCACTGGAATAAGTTTTGTATCCTCGCCCCTCCAAATATTTTTGGATCGGCGCGATATCGTTTGTACTCACAAGACGGGCAAACACATATTCCATGACTCCGGAAACGTCCTTTCTTAGCTTCACCTTATTCGCAAACTGTTCATTCAAGATAGGCAACAGTTCTTGGTTGATCTCAATAGCGGTCTTATAAATCGGCTTGATCTCATCCGCTCCTTCCGTACTTTCATAAGCAATCTCTGCCCAAGTTGTAGCTTTTGGCGGAATTTGCGAAGGGATAACTTTCGGGAAAGCTTCCGAGCCTACCGGGATTGCCGCGTTAACGGCCGCGGAAGACATATCCCTGATGATTGTTTTGAAAGCCGGCGTGCTGGGCTTGGCTGATTTATCGATGCTAAAAGCAAGATTATTGACAGACGGCGGAAAATCATTGAGGGCCAAATAAGGACCGACGTCTCTCGACGATAAATCCGTATAATCGGATATCATGCCTTGGTCGTTAGCCGCCTCGCCGTTGACGTCCAGCTTCATAAGCAAGGTATTTTGGAGATATCCTTGACCTAGGCTATTGCTGTAATTCAAAATCGACGTGTTGTAACTGCCGGCAATAATAACTCCGTTGTCAAATGTCGGTGCCATGCCGTATCCATATACATAATCTTCCAAGCTGATCTTCTTGGACCATTGGGGGTTGAAATCAGCGTCGGTTTTTACCAAGACAAGGCCATTGTTCAATTGGTTTTCAAAACTCTTGGCGGTTTTTACATATTCTTCCCAAGCCATCAGCAATTCCGGATCATTGGTGATTTTACCGTTCTCGCAATCCTGTTCCCGATTTTTTTCCTGACACAAACTATTCAGTTGATCCAATTTTTCATCAACCAAAACTTGGCTATTTTCTTGGTCGCTTCTGGAAGGCGGGAGATAATTCATCCTCAACACAAAACCTCCGTCATTTGTCTTGATGACGCCGGATTCACGGACTTCGTTATCCAACTTCATGCCGGGCTTGATCGTTTTGGCCCATTGGAGATTACCCGAATAATCTATTTTGATTGCCACGAGATCATACACGCTTGGCGCGGATGACCAATTTGGATTGCCGCCGGAAAGAATCGGAGATAAATAACCGAAGGCCAGATACCCGCCGGATGTCGAACGGACGGCGATGAATTTACCTGCTAAATCACGCGACGTCCTATACTTCAAGTGGGTATGGCCGGCCTCATCTGTGGAATACACGGATTCCTCTTTGGGAATAATTTCGAGGCTTTTTGACCATTCAACGCCAAAATTGGCATTAAACTTGACCATGACGGGGAGGGTGCTCACGATTTTTTCTGACGAATTGCGTTCTCTACCAGCGGTTTTGATACTGCCTAGAGCGATATAGCCGCCTTCAGCCAACGGCTGGATGTCAGCGTAATCCATATCTATCTTCTTCGCCCAATTTTTCTTTCCGTTCTTATCAAACTTCGCCACTACTAAATATGATGGCGCTGATTTTTCCCCATAACCTGTTTGGGTAAAATATCCGGAAAATAAAAAACCATTGTCATCAGTCGCAAAAACCTTATAGACGCGGTCTGTCGAATAATTGCCAATCATCTTAGTCCAAAGATGCTTGCCTTGTTTGTCAAATTTTGTAAGAAATACGTCGTCCCATTTCTCCTTCTTCTTCAGGTAGGCGCTATCAACAAATCCTGTCCCCTGGCTAGCCATCAAAAAACTGCCGTCCTTGAGTTCAATGATGTCCCGCCCATATTCATCGCCATTTTTTCCGAAATAATTTTTATCAACGCTCACTGAATTGGATGTTTTGAAAAGGGTGGTCCATTGGAGGTCGCCTTTGGTATCAACTTTTGTGATGAAGGCATCCTCATCATAAACGGATGGTTTATCGTATTTCGCCTGGCCAATAAAAACGTATCCGCCATCTTTGGTCTGCACGATGCCCCTGGCCGCCGACAGATCTTCAATCCGATAATGTTTTATGAACGTATAAGTATTGGCTACGGCCGTCGTGACCCTGCCAGCCTTCGAAGCCAACCCCAGGCCGAAAAACAAGGCGACGCCCAAAGCGCCAGCCCCTATGACTGACATAAAAACCGTTAAAATCGGGAATCGCTTGGATTTTTTGGTGCGTAAAAATTTTTTACTCATAAAAAAAGACTTTTTAAATTATACCACCAAACGCCCAACTCAGCTTTAAACAGTATCCTATATCTCAGAACCCTAAAAAAATTAATACCCCGCTTGCGCGAGGTTATTAATTTTGGTAGCGCCTACGGGAATCGAACCCGTCTTACCAGGTTGAGAACCTGGTGTCCTAACCGATAGACGAAGGCGCCCTAGCGCCGAAGCCATTCCGGAGATTGCCTGACCAGCAACTCAGGAGCTTTAAGCGGATCGGCCATGAGCTCTTTGGTAATTTTTTCCATGCGGCTGCCTTGCGAGCCCTTGATCAAGACAACGTCATTCGGCTTAAGCAGATCCTGCTGGATGTGCAGGGCGGCCTCGGGGCTCTTATCGAAATAAGAGATGTTTTTTTCCGGGAAGCCGGCTTCGATGGCCGCTTTGCCAATGACGGCCGCCAGTTTACCACAGCAAACCAAAAAGTCAATCTTGGATTCGGCCACTTGGCGGCCAATTTTGCGGTGCTCGTCTTCGGTTAGCTCGCCAAGCTCCAACATGTCGCCCAAGGCGGCGATTCTCCTTCCGCTTGGAGGCACGGGAAAGTTATCCAACTCAGCTACGGCCGCCCGCATGGCTTGCGGCTGGGCGTTGTAACTGTCGTCCAAAAGCATGGTTTGCTTAATGCCCGGAATAAGCCGCGTGCGTCCCGCCATGCCAAAATAATGAGATTTGATGTAATCGATGGCCGGAGCGGACATGTGGTCCATGGAAATACAGAAAGCTATGGCGGCCGAAATGGCGTAAGCGTGCGATTCGCCAAAAACTCCCTTGAGACGGAAGTTGTAAAGCCGGTTCCTGAGTATCATGAGCTCGATTTCCAGGCCTGCATCTTCTGGATAAGCGGGGTCGTAAACCACCTTCGATGACCGGATCGAGACCACGTTTTCCGGTCCCTTGCCGTAACCCACGAATTCGCATTTGGCTAATGTGCGCGATTCCCAAACCAAAGGATCATCCGCGTTAAGGACAACTTCGCCGTATTCAGGAATGGCTGCGATGATCTTTCTTTCTTCTTCGACCGCGCGCTCCACGGATCCGAAAAACTCAGTGTGCTCGGCGCCCATGGCTGTGACGATTGCAACCTGCGGCAAAGCCATGGCGATCAAATAATCCAAATCCCCTGGATGGTCGGCTGCCATTTCAAGGATTAGATAACGAGCCTTTAGTTTTTTGATTCCGACGGAATACGCGTAGGCTACCCAAAGGAGTATCAACCATTTGAACGGGTTGCGGCCGGGCATGTCGCAATCAAAAACCGAAAGCGGGATACCAAGTTCATTATTAAAATTCTTTTTGGAAGCGCGTACGTCGTCCTGTGAAAGCCTGCCTTTTAATCCTAGTGTCAGGGCATGGCGAGCCGACGACTTTCCGACGGATCCGGCGATGGCCACCACGGTCGGCTTGTCGCGTTCAATGGTTTGGTGAACACACCGGCCAAGAAATTTTTCCAAAGCTTTTTGCATACGATTCAAAATTATCCCGACAGCCGCTTTTTGTCGAGAGTTGGCCTAAAAACTAGTCTCGGGTGGGCTTGACATCCAGATATCTGAGAATATAAGAGGCCATGCTGCCAAAAACAGGGGCGGCGCAGGTTTCAGCCCAATCGGACTTGCGGGGATTATCGAACTTAACTAGCATCACGAACTTGGGATCGTCGGCTGGGGCATAACCCAACATGGTCGCCTTAATCTCATTAGCTTCATAACCCACGCCGTTCGTTTTGGCGACCTGGGCCGTGCCGGTTTTAGCCGCCACCCAATAACCAGGCACGCCGGCTTTTTTGCCGTGGCCGTTTTCAACGACCGAGACAAGCATTCCGGATATCAAACGCGAAGCCCGCGAACTGATCGGCTGGCCGACCGCTTTCGGTTCGGTGACCTCTTTCCTGCCATCCGGGTAATCAATTTCCGAAACAATGTAAGGCTTCATCAACTTCCCCTGATTGGCCAAAGCCCCGTAAGCGGCCACCATCTGGATGGGCGTGGCGGTGATGCCTTGGCCGAACGAGGCGGTAGCCGCCCAGATGTTGCCTTTCTTATCCAGAGAGCTGATGTTGCCGGCCGCTTCGGGTTTAAGCCCGATCTCAGTCTTTTCTCCGAAACCGAATTTCTTAACGTACTGCTGGAAGGCCACTTTTCCCAGCTGGCGTTGCACGAAAATCGTGCCAGTGTTCAAAGATTTTTCCATGACTTCCTGCATAGTCTGCACACCATTTGCTTTGCCGTCCGAGTTCTTGATCTTATGGTCGTCGATTTCTTCCAAACCCGTGTCGAGGTACGTCGTCTTGGGACCGACTTTGCCCGCCTCGATGCCGCTGGCCATAGTAATAGCCTTAAAAACAGAACCGGGTTCGTAAGCCGCGAAAACCGCCTGGTTATTGAAGACGCCCACGTCCTCGATATTTTTTAAATCTCCTGGATCAAAATCCGGATACGAGCACATGGCCGTGATGGCGCCCGTCTCCGGATCAGCCACTATGATGCTGCCATTGTCAGCTTCATAGTCCAAGACGCCTTGTTTGATCAATTCGCAAGCCTTGTACTGGATCGAACGGTCTAAAGTTAAAACAATATCCGCGCCGTTGACGGCTTCGCGAAAAACCTGGTCCGTAAATATAAGTCTCCTGCCGGTCGCGTCTTTTTCTCCAATCAGGCTGCCAGGTTTACCGGCCAAAATCTCTTGATAGCTAGATTCGACTCCATAGCGCCCGATTAAGTTGCCCTGGTCATCCGGCGTGACCAAACCGATGACTTGACCGCCCATGTTTTTCTCGGGATAAAGCCGCGCGTTTTGAGAGGCAAAGGCAATGCCCTCCAAACGCAATTCTTTGATTTTAAGGACCGTGTCGTAAGGCACGTCCTTGGCAATGTTTTCGTAAGGGTCATCCGGCTTATTCAATTTGCTGATCAAATCAACTTCCTGCATGCCAAGTAGCGGCGCCAAAGCCTGGGCCACTTTCACCGGGTCGGTCATGTTTTTAGGGGTCGCGTAAACCAACCAAGCCTCACGGTTGGAAGCCAGCGGATAGAGCTTACCGTCCGTCCGGTCACGGATAAGGATGCGTCCCCGATCGGGCATGAGCTTGGTTTGGAGGTCGTGCTGGTCCGAAGCCAACACGTTATACATCTGATGGTCCAAAATCTGCAGCTTACCCAAGCGGAGAATGACGATCGCGCCGGCAATAAACAAAACAGCCGTAAAAACCCAAAAACGGATTTCTATCTTTCTTTCAGACCTTAAAGGCCTAGCCAGGGCTTGGTTCACGGAAATTAATTATACATGAACAACCCGGCCGCGTCCTCTATTTAAGGTATTTCCTCCCCTTCAACTCTTTGGGCAAATAATCCTGGTCAACCGGCCCCTTAAAGTTTGGATTATATTTGTAGTCTTTGCCATAACCCAGCTCTTTCATGAGTTTGGTCGGCGCGTTGCGCAGGTGGATGGGAACCTGAAGATCAGAGGTCTCTCGGGCATCGGCTGCGGCTGCTCCATACGCCGTGTAAAGCTCGTTGGATTTGGGAGCTCTGGCCATGTAAACCACGGCTTGGGCCAGGTGGACCGTACATTCCGGCATGCCTATGAGGTGCACGGCTTGCATGGCCGTTACGGCTTGGACCATGGCTTGCGGATCGGCTATGCCAATATCTTCCGCGGCGAACCGAACAAGCCGGCGGGCGACATACATCGGATCCTCCCCGCCCTCCAACATCCTGGCCATCCAATACAACGCCGCGTCAGCATCCGATCCTCGAAGCGATTTATGCAAAGCGCTGATGACATTGTAGTGTTCTTCGCCTTTTTTATCGTATCTGACGTGTGATCGTTGAAGCACGGCTTTGACGGTATCGACGTCGACCAACTTTGATCCGCCTTCTTTTTTGGCCGACGATTGGGCGCTCATTTCCAAAAGATTCAAAGCCGCCCTGGCGTCTCCATCCGATAATTTAACCATCAAATTAAAAGCTTCTTTCTGCACCTTTAACTTCAATTTGCCTAACCCTTTTTCTTCATCTTTGATGGCTCGCTCTAAAATCTCGCCTATCCCGTTTTCATCCAGACTGGATAATACAAAAACTTTAGCCCGGGAAAGCAAAGCCTGGTTTACCTCAAAGCTTGGATTTTCGGTCGTCGCACCAATGAACACCAAGGTGCCTCGTTCAACGTATGGCAATAGCGCATCTTGTTGTCCTTTGTTGAACCGATGGATCTCATCAATGAACAAAATCGTGCGTCTTCCGTTCACTTTTATTTTTTCTTCGGTTTGCTGGACTATTTTCCTGATATCGGCCACGCCGGCGGTTACGGCCGAAAGGCGGATGAAATCCGATTGGCTCGCGTTGGCGATAACTTCGGCTAAAGTCGTTTTACCGGAACCTGGCGGGCCCCAAAAAATACAACTCGGGACATGGTCATCTTCGACCAATCTCCTGAAAGCCGAGCTTTTGCCCGCCAAAGCATCTTGCCCAACGATTTCATCAAAAGATTGCGGACGCATCCTGTCCGCCAAGGGCGCGTATGATTTTTGATCCCCCTTTCTCCCCCTTATTAAGGGGGAGGTAGAGGGGGTTTCACGACCGAACATTTGGCTCTGCGCCATATAGAATCGAGCTCAGCTCGATAGAACAAATGTAGAACATTGTCCTAAACGAGTCAAACTAAAGTTGTCGTTTTATCCACTGCAATGCCAAACCTTTTATCGGCCGATGATACCTATCGTTAAACTCTCCTTTTAATTGCCTATCAAAAGCCGCTTTAAGCATCAATCCCATCTTCTTGCCTGGCTGGACGCCCATTTTAATCAAATCCCTACCTTGAAGCAGAGGTTTGGGGGCTAATTTCGCCAAACTCAGCTTACGAGCCCTAGCTGCCAATTTACGGCCATTCTGAGCGTTTAGAACCCTTATTAAATCATCAACGTTTAAACCATGTTTCGAAAGTTTGAAGGCCGCTTGCCGGGCATAAACATCTGAATCCATGAATCCATCCACCAGCTCGTTCAAAATTTCAATAGCTTCCATTTGAGCCTTGGGAAGGTATATCTCTAATAAAAACTTATGGCGATCTCTAGGCTTGAGCTCGCCGGTCAGAGCGGCAAAAATCAAGACCTCCTTTCCGCCAGCCAACCTATCCACCGCCTGTTTTATCTTGCTCCATTGTCTTGACTTGATTTTACTGAGTCCAGGGTGAAGCTTTTCAAAAACTCCAAGCTTACGCCCCGCTTCCAATCCAACGCTCGGCTTAGGCGATTTGATCATCATCTTTTTCCATTCCTCCCCTATTCTCTCTTTGGCCAGATGCTTGAGATTAATGCTTCGACAGAGTTTGATTGTTTTTGGATCGACTTTAAAACCGAAACGGCCAGCGAACTGCATGACGCGGAGAACGCGGAGAGGGTCGTCTCGGAAGCTGACAGAATCAACGGCCTCGAGGATTCCACGACGTAGATCGGCTAAACCGCCATGAGCGTCTAAAACCTCGCCCGTCAGAGGGTCATAAGCCAAAGCATTAATGGTCAAATCACGACGACGCGAGGCTTGTTTGAAATCGAGATTAGGCTGGCTGGTGACTTTGGGTTTGCGCCCCATCCCCGGCCGCGTCCGCGAATCCGTCCGCGGTATAGCAATATCAATGCCCTTAAGGTTAAAAACGCCAAACTGTTTCCCGAATTCCATGACAGTGCCTAAATGACTCAAAACTTTTTTCAATGCCTTCGCGTCTAAACCGTAAACTTCAAGGTCAAAATCCTTAATCTTCGACTGGCGCATGAGCGCGTCCCTAACGGATCCGCCCACCACCAAAGCTCGGCCTCCGGCTTTTTTGACCGCTTTGGAGATTTTAACGACCAAGGGCCAATCTTTTTGCTTTTTAAAAACCGAAAGCATATCAAAATTGATAGATTAAGAGACGGCGTCCCAAAGAGTTTTTTGGCCGGTTGAGATCGATAATCTTAACGGGTTGCTTATCTTTAAATTCAAAATCGCAGGAAACCAGCCGCGTCCCGGGTTTCAATTCTTTTTGGAGTTTTGGCAAAAGGTCATTCATCAAGCCGGGAAAGAGATAAACAAAGACCCGGTTAGCCGGAGACAAATCGCATTTGAAAAAGTTGGAACGGATGAATTCCAAGTTCCTCCCGTCCTCGCGGGCTTTATATTTAGCCGCCAAATACGGGACCCATGACCTTTCTATGCCCACGAATTTAGCCTTGGGTTGCTTTGATTTACCGGCTAATAAGACATGCCCTTCGCCGCAGCCAAGATCATAAAGAACGCTATTCTCATCCAGCTCGAGCGCATCGATGATCTCGGGCGCGATCACGGCCGGCGAAGGGATGAATGGGGCGCGCGTAAAAATCAGACTGGATTCCCAAAACAAAACAAGCGCCGTGGCGATAACGGCCGTGATAATGGTCAAAATGTAGATGATTAATAAAAGCCAAGTCATGTTTTTTGATCTTTTACTTCAAAATACCTTGTTCCAAAAGTGAGTATCCATCCTAACCAAAAAAATATTAAACCCCAGACTCCTATGGATTTATTACATGATTTTTCTTCAGTATTTACGTATTGAATTAATTTATCTCTAGTACACTCAGAACGTTCGGAACGGATTGGCACAACTTCGTTAAATTCTTTCTTAAAGTCTACAACTGGATAAAGAGTGTACTCAGGGAGTACTTTTGAGGAATATATTGTTACTCCACCTGACCTCATTAAAGCTTTAACACTTGTGGTATCACCAAGATATAACGTAGTTGAATTAATCTGACAGATCTTCATGAACGTATCGAAATCTTTTTCTCCTTTCATCATTATAACTTGTTTTTCGTCGATAATCCCTATTTTTTGCTTTAAGTCATATGTACCTTTACATCCAAACATCGGTTTTGGTATCAACGACTGATCAATAAACCATCCTAAAGCAGATAAAAGCAATGGCATCCACCAATGCTTCTTTAAGAATTTCCAAGCATTCTGCAGGTAATACTTTAATTTATCTTTAATTTTTCCCACATGAATATAAAGATAACCTTTATTTACAAAAAACTCAATAACTAAGATAAATTTCTTATCAGGTTAAATCTTGCAAAAACAGAGGCGCTCTGCTATAGTTTTCGGGCTTTTACGGGCTATAGCGCAGTTGGTAGCGCGCTTCGTTCGGGACGAAGAGGCCGTGGGTTCGAGTCCCACTAGCCCGACCAGGCAAAACCGGCTCAAGCCGGTTTTTGCTTTTCCCCTGGCAAGATTACGGT
>JAQURS010000016.1 GCA_028715505.1 Patescibacteria group bacterium
GCCGCCGGCACAAAATTATTCGGCCGCCGCCCCGGTGGTCAGGGGTTTTCCTTGGAAAATTGTGCTTGGCATCGGCATTCCTCTCGCCGTTTTAGGTTTAGGAGTTGGGAGTTGGTACGTTTACGGATCTTTCACGAAGGCCAATAGAACCGTTTCCCCGCCGACCGTTAAAGAAAATACGCCAAGCGTACCGGTAACCAACGCGCCGGATAACACGCCCAGCATCCCCAATCCAGTGACACCGCCGGATGAGGATAAGCTGGCCGCTTCGCAAGCCGCCATGACGTTGATGCAGCTCCAGGCCGAGCGGGGATATGCCGGTACTTCCACCGAGAGCGGAAGCGGAACGGCCACGAGTTCGGAAATAATCCCAAATGCCGAAGCGTTGACCTCCACCATCCCGTCTAATATTCCTTTGCCGACGACAAACGAACCGAATTCGCCCGCGGTTTTAGCCGCCGGTTTGGACTCGGACCGGGATGGGCTGACAAACTCCGAAGAAGCGCTTTTAGGCAGCGATCCCAATCAAGCGGACACTAACGGCAACCGTTACGAAGACCAGACGGAAATTATAAATGGTTACGATCCAGCGGTGGCCGGAAGCAAGTTGGCGAATTCTTCTAATCTTAAATCCGAGTTGATCGGCTCTTTGTCAGTCCTTATTCCTAAGGTTTGGGACAGGCGGCCGGGCGCGGGCGGAACCGTCCAGATTTTAACCGGTACTCCGGCTGTCATAACGGTTGAGATCAGGCCTTTCGCGACCGATAAGACTTTGTTGGCGATGGTTGCCGAGGATAATCCCGGCACGAATGAACAGGATTATTCGGCCGATAAGACCAGATCAGGACTTGATGTGGTATACTCAAAAGACGGCATGTCGGCCTGGGTTTTGGTCAGGAATTCAGTTTATTTATTTCGCTACAACCCGAACTCCGCCGCCAGCAAAGATTTCGAAAGTATCTTTAGATACGTGATTATCAAGCAGGCGGAAGCGTCTCAATGATTTTCTATGGGGGATCAAATCACCAATCAAACACAGCCCGTTCCCGTGCAGGCTGCCCAGCCGCAGGCGGAAGCGCAAGCTTCGGCCGTCATTCACGTGATTCCGGAGCAGTTTTATGGGGCGGCTTTGAAAACCAAGATTAATCCGGAATCGACTGAAGGCGCTCCTCAGGCTTCGGGGGGTAAGAGCAAGTTAGCCATCATAATTGGGGTTCTGCTTTTGATTATCCTGGTTGGCGGGGCCGGCGCGTTCGTGTATTTCAACAGAGATGCTCTATTTGGGAAGCCAACGCCTCCGCCCGTAGTCGCCGTCCAACCGACCACGACCAAGCCAACGCCTCCGCCGCCGCCGCCTCCACCCAACGCCCCGTCCAATCTCACGGCTACTTCAACCAGCCCCCAGAGCGTATCTTTAAGCTGGACGGATGCGGCCGATAGTGAGACGGGTTACAGGGTCGAAAGGCGGACCGGCGATCGGACTATCTATGAAAGAATTACCGATTTGCCGCCTAATAGCACGAATTTCCAGGATGGTTCAGTCCAAGCTAGCTCCACATATTATTACCGCGTGATAGCCCGCAATGACACCGGGGAATCCGAACCTAGCAACGAAGCGGTCGCGGTTACGCGGCCTCTGCCACCTCCGCCGCCCAAGCAGGAACCTTTGCCTCCGGCTGGTTTGGATACGGATTCGGACGGCATAACCGATCTTGAAGAAAACCTATTTGGCGCCGACGCCCGCAATCCCGATTCCGACGGCGACGGATTCTTGGACGGCAACGAGGTTTTCAATTTATATAGCCCAGTCGGTAAAGCCCCGGCCAAACTTTTGGAAAGCGGTTTAGTTAAAGAAATCAACGGATCGATCGGGTGGTCCATGTTGATTCCGACCAAGTGGACCGTGAGCATGGACGCGCCGGACGGCTCGGCGGCCGCCATTGACTCGGGGCATGGCGAAAAGTTCCTCATCAGCGTTGAAAAGAATGAGAATAATCTTCCGGTGGCCGATTGGTACTTGGCCAAATATCCAGGGACTGACAAGTCTACGCTTATGCAATACAGGTCAAAAGGCGGTTATGAGGGCATAATCGGCCCGGATCTGTTGACCACTTACATCCCTTGGGGTAATCGCATCTTTGTATTCAAATACGACATGGGCAAACAACCCTTCATTAATTTCCGGACGGTTTACTCGATGATGTTGAACTCTTTGGCCCTCAAGGGTTTGCCGCAAGAAATGGTTCCGGCGGGAACAGGCCAGTTGCCTTTCGAGCCAGCCGCCACGCAACCGGGCGCCATAACCCAGCCAGTCTCCATCACGTCGGCAACCCCAACGGTTTCGGGAACTAACGCGACTTCTTCAACGCCATGAAACCGTTAAGTTTGGATTTGGTCATATCGGGCAGGGTGCCTTCCTATATGACGGCCGTTTCAGCCAGGAAAACGGTACGTAAAACCCTTGCCGCGCTTGGATTGCGTTCGGCTATTTTGGGATTGGCCTTCTTAAGCGAAGAAAAGATGGCTGAAAAGAATAAAAAATACCGAAAATTGAACCGTCCAACCGATGTATTGTCGTTCGCGTATCCCGTCTCCAAAAAAATTCTAAGCGGGGATATCCTGATTTGTCCGGCATACGCTTCAAAGCAGGCGAAAGAGAGGTCTATTCCGGTCGGTCAGGAGATGAAGCGGTTGCTCGTGCACGGCTTGTTGCATTTGGCCGGCATGGACCACGCTAAGGAAAAGGAAGCCGTAAAGATGTTTGGTCTGCAAGAAAAAATCGTAAAAAGCATATGATGCATTGGCACTCAATCAAAAGCAGTTTTGTCCATGCGTGGCAGGGTTTGCTCCTGGCTTTTAAGCACGAGCAGAGCTTTCGCATCCAAATTGTGGGCGCTTTAGTCGTTTTTATACTGATTTTGCTGCTGCCTCTTGAGCGCTGGGAAAGAAGCCTGCTCATCCTGGCCGCCGGGGCAGTCCTTGTGCTAGAATTGCTGAACAGCGTAGTCGAGAGATTTGTGGACATGGTCAAACCGAGAATCCACGAATATGCCAAAGAAATTAAGGATCTCGCAGCTGCCGCTGTTTTTGTCATGGCCTGCACGGCGGCCATTCTGGCGTTAATTATTTTTTGGCCTTATATACCACTTTTGTCCCGAGTATGAAGGGCAGACTGATTACAGGATTGGATCTAGGTTCTTCAGCCATCCGCATCGCGGTTGGCCAAGTTATGATGGGCATGGATCGCCAGGTCCAGTTGAATTTGATTGGCGCGGCCGAGGTTAAATCCGAAGGCATCGCCAAAGCCTCGATTTGTTCGCTGGAAGACGCAGTTAGTTCGATTTCGGCCTGTCTGGACCAGGCTGAGCGCATGGTTGGGTTGCCTTTGCAGGACGCTTACGTGGCCGTCGGAGGTAACCAAATCACGGTTCAAGAAGCTAAAGGCATAATTGGGGTCAGCCGCGGGGACCAGGACATAAGGCGCGAAGACGTGGCGCGGGCTTTGGAGGCTGCTAGGACTTATGCCCAAGCCCCAAATTACGAAATTTTGCATGTTTTACCGGTCAGTTTCACAGTCGACAGCCAAAAGGACATTAAGGACCCGATCGGCATGCAAGGTATCCGGCTCGAAGCCAATGCCAAGGTCATCCAAGGGCTCTCGAATCATCTTAAAAACGTGACTAAAGCCGTTTTTCGCACCAACTTGGACATTGCCGAACTGGTTTACGCCCCGCTCGCTTCGACTGAGGCGGTCACTAACAAGAGACAAAAGGATTTAGGCGTATGCGTCATTAATTTAGGCGCATCCACCACTGGCATGGCTGTTTACGAAAATGGAGAACTGCTGCACGCGACTACCTTCCTGATCGGATCGGATCACATCACTTCAGATATTGCCATTACGCTTAGGACTTCTATCGAAGTCGCTGAGAAACTCAAGCGCACTAGGGGACACGCCTTGCCCTCCGCATTTGGCAAGCAAGACATTGTGGACCTTAAGGAATTTGGGTCAGAGAGTCAGGAAGCGATCCAACTCTCGTTCATTTCCGAAGTCATTGAAGCGAGATTGGAAGAGATTTTCGAAAAGGTGGAAGAGGAGCTTAAAAGAATCGAGCGTTCGGGTTTGCTGCCGGCCGGCGCCGTGCTGACGGGCGGGGGGAGCAAGTTGCCGGGCGTAGTCGAGATAGCCAAGCGGGTTTTGCATCTTCCAGCCTCGGTCGGCACCACTTCGATTGAAAGTTCAATTCCAGAATTGGTCAGGGACCAGGCCTTCTCTACGGCCGTTGGGTTGGTGGAGTGGGGCTTTGAGGCGGAACGCCAGGTTGAGCGGGCTGGCAGTGGATTTTATGGCAATTCCCTTAAACAAGCTTCCGGTGTCCTTAACAAAGTTACGGAACCGCTCAAAAAGATCTTTAAAAGCTTCATGCCGTAAACAATCCGTCAGGCGTCCCATTATGGTATGGGACGTTTTTTTATTTGCCTTGACTGTCCAGGCCTAAGTAGTTAAGGTATGCCTATTAGGAATCAAAAATGGTTCATTGTTAAGCCATTTGTTCACATTTTTTATACATCAGTATGCCAGAGATTAAGCCTGAAATCGAAACTTCGGCCAAAATCAAAGTGATCGGCGTTGGCGGATCCGGAGGTTCGGCGGTCAACCGCATGATCAACTCAAAGATCCGGGGTGTGGATTTCATCGCCATGAATACCGACGTGCAGGCTTTGCATACTTCTTTAGCTAATAAGAAAATTCAACTCGGGCCGGCGGTTTCGCGCGGCTTGGGAGCCGGCATGAATCCCGAAGTCGGCGCCCGCGCGGCAGAGGAGAGCCAGAACGAAATCAGGGAAATCCTGAAGGGTTCGGACATGGTTTTCATCACCTGTGGTTTGGGAGGCGGTTCGGGTTCGGGTGCCAGTCCGAAGGTCGCCGAGATCGCCCGCGACATGGGTATCCTGACCGTGGCCGTGGTGACCAAGCCTTTCCAGTTCGAAGGCCATCAGCGCAAAGTCATTGCCGACCAAGCTTTTGAAAAATTGGTCCAAAACGTGGACACTATCATCACCATCCCGAACGACCGTATTTTGCAGATCATCGACCGCAAAACTTCCATGCTGGACGCTTTTGAAATCGTGGACGACGTCCTGCGTCAAGGCGTGCAAGGCATCTCTGACATCATTTCCGTGCCCGGTTTGATTAACGTGGATTTCGCGGACGCGAGGTCCATCATGGAGAACAGGGGCTCCGCCTTGATGGGCATCGGTCGGGGTCATGGAGAAAATCGCGCCGTGGACGCGGCCAAGGCGGCTATCGCCTCGCCGCTCCTGGAAGTCTCGATTGATGGCGCCAAAGGCATTTTGTTTACCGTGACCGGCGGATCCAATCTTGGGATGTACGAAGTGACCGAAGCCGCCAAGGTCATCACCGAATCGACTGATCCGCAGGCTAAGATTATTTTCGGCGCCATTATCGACGAGACGTTGAAAGATGAGATCAAAGTGACCGTGATCGCCACGGGTTTTGACCAACGGCTCGCGCCGCGCGCCAACAAGACCGCCATCGCGGGCGGAATATACAATCCAGCGCATGCCGAACCGAGGGCTGATAAGTTTTCTTTCCGCAAACCCGCGCCCGAGTCCAATGAACCCGTCCGTCCGGTCTCGGTTTCAGAGAGGGCCGCTTTCCCGGCAGCTGCCGCCCACCAACCTCACGTTCAACCTCCCAGTTACGCCCCGACCAATCCGACCCCTCAGCCGTCGCAGCCTTTGCCCAGGGTGCCAAATCAGAGTCAGGCTAGCCAGGCTCCGGCTGAAGACGAGACGGTTGAGATACCGGCCCTCTTCCGCAAGAAAATGATGTAGAATACCGGATATGCATTGTCCGGTCTGTAACCACGAAGAAAGTAAGGTGGTTGATTCGCGTCTGTCGGGAGACGGCACGGCTATCCGCCGCCGACGGGAATGCGAAAAATGCGGATTCCGCTTTTCGACGGTCGAAGAAGTCGAGCTGTTGGATTTAGTGGTCGTCAAGCGCGACGGACGGCGGGAAATGTACTCCAGCGAAAAATTAGCGGCCGGCATACGCAAGGCTTTGGAAAAACGGCCGTACACACAGGAAGCGTTCAGCGCATTAATCCACCAGATAGAAAGCGACATTTTGAAAAAAGGAACTAACGAGATCACCTCGGCCGAAGTGGGGGAGATCATCATGGAAAGGTTAAGGGGTTTTGATAAAGTGGCTTATATTCGTTTCGCCTCCGTTTATCGTTCTTTCGAGGATGTCAAAACTTTCCAAAGGATTTTAGACGATCTGCGCACAAGTAAAGTGAAAAGACGTAAAAAGTAAGCTCATAATTGAAATAGCCGTTTTGCGGGGTGCGTATTTTTAGGTATCGGAAAATCGACTTTTCGCGGTAAAAAGGCTATTATTAATTAAGTGAATGGCAAGGATATGCAGATTCAAAGAGACTCATTCATTGGGTTGACTTTATTGTCAGCCTTAGGGGGCGCCATTTTGGGTGTTCTGATTTTTATCGCCGCTTCGCATGTTTACGATTTCGCTTTTATCGGATCCGGGAGTTCTAATCCGACTTCGACCCAAGCGACTCCGCCGCTCGAAACCAGAGTTGAAACCGCCGTGCAAAAAGTCCAACCCTCGGTGGTATCCATCCTCATTTCAAAGGACGTTCCGACTTACGTGAATTCTCCGGAATTCAACCAATTCTTTAACGGCACGCTTCCGTTCGGAATGTCGGCGCCTCCGCAAACTCCGCCGGTCATGCAAAAAGCCCAAGTGGGCGGGGGATCAGGGTTTTTGATCAGTTCCGGCGGGTTAATCGCCACTAATCAACACGTGGTAAGCGATACGACGGCTGACTACACGGTCCTGACGAGCGACGGTAAAAGTTATCCGGCCAAAGTTTTAGCCAGGGATCCAAGCCTGGATTTGGCGTACTTGAAAATCGACGGTCAGAATTTTCCGTCTTTAAGCTTCGGCAATTCGGACGGCATCAAGCTCGGTCAGACCGTCTTGGCTGTGGGCAATGCCTTGGACGAATTCCGTAATACGGTGACCATGGGCATCGTGTCGGGTTTGAACCGGACTTTGGCGGCTGACAACGGGACCGGAGGCACGGAAGTCATTGAAGGCGCGATTCAGACCGACGCGGCCATTAATCCGGGAAGCTCCGGAGGTCCTCTCGTGAATCTTAACGGCCAGGTTATCGGCATTAACACGGCCATGGCCGTCGACAGCCAATCAATCGGTTTCGCCTTGCCGTCAAACCTGGTTAAAATGGGAGCCGACCAGGTCAATAAGAACGGCAAGATCACCCACGCCTTCTTAGGCGTGCGTTACCAGACTTTGACGTCGGATTTGATTCAAAAAAATAAACTCACCGTCACCCACGGCGCTTTGGTCGCCAGGGGGACCAACGCGAACGAACCGGCTGTTTTACCCGGCTCTCCGGCCGAGAAGGCGGGCATCAAGGAAAATGATATAATCCTGCAGTTCGACGGCAAGGACATTAGCGATAACAGTTCGCTCTCGATCCAAATTACCCGCCACGCGCCCGGTGACATTGTCCCGTTAAAGATTTGGCGGGACGGCAAAGAAATAGACTTGCAAGTCACATTGGGAGAACTCAAATAATTTTAATTATGAATTTTCAGCCCAAAAGAACCAAAATCGTTTGTACCTTGGGGCCGGCTAGCCAAAAGCCTTCCGTCATAGCCTCGCTGATCAAAGCCGGCATGAACGTGGCGCGTTTGAATTTTTCGCACGGCACTTATCCCGAGCACCAGAAACTAATGGATGTCGTGCGCTCCGAGGCGGCCAAGCAGCACGTCCCGATAGCTATTCTGCAGGATTTGCAGGGACCGAAAATCAGGGTGGGGGAGTTGCTTAAAGAAGGGATAACGCTCAAGGCCGGATCGACGGTCGTTTTTTCTACCCGCGCCAAACCGGGCAAGGGCATGATTCCGGTGACCTACCCTAAACTTCATTTAGATGTTCGAGCCGGGCAAAAAATGCTGTTAGCCGACGGCTTGATGGACGTTAGGGTTGTTAAGGTGGTTGGGCGCGACGTGCACGCCGAAGTCGTTACCGGAGGCTTATTAACTTCGCATAAGGGTTTGAACCTGCCAGACACGGCCATCTCGATCAGTGCGATTTCCGATAAGGATAAAAAGGACATGACTTTCGGCGTCAAAGCGGGCGTGGACATGGTGGCGCTGTCCTTCGTGCGTTCGGCCAAGGAAATTCTCGATTTGAGGTATCTCATCAAAGCCGAAGAACGCAGATTGGGTAAAAAAGCGACCAGTCAGCCGCCCATTCGCATCATCGCCAAAATCGAGAAGCGCGAAGCCGTTGATTGTATAGATGAAATTTTGGAGGCGGCCGACGGAATCATGGTGGCGCGCGGCGATTTGGGTATTGAAATGCCGGCCGAAGACGTGCCACTCATTCAAAAGCGTTTGATAGAAAAGGCTTTGGACGCCGCCAAGCCGGTTATCGTGGCTACCCAAATGCTGGAGTCAATGATTCAAAATCCGCGGCCTACGCGCGCCGAGGTTTCGGACGTGGCTAACGCGGTCATCGACCATACGGACGCCGTAATGCTCTCGGCCGAATCGGCGGCCGGTAAGTATCCCGTTGAAGCCGTCGAGACCATGGCCAGGATCGTTACGCGTACCGAAAAATCCAAATTCGATGACGTGGGCATGCCAGGCATGCGTTCCTACGCGACCGAAGAGGAGGCCATGTCCAGCGTAGCCAGCATGCTGGCGCGTTCTACCAAGGCGAAATTCGTGCTGGTCGCTTCCTTGTCCGGGACGGCTGGACGCATCGTAAGCCGTTTTCGTCCCGAGTTGCCGATTTTCGTCTCGACCAACCAGGAGCGGGTTTACCGTCAGCTCGCTGTTTCGTGGGGCGTGGAGCCGTTCGTCATGCCCACCTGCGAGACGATCGAAGAGTTAATTGAGCGTTCCATCCTTTACCTTAAAAAGAACCGTTTCGCCAAAACAGGAGACTCGATGATAGTAATCGCCGGCGAACCGGTCGGCATTTCAGGGCATATTAACTTTGTGGAGCTAAGGACTCTCTAGTTTGTCATTTCGAGTGAGTCTAGCTAAACCGCGAAGACGAATTTTTATGGAGAATGTTTATTGGGAAGGAATAAAGAATTTCATGAGTGGTCTATTGATGCCTTTACAATGGAAGAATTGGCCAGTTTTATTAATGATATTGATCGCCGTAGTAGTTGGATCATATTTCGAGATAAAAAATAATTGGATCGGGAAGAAAATAAAAAAAAAGAGGAAAGAATCTCAAGTAATATAGTAAGCCGAGGGTCAGATTTTGTGTTATCATACCCTCATTATGATATCCAAAAACTCCAAGTCAGTTTTGGTTTTGCCCTTCTCCCGTCTTCGACTTAAACACGTCCCGTTAGTCGGCGGCAAGAATGCGAGCTTGGGCGAGATGATTCATGCGCTTGAGCCACGCGGCATCCCGATTCCTGATGGATTCGCGACGACTGCGGCTGCCTATTGGAAGTTTGTGGACGCCAACAAGTTGCGACCGTTAATCAAAAAAACCTTGCGAGGCCTTAACGTTAAGGATGCAAGCGACGTCAACCGCCGAGCCAGGGCCATCCGCGAGGCTTTTTTGGCGGCCGAGGTTCCAAAAGATCTGCAGAAAAAAATTATCCAATCCTATCACGACCTTGGCAAAAGGCTCAGGACGCCGAATCCGGATGTGGCCGTCCGCTCTTCCGCTACTGCTGAGGACTTGCCAACGGCTTCATTTGCCGGGCAACAGGAGTCTTATTTGCACATCCAGGGCGAACAAGCCGTGTTGGATGCTTGGCGCAAATGTGTTGCTTCTTTGTTTACGGACCGGGCCGTCGTCTACCGCGAAGAACAGGGGTTTAATCATCTCAAAGTTGCCTTGTCAGTCGGCGTCCAACAAATGATCAGGTCAGACGTGGGGAGTGCGGGTGTCATTTTTACTATCGACACAGAGACGGGTTTTAAGGATGTAGTTGTCATTAATGCCGCTTATGGTCTCGGTGAGAGCGTTGTGCAGGGCAAGGTCAACCCTGACCAATACATTGTCCATAAGCCGACGCTAAGTGAGGGCTTCTGCTCCATTGTTGAGCATCGGATCGGGGACAAGGTGACGCGCATTGTGTATCGAGGATCGTCGACGTTGGAAGAGAAGACGCCGGAGGTTTTGAGGGTTAAACGAGTGCTGGATGACAAGGATATTTGCAAGTTAGCCCGTTGGGCAGTTGAAATCGAAAAATATTATTCTAAGCAAGCTGGGTATCATAAGCCCATGGATATTGAGTGGGCCAAGGATGGTAAAACCGGGAAGTTGTTTATCGTCCAAGCGCGGCCGGAAACAGTTGCCTCTCAAAAATCCCGCAATTTTTTAGAAGTCTATCGTCTTAAAACTTCAACCAAGCCTTGGCTCAAGGGCGTGGCAGTCGGCCATAAGATCGGCGCGGGCAAAGCGCGTGTCTTGCAGGGCGCGAAACAGATGCAGCAATTCCGTGAAGGCGAGGTGCTAGTTGCGCATATGACTGACCCGGATTGGGTGCCAATCATGAGGAAAGCGGCGGCTATCGTGACAGAATCCGGCGGGCGCACGTGCCACGCGGCTATTGTCTCTCGTGAATTAGGCGTGCCCTGCGTGGTGGGAATCGCGAACGCCGCCAGGTTCATCAAAACCGGGCAAGTAATTACGGTGAGCGCGGCTCAAGGCGAGGAAGGTTTTGTATACAAGGGCAAATTGGAATTCGAAATCAAACATCAAACATTGCGCCGCCCCAGAAAACTCAAAACCAAAGTCATGGCCATCGTGGGCGATCCGGATGCGGCTTTTAAGCAAGCCGCTCTGCCGGTGGATGGCGTAGGCTTGGCAAGAATGGAGTTCATTTTGAATCAGGCCGTAAAAATCCATCCCATGGCACTCATCCGGCCGGAAAGGGTTAAAGACTCCAAAGCCCGCAAACAGATAAATGAGTTGACGGCTGGCTTTAAAGATAAGAAAGAATATTTCGTATCGACGTTGGCCGAGGGCATTGGTAAACTGGCTGCGGCTTTTTATCCTCGCCCAGTCATCGTCCGGACCTCTGATTTTAAGACAAACGAATACGCAAATTTGTTAGGTGGTTCATATTTTGAACCAAAGGAAGATAACCCGATGATCGGTTGGCGCGGAGCCTCGCGTTATTACGATCCCAGCTACGAACCGGCTTTTAAGCTCGAATGCAAGGCCATCAAGCGTGTGCGTAAAGAAATGGGACTTAAGAATCTCTTAGTCATGATTCCTTTTTGCCGAACTGTGGCCGAAGGCCAGAAAGTTTTGAAGACAATGAGTAAGTATGGTTTGCGTCGCGGCCAAGACGGTTTACAGGTCTATATGATGGTGGAAATACCATCCAATGTCATCCTGGCCAAAGAATTTGCCAAACTGTTTGATGGCTTCAGCATCGGCTCAAATGATCTGACGCAGCTCGCGCTTGGCGTTGACCGCGATTCGGCGCTCGTCAGTCACCTTTACAGCGAACGCAACGAAGCCGTGACTTCGTTGATTAAATCCGTAATCGCCTCGGCAAAAATTTCCAAGACCAAGATCGGCATTTGCGGGCAAGCGCCTTCCGATTACCCGGAGTTCGCCAAGTTCCTCGTAAGACAAAAAATAGACTCAATCTCTTTGAATCCGGACAGCGTGATTCCGATGATGCGAAAACTCAAAAACTAGCTTGTGGCGGGCAAAGGCGTTTTGCCTATCCTTAAGAGCAATTCCCATTGCGCGTCCGTCACCGGCATGACGGATAATTTTGGTTGATTGAAAAGTTGGAGTACGTTAAGCACGGGCGTGTAACGGATTTCATCCGAACTGACGGATCTAGTGAGTTTGGTGACGGGTTCAATGTCGATGACTGCCCAATTACCTTCATCCGTGGTCGGGTCGTCATAAGCTTCACCGACCGCTTTAGCAATGCCAATCGCGCCCGGTTCTTCACCGTGGTGGTAAATTAAAATAAAATCGCCGGGTTTCATTTCGCGCATGTAATTCCGGGCTTGGTAATTACGCACTCCGTCCCAACGGGTCTTGCCCCGTTCGGCCAGCATGTCCCAGCTAAAAACTTCCGGGGATGTTTTAAATAGCCAGTAGGCCATATATCCACAGGGTAACACATAGGTTAGTTTTGGCTAGT
>JAQURS010000017.1 GCA_028715505.1 Patescibacteria group bacterium
GCAAGCCGGCGGAAACGTTGGCCGCCTTCGAGGGTGCTACATAGGTGCTGCATGGTTGCCGTCAGCTCGTGTCGTGAGATGTACCGTTAAGTCGGATAACGAGCGCAACCCCTGTCCCATGTTGAATGTTCATGGGAGACCGCCTCGGATAACGGGGAGGAAGGTGGGGATGACGTCAAATCAGCATGGCTCTTACGTCCAGGGCTACACACGTGCTACAATCGCGTTGACAATGGGCTGCCAAACCGCAAGGTGGAGCTAATCCCAACAAACAACGCGCCAGTTCGGATTGGGGGCTGCAATCCGCCCCCATGAAGCCGGATTCGCTAGTAACGGCCGATCAGCAATGCGGCCGTGAATACGTTCTCGGGTCTTGTACTCACCGCCCGTCACGTCAAGAGAGTTGGTAATGCCCGAAGGCCCCGTTGAGGGGACTAAGGCAGGACCAGCGATAGGGACGAAGTCGTAACAAGGCATCCGTAGCGGAAGCTGTGGATGGATCACCTCCTTTCTAGGGAGATACCGTCAAGCTTAGCTTGACCATTCCCGAGGTCGACGATGTATCATCTGCCGCAAGGCGGAAGTGACATCTCATTTCGGCGTATTTCCTTCAGATGGTCACTTTTCTGGAGTTCAAACAAAAATTGAATCCCGGCGCAAGCCGGGGTTTTGAATATTAAAAAATCGGTCGCAACAGGCGACCGATTTTTTATGGTCGGGCTAGTGAGACTTGAACTCACGGCCTCTTGCACCCCATGGTCGCCGTCGGCGACCGCTAGCCAAGCTCTTGGTCCAGCCAGTCTCTACCCATGCCTGACTTCAACCATTTTTCGCGTCTCATTGCTTCAAGCCTACTCGAATATTCTTCTGTTAGGATTACTTTGAAAGGTCTTTGGAATTGTATAGATTTGGTTAAGCCTTCATCATGTTCAACTAAACGCCTTGCCAAGTTGTTAGTTTGACCTATGTAACGATAACCAGTCTTGAGGCTTTTCAAGACGTACACGATAAACATTTTGTGATCCTCCATCGAGTCGGGCTGGCGAGACTTGAACTCGCGGCCTCTTGCACCCCATGCAAGCGCGCTAGCCAACTGCGCCACAGCCCGACTCGATGAACGATGTTAATATTGGTTTTTTAAAAGTTTGTCTTGCACCCCATGGTCGCCGTCGGCGACCGCTAGCCAACGAAGTCTAGTCGCCGAAGGTGACCCATAGCCCGTCAAAATTTTGTGCGGTATTTATCTCATATTTTATTAAGTTAGGCAAGAGATCATGTTTGACCCAAAACTCAGGCCGTGTTACAAGCAGACAATGTACCCCGGCGGCTGGGAAAGTCGCGTACCAAACAAAGGAGAGCAACATGTTCCGGCTCTTTACGTTGGTTTTCCTTCTTGGATGCTCGTCTTCACCTCCACCTCCGGCTCAGACAGTGCCCCAAGAAAGCGTGCTTCTGCTCTGCGTTCAATCGGGCGATTCGGGCTGCCTCGGTTATGCCACGCGCTGCAAGATGGCCTGGAAGGTTGATCCATCGTGCCAACCTTTGGTCGAGCGGTGCGGGCAGAACTGGATCGGCATGATCGAGCAAGCTTGTCGCATCGCCTTTGGCGAAGAGCTGGTAAGGAGACAGGAAACGGTCGAGAGACAAACCAAAACTCTGGAGATACCAGCGCCTGTTCCGCAGCCTCTGCCCTCTGGTAGCTATCAGATCAAAGAAGTGGTGAGCACGGATCAAGCGCCCAAAGCCAGGGTGACCGTCACGGAAGAGGGAACGAAAGAGATGGTTTATATCTGTGACGTCGAACTGCCTGAAGGTTGCACGTCGCCCAAGGCCTGCGGAATAGTCAATCGCCAAGTCTGCTTTCCAGACCAATAACCTCTTGCGCATTCGCGCCTGCCTGCCGGCAGGCAGGCGTCTATAAAGATGCCAACGGGTGCGCTTTTTTGTTGGATGACGCCCTTGCTTCTTTTTCTAATTTATGTTAAAAGAAAAATCACTTCGTACCCCGGCGGCTGGGTGAGTCGTTCTCAAGCGTGGAGGAGATCATGAAGATGTTTAGTCTAGTGCAGAAGCTTATTCTTACAATAAGCTATCTGGTAATCGTGTTGGCGGTCATGTTTCGTTCCGTGACTGATATCCGGACGAGGGTCTTTGATGAGGCTCTGATATGGGTCAGTGTCTTAGTGGTTATAGGATATTTGGCCACGATATCTGTCGACATCTCCAAGATTGCGGAGAATCTTGCGAGACACACTTCGGCCCCTGATAAACCCCAAGCTAAACCGGAAGAAAGAAGCTGACAATGCACAGATTTCTGTTCTGGATGGTGTTCATCGTGCTACTTGGATGCGCTTCGAATCAGCAGCCTCCCAAGCCGATCACGGCGGATCAAGCCTTTGGACTCGATCATGGCCCTGGACCAAGTTCCGAAGATGCAACGACGTTGCCGATGCCGCTTCCGGAAGGACGGTATACGCTCATTAACGTCGAGATGGCTGGCAGACCATGGGTCAGACTGATCATGGACGACGGTCAGCATGAGAAAATGAAGTTCAGCTGCGCTGCACAGCTTCCCAAGGGCTGCGCTTCTGCCTACTGTGCCGTTATTGATCGCGAGTTCTGTTTCCTTGAGAGATCGCGAGATGCGGAGCTTGAACGGATTAGGAAGGCTCTCGGCGTCGGCTCATCAAGCCGAAGACCGGAAGACGCGACACAAGTTCCTAAGTCGCGATAACTTCTTGCGCATTCGCGCCTGCCTGCCGGCAGGCAGGCGTCTAACGCCAACGGGTGCGTTTTTTTGTTTTAGGTTGCATAATCCGCTGGGCATGGAGTAGAGTGGGACGATATGAATCAGAATATATCCGAGAAAATCAGCATCGGCGAAAAGGCTTTGGAACTGCACAAAGAATTGGTCGGCAAGATAGAAGTCAAAAGCAAGATGCCGGTCAAAACAATGACTGACCTTTCTTTGATTTACACGCCGGGAGTCGGCACCGTCTCCTCTTATCTGGCGGAACATAAAGATCAACTCCGTGATTACACCATCAAACGCAACATGGTCGCCGTCGTTTCGGACGGATCAGCTGTCCTTGGCCTAGGGAATATCGGTCCCGAAGGCGCTTTGCCCGTCATGGAAGGCAAGGCTGTTTTATTTAAAGAGCTGGCTGGAGTCGATGCTTTTCCAATCGTGCTTGCCACGCAGGATCCGGACGAAATCGTTCGGACAGTCAAAAACATCGCGCCGGTTTTCGGCGGTATCAATCTTGAAGACATTTCCGCTCCCCGTTGTTTTGCTATTGAAGAGCGTCTGCAGGCTGAGTTGGACATCCCTGTCATGCACGATGATCAGCACGGCACGGCCGTGGTTGTTTTAGCCGCCTTAACTAACGCTTTCAAAGTTGTTGGCAAGGAATTTTCAAAGGGCAAGGTTGTCATTCAAGGGGCGGGCGCGGCGGGTAATGCCGTAGCCAAATTACTGATCGCAGCCGGGATTGGCAACGTGATCATGTTGGATAAAAAAGGTATTCTTTCAAAAGATCGGACTGATCTTGATCAATATAAAGCTGCTATGGCTGAGATTACTAATAAGGAAAATAAATCTGGTGATTTGAGCCAAGCAATCCAAGGGGCGGATGCAATCGTGGGAGTTTCCGGCCCGGGTTCGATCAAGGGCGAGCATATTAAGCTCATGGCGGAGAAACCAATCGTGCTCGCGTTGGCTAATCCGGTTCCGGAAATCATGCCGGACGAAGCCAAGACGGCCGGCGCCTTCGTTGTTGCCACGGGAAGATCGGACTACCCGAACCAGACCAATAACGCGCTTTGTTTCCCGGGATTTTTCCGCGGTGCTTTGGATAATGGCGTCCGCAAGATTACGCAAGAGATGAAACTGGCAGCGGCTAGGGCTTTAGCGGCTACAGTATCCGATCCTAATCCGGATAGAATCCTGCCGACCGTCTTTGAACCGGAAGTGGTTAAAGCGATCGCGGCAGCCATAAAATAGCCGTATTCATTGGATTTATGCACAGGGTCAGCCGTCCGACCCTTGATTTTATTGGTTCAAACGCTTGCGCCTAAAACGCAATGTGTTTATACTATGTCGCATTGAGCTTAAAACTCAAAAAATTCTTAATCATTCCTAATCATTTTTCCATATTTCTATGGCCAAGATGACCAAGTCCCAGATGCTGGGCGAGCTCGCCAACAAGACGGGCCTTTCTAAGAAAGATGTCGGCGCCGTCATGGATACTTTAGTGGCGTTGGCTTACAAAGAGGTCAAGAAGAGCGGCGAATTCGTAATTAATGGCGTAGGCAAACTGGTTAAGGTTAAGCGCAAGGCCCGCACCGGCCGCAATCCTGCCACTGGCGCCACCATCCAAATCCCGGCCAAGACAGTCGTCAAATTCCGCGTGGCCAAGGCCGCCAAGGAAGCCGTCCTGTAATCATCATCAAAAATAAAATCCAAAAGGCCCGCTCATCGGGCCTTTTTGGTATACTACCCGCATGTCAGACGAGTTGGCCGCAACCCAAAAAGGCGTTCCCTATACCTTGAAAGTCGCATCCCTGCCCCACGCGGTACGCGAGGAGCCTTCTTTGCGTCCGACTCCGTTAACCTTGCAGCAGGCTTTATCCGCTTTCGGCCAGCAACTCGTGATGCAAGCTTCGGACGAATGCCGAGTTCTGCCGCACATCCTTCATTTAATCGGCAAAGGAGGGGAGCATATTGTGTTCGAAGATTTGAGATACCCGAACTACGTATTAAAAGTCGACTTCATCGAGAGCTTGCCGGTCCTCTACGCTCAGATCAGAGGACAGGAAGAGATTGATGCGGCCGTAACCAAGCTTCAGGAAAAAGCCGCAGCCCACAACGAGCGCCTCAAGATCCTCCAATCTTTTTTTCCGTTGGGGTCGGTGCCATTGGAATTGGTGGCCGTCAAAAATTTGCCAGTCACTGAAGAGGTCGTGCTGGGCGTTATGCGCGATCGGAATTTGGACATTCCAAAACACCTAACCATACCGCAGTCTTTGCCTCTTTTGTGTACCATCCAGCACAAGATTGATTTGCCCAAAGACAACCGCGTTAACATCTATTCCAGCTACGCGGAACTTAACCGGACGATTCTCCTCGAATATTATTTAGATGGTCATCGTCTGTTGGCTGGTGCCGAGCCGATTGGTCCGGCTGATCCCTTGGCCCGCGAGAAAATTATTTATTACATCTATCCCTCTTTACGATCGGTGGGGGAAAAGATCGGGCAAGATCAGAAGTTGAAAAAGGTATTAGGGCAATACGTCAAACAAGCCATGGCGTATTCGGTCGAGACGGGGGAGATTATCGACATGGCGGGCGGGGGGAATGTTTTACTGATCAAAAATCCGGACGGACACTGGCAACCTTTTTTGATGGACGCGCTGTCGCCCCCGGAATTGAATTTCAAGTTGCTCAAACAAGCGTCACTCATGATCAAGCACGGGCAGGACTTGGATGTTCATACTAAGGCCAATGTCTTGAACGTCATCAATTACATCCGGTTCGCCAACGCCTTGGCCATGCTGGCCGGTTTGCCTGACCGTTTGGACGTGCCGGGCATGACGGAAATATCGGGCGAAGACTGGTACAAGAATTTGATCATTGAGAAGTATTTTGACGTTTACACGCCCAAAAAGGCACCTGGCAAAAGCGTTGACAAAAACCAGGCTGATGAGTAGGATACGCATCATTCCGGACGTTTAGCTCAGTTGGTTAGAGCGTTCGATTCACATTCGAAAGGTCGCAGGTTCGAATCCTGCAACGTCCACCATCAAAAATCCCGCAAGGGATTTTTGCGTTATGGCGACTATTGTGGATAATCAAAAATCAAACCACGTGCTATAATTTTCTGGCTTGCTATGAAAGACTCAAAATCCAAGGTCATCAGGAGCAGAAAGGCTGCCAACAGCCCGGCTCCGACGGTTGGCGCGTGCGGTCATTCGCATTGCGGTGACGTGTGCCGCGTCCGGTATATCGGGGCGGTTTCCCACATCCGCGACCATCATATTATGCACGTGGCTAGGGGAGTCTCTCATATCTGGACGGCCGTCATTATTGCCGGTTTGGCCGTGGTTTTGACGGGGGCCGTAGCCTACACGGCGGCCAATGCCTCAAGTGAAGAAAGGGATGACTTAAGGTCGACTAAATCGACTGAATTGATAGTCGAGCAGATGCAACGCTTAAGCGACCGCATGAGCGTTTTGGAAGAGCAGCTTCGGGCGGCCGGTGAAACGAAAAAGGCTGAGCCAGTTTCCGTAAACACGGTTTTTCAGACAACCAGGGTCAACTAAAAAATAGGGCAAAAGGCCTGATTTAACGGGGCTTTTCAATTTTTCCGCCTTTTGGTATCCTATTTGCGCTGGGATGGGGGGCGAGTTCTACGAACGGGTTCTGGCGAGGATGCCGTTCGAGATCTCACCTCCCATCCTTTTTTATGCCCAAACGCAACCCTCACCCCCGGGTTTCAAATTTGCCGGGCGATCGTTCGGAAAGAATCGAACACGTCAGATCGCAACGCTGGCCGGATTTGGAAATGGTTTTGGAGCAGATAGACGACCCGCACAATATCGGCGCGATTTTACGGACCTGCGACGCGGTTGGCATTAAAACCGTGCATTTGATTTACGAAAATTCCAAACCGCCTCGCATGGCCGAGCTTTCGACTTCCGCCATGTCGGCGCTTAAATGGCTTGAAGTTAAAAAATGGAGCAAGGCCGACGAATGCATCGCGGATTTAAAAAGCCGCGGCTTAAAAATTAAAGTCACGGCTTTATCTCCCGACGGCTTGGCGCAGTGGGATACTGATTGGAGTGAACCCTCGGCCATCGTTTTAGGCAACGAATCATTGGGTATTTCCGTTGAATTTCAACAAGCAGCGGACGTGATTGTCGCGATTCCGATGCGCGGCTTTGTCCAATCTTTAAATGTCTCCGTCGCCGCGGCCGTCGTCATGTACGAAGCTTTGCGGCAACGGTTGACGGGTGTCCGATAAAGGATTTAGATTACAGGGTTCTTTTTCAAGTCCATGGGTTAATCGGCTGCCAATCGGCATGTTGCCGGGCTGACGAACGCCTATGGCATAGACAGGAGATCACGCCATGTATGAGCAACGTCTCAGCAACGCCCCGTACACCGAGGTCCATCCAACTTTCAAGCTTGTGGGCGATTATGTTCCACGAGATTTAGCTAGAGCCATCCGCGACAATCCCGATATCCTACGCACCATGGTGCGTGCCGGTTTAGCCAGGCTGGACCTGTGCGACCAGGTGTTCATGCGTATCGACGACCAGGTGAGGTTCTGGGAAGTTATCAACCGCGATTACGGCTGGGGTCTGTCCAATGGCGATTTGCATAATGCTGCGCATGAAGTATACGGAGACAAAACTGAGTGGAATAAGAATCAGCTGCCGGTCATCGTGCCCTACCTTCCAGATAAGGACGGTATATCCGGCACGCGTCGGACGTTTGACGCTCTGAGGGCATTGGCCAAACGCAACTTCAAGCATTGGCTATCCGAGTTTGATATCGATGCCGTCGATACAACCTTAACGGTGCCCGAAGAAGCGCATGAGCCTGGATACAGGTACGAATGCATCCAATGGTCTATCTCGGAATCGATCATTTCCGGCGTGAGATTGAACCATGGCCTTAGGCCCGTACATGCCGGTGGCTTGGCCTGCGCGGTTCTTCACCCCGAATGGTTGCGGCAGCACTCATGTATCCAGCACGTTGAGCTGTTAGGCTACGCGGTCAATGGCAGACGACTGCGTGGCGAATGCGTGCCAGCGATGAGTTATTACGAAACTGACGGATCTGGGTATGACACGGTGAAGTTCAACCTTCGGCTACGTCAACCTCGCTCCTGACCAAAAAGTCCTGAACCATTCTGGCTCAGGACTCTTTTTTTATTTAAGTTGTTGCCTTAGCGTTTCAACCGCGTGGTCTTTGGCTTCCAAAAGCGGTTTGGCGATGGCGCCGCTCGCGCGTTGGTGGGAACCGTCCAAACCGAGCGGGCGTCCAATCACGTTGGCCTGGTAAGGCGCTTGCGCGAACAAAGCCATGCGCGTGGTGTATGCGTCATGTTCAACGAAAACGGCCGTCAATTTTGCGTCAGGCACAAAAGCAATAAGTTCGTTCACGAGTTCGTCCAAACGGGCTTCGGTCGTGCCGCTATCCAAAATATCCTGGCGGGAAAGCGTGGTCCAAACCAGGCCGCGCGAGCGATCGTGTTCCAGCCTGGCCAAAGCCCGGCCCCAAAGTTTAAGCGTGTTGATCTGGCGCGTGCGCCACAGGCTGTGAACCACGTTCTCGCGGTCAGCGCCCAAGTTGATAAGGCGCGCGGCCTTCTCGAGCGTTTGCGGCGTGACTTTGGGCGAGCGGAAGGAATTGGTGTTGGCGATCAAGCCGGCCAATAAGGCCGTCGCGATTTGGTTGTCGATTTTTTTATTGTCCCATTCCTCGAACCAATCCATGGCCATTTCCGCATTGGATGTGGCAGCCAGATTGATTAGGTTGATGGGAGCCCAGTGTTCGTTTTTGGCGTCGTGATCCAAGTTGATGATCGGCAAACGGTGGATGATGTCGGTCGGTTCGCGGAAAGCGGAATTCAAAGTTTGTCGGTCCGGGAAGCCGATGGCGATGATGGCTTCGTAACGATCCTCGCCGGGCATAATCTGCACATCCTCGGCGCGCCACTCGCCGGATTTGGGCGTCAATAAAATTTCCAGCTTGCTGTCCTTAACGTCGTAAGCCAGTTCGTGGATGGGGGAGCGGCCAACGTCCAACCTGATTTTAAGGTCGCGCATGGCCGTTAATTTTGATTGAACTTTATCGCGGGCCGGGAGATAGGAGGGAATTTTTTCTGGATTGATTTGGGGAATGATTCCATCGACCGGGATTTGGTGGGCATGCAAATAAGCCAATACGGCGGACAAAGTAGCCATGGCATCGGGAGTCGGATTTTCGGGCGCCAAAACCAGCGTGCGCTTGGCCCGCTTAATTGTTTCAGTCGCCTGTTGTAGGGCTTGCCATGCCATAAATTATCGTAAATTCCCTTGATTCTTGCGATACCTTAGTCGCTTTATCTTCTTTAGGGAACTGGATAACTTACGG
>JAQURS010000018.1 GCA_028715505.1 Patescibacteria group bacterium
GCGGCCGAGGCTTTCGCTAAAAATTCGATTAAGACGCAAATGGACATTGCCAACCGGTACGGAGCCCGCTGGACGATCATCGTCGGCCAAAAGGAAGTGCTCGACGGAACGGCCATCATCCGCGACATGGATGCCGGCACCCAAGAAATAGTGGATGGCCGCAAGGTGGTACACGAAATTCAGAAGAAAATGGCACAGGCCCAAACCCTGTAAATTTAGCTCTATTGACGCTTAGTTGCGTTTGAAGTACCCTGTGGATGACATCAAGGATGTCATAAATTCTTAATTTTACAGAAAGGAGTGTTAGAACATGGTTGAAGTCAAGAAAAAGAAGGGCGAAACCTTCGACGCCTTATTGCGTCGTTTTCAACGTCGCATGCAGCAAGGCGGCATAGCGCTGGAAGCCCGTAAGAACCGCTTTCACGATAAGCAGCCCAACCGCAACAAGTCCCGGGAGAGCGCCCTGCGCCGCGTTACCAAACGCGATCAGTACGAATATCTCATGAAGACTGGGCAGCTTAAAGAAGAAGCTCCTCGTCATACGCCAAGATCATAAAAACATGAACTTAGCCGAACGCATCAACGCCGACTTAAAAGAAGCCATGAAAAATAAAAATGAGCTGGAGCTTTCCGTGCTCAGGCTTATGCGTACGGCCTCGAAAAACAAAGAAATTGAAATCATGCGTCCTTTGAGCGATGAGGAAGTCCAGGTCGTCATCCGGACCATGATCAAGCAAGGCAAAGACGCCCTGACCGATTTCACTTCGGCCGGGCGCCAAGATTTGATAGACAGGCAAACGGGGGAGATAGCGATTCTTGAACGCTATCTTCCTCCGGCCATGCCCACCGAAGAATTGGAGGCCATCTGCAAGAAAGTCATCGCCGATGCCGGCGCGACTTCGCCTTCGGATGTGGGCAAGGTCATGGGTTCGGTTATGAAGGTCGTGGACGGCCGCGCGGACGGTTCTTCCGTACGCACGATCGTCCAGAGACTTTTGTCAGGTAACGGATAGACGCGAGAAGGAGGGCGATCTTTTCATTTTTATCGAGCTTTGCTCGACTTAGGCTATCTCTTCCATGCTGGAGAAACGCCGATTATTCCCGAAATTTTTAAACCTTGCTCCCAAGGCGATTTTGGCATCGCTGGCCTTGGCTTTGGGGTTGGGTTTTTTCGCGTCTCCGGTTCATGCCCAACTCAAACAGGCCACGAATAACGTGAACGAGACGGCCCAGGCCGCCGGGCTTAGCCAGAACTCGGCCGATCTCATAACCATCATCGGCCGGGTCATTTACTTGGCCTTGAGCTTGGTGGGAGTCGTCTTTCTGGCTTTGCTTTTGTATTCCGGCTACCAGTACATGACAGCCGGCGGCGATCCGGAAAAGATCAAAGCCGCCATCAGCCGCATTCGGAACGCTGTTATCGGGCTCGTGATCATCGCGGCCTCTTTTGCCATTGTCAATTTCATTCTTGGTTGGATAACCGGCGATCAAAGCATATTTGGCGGCACCTCTGGCACGGGTGGCGGCGGAGGCTTGGCGCAATGGGGCGACACGGGCAGTTTGGGCAACGGCCAAATCATCGAATATCATTATCCGGAACCGGGCCAGACGGGAGTGCCGCGCAACACCGCCATCGTCATCACCTTTGTCCCGCCCATCGATCCGGCTTCTTTCATTAACGGTTGGACTCAAGGCCAGCCCATGTCGGGCAAGTTGAATGATCTGATGGTGGGCGTCCATCCGGAGACATCCAAAACCCAAAATTTAAAGCCGGACCAGGCTTTAGTGGCCGTGAGTCCGGACATGCGGACGGTCATGATCAAGCCCAATGATCCGTTGGGCAATGCCCAAAAGCCGACTTGGTACGAAGTTAAATTGGATTCCGGCATAATGACCGCCTCGAGCACTAAACTTTTTGGCGGAAACTTTTCAAACGGTTACGTCTGGCGTTTCCAAGTTTCGACGCAGATCGACAACACGCCGCCTCAAGTCTTGTCCGTCATTCCCATCACTGGCGGGGTTTACGCGCGCAACGTGGTGGTTCAAATCAATTTTAACGAGCCGATGTTCCCAAGCAGTGTGGCCGGCATTTTTAAGGATGGCGGTTTCCAAAATTTACAAATTCTGCAAGTTAATCCGTTATTTCCGCCGCCCGAGCAGCCGATCAACGGCGAGTTCAGGCTTTCCAACGGCTACCGCACGGTGGAGTTCGTAACGGATGATGAGTGCGGTTTGAATTCTTGTTTAATCAAGATGCATTGTTTGCCGGCGGAAAAAACGATCGCGGGCAGGATCAAGGCCGCTTCTTTGGCCAGCAATGATTCGGCTTTGGCGGCCGGTTACAAAACGGGAGTTTTTAACGGCGCCGTTGACATGGCTTTCAATTCCATGGACGGCGACGCCGATGGCAAAGCCACCGGACCGGCCGGCGATCCGGCGGGAGGCATGGACGATTGGCCAGCCGCGACCACCAAGAATCCGCTCTCGTTCAAAACCAACGCCGAAATCAACCGCGATCCGCCTTTCATCAAATCCGTCGACCCGGCGGTCAAGGCGGACAAAATCGCATTGGACAAAAATATCGACGTGGCTTGGCATTCTGACCCGAACGACATGAATGGCGTGCTTTTGGCGTACACGATCAGCTCGAACAGTTTCAGGATCTACACCTCAGGCCCGGGCGAAAAAGATCCCAATAGCTGGTGGTTTTACACCAAAATGAAAAACATCGACGACAACGGCGATGAGGCCACGT
Organism: Patescibacteria group bacterium; assembly: GCA_028715505.1. Taxonomy (GTDB): domain Bacteria; phylum Patescibacteriota; class Patescibacteriia; order 2-12-FULL-60-25; family 2-12-FULL-60-25; genus MWCR01. Next base: position 2,756 of record JAQURS010000018.1, read on the forward strand.
CAACCACCAAGCACGTCCAATCTTTGGCCACGATTTACCACCGTCCCTTTGTCAGTTCCGATATTCCCAAGCAAGGCCAGCAATTGAGCGAGGTCAACAATTACTACGATCCTTACGTCCGCCACTACGTGATGAATGTTTACCAGAATTGTTACAACCCGGCCGCCATGATCGACAAGAACAATGCTAAATTGGCCGCCCCGCCCACCAAACCGAATTTCTGCAACGACGTGGCCAGCCTGGGAACCGATTTGGGCGGAGGTCATTTTTACTGCGACTTCATTAAAACGCCATGAAACTCCGGAATTGCCTTGGCGCATGGGCGCTCGCTTTACTCTGCCTGGCAGGAGCCGGTTTCGCGATGCCGGCTCGCGCGCAAATCAACACCGGTTTGAACGAGGTTGGCCAAACCATCAAGCTTTCGGGCGAAGACCCGCGCATCTTGGCTAGCCGGATTATCAACGTCGTGCTTGGCGTGATCGGCATCATCCTGCTGACTTTGGTTCTTTACGCGGGTTTCGTTTGGATGACGGCCGGAGGAGACGCGGATAAAATTTCAAAAGCGCAAAAAATTCTGCGCAACGCCTTCATCGGATTGATCATCATCTTGGCCGCTTGGGCCATCACTTATTACGTCATCAACGTATTGCTTAACGCCACGGGTGGAGGCGGAGGAGGCGGAGGAGGATCTGGTGGAGGCGGAGGAGGCGGCGGTTTCGGAGGTGGTGGAAGCAAAGCTTTCCGCATCGCTTCGGCTAGTCCGCAAGGCGACGATAAAAATCCATACAACACCAACTCAAAAATTAACATCACCTTCACCCAGGAGATCAGCCCGGACATCCCCAAGGATTGGGCTAAATATGTGCAGGTGACGAAAGGTGGCTCGCCGGTCAACGGCACGTGGGAGATAGTGAATAGCAACGCGCAATGGATTCGGTTTACTCCGGGCGCCGCTTGTCCCGAAGATCCCAATCAAAAGTGTTTTGATAAAAATACTTTGTTCACCGTGACGGTTAACAAAGGCACGTTTATTTCGGCCGCCAAAGAGACGCTAAATTGCAGTGGTATTTATCCTTCATGTGATTTCAAGTTCTACATCGGCGACAAAATGGATAATCAGGCGCCGACGGTAACCATAACCGACGTTTACGATTACGAAAGTTTTTGCGAAGACGTGCCTTACGTCAGCATCCCGGCCAAAGCCGAAGACGACGTGGGCGTTTCGGTCATGCAATGGCTGGAAGACGGCACGCTGTGGGATTCGGACGGGCCTTCGGGCCAACCCACGCCCAAAATGTGGAGCGCTTCCAAGGATTGGTCCACGGTTGGCAAGGTTCTCAAACAGTTTTACGCGGTCGAAGTCAGTGCCACGGATTTGGACAGCAATATCGGTTCTAAGACGGTCCATCTGACGGTTTTGAAAAACCATTGCTGCAATAAAAAGAATGACGCCGACGAAACGGGAGTTGATTGCGGCGGCAAAGATTGTCTGACTTGCGGCGGCGGCTCGTGCTCGGGCAACGAACAATGCTCGAGCGGCGTCTGCCAAAACGGGATTTGCGTCGACCAACCAATCATCACCAACGTGAGTCCGACCAGCGGCCGTGACGGAACATTTGTTTCCATTTGGGGCGGCAATTTCGGCAGTTCGGGCACCACGACCTTCATGGGACCGCCGGCCGTGGAGGCTTTCGCGCCGGCTGCCTGCACAGCTTTGAACGTCGTGACTTGGGCTGATAATTACATTTTGGTTGAAGTCCCCAAGACGGCTCAGTCCGGCCCGATCAAGGTTTACAATAATCAGAGCAAATTGTCGGATGCTACTAATGATAGCACTGGTCCGGCTTTACCGAATTTCGAAGTCAATAACGTGACGCGTCCGGGCATTTGCAAGATCGATCCGTCGGCCGGCAAGCCCGGCATCAAAGCGACTTTGACGGGCGGAGGTTTTGGCAATTCGCAAGGCGACCGTTTGGTCGGTTTTGGGGCCACGGCGCAAGTCACGCAAACCGCTTGGACCGATCAAACCATTTCTTTCACGGTACCCAATCTATATGCCGGCTGGTTCCAAGTTGGCATTAAGAATAAAGCCGGTGAGCCGCTTTCGAACGCCGTGCCTTTCAACTTGCAGGGCACTCCGGCCGAAGAAGCGCCCATCATTACGGCCATCTCGCCCAACCAAGGACCGACCGGCCAATACGTCACTTTGATCGGACAGCATTTTGGTTCTGTCCAGGGCTTGGTCAAGTTCGTGGATATCGTAGGCAACACGGAAATCAACGGAGACGCCAACTTTCCGCCGGATTGCGGGTCGGGATGGTGGAGCGACACTCAGATCACCATTAAAGTGCCCACCATGGTGGACGGCCAAGGCAATCAAGTTCCAGCTTCACCGCCTGGTGCCCCCCCGAATTTCAAGGTTTACGTCCAGCGTAATCAGGACAACAAACAATCCAACCGGGCTGATTTCACTTTTACCAATGGCGCGCTCGGACCGGGTATTTGCCGCATCACGCCCACGGCCGGTCCCAAGAAAACGGTGGTGCAGATTTTTGGCGAACGCTTCGGGGCGAATAAAGCGGCTGGCGATGGCGTTGTTTTCTCCAATGACGTGGATGCTGACACGTACAATAGTTGGGAATCCCAAAAAATCGAAGTTACCGTTCCGGACGCGGCCGTGACAGGCAAACTTTTCGTGAAACTCGCCGTTCCGCCGCCTTCCAATGAAGTCCAATTTTTAGTGGGCGATTGCCGCGACGTGCCGAACGTCTGCACGACAAAACAAATCTGTTGTCCTGGCGGTTCCTGTGCCGACGACAAATGTCCCACGACATCTTTTCAGGCCATGTACGGCTGGGAGATGACGACCGGCATAATCCCAAGAAAGCCAAGCGTCGTTCAGAATTGCAGGCTTAATCCTCAACCAGGGGATTTGGTTCCGCCCTCGCCCTCGCCTTGGGAACAATGGCCGGGCGGCGATAAAGTCTGCGTCAATCAGGCTAAGTTGGGCGTGCTTTTCAACATGCCGATCGAAGGCATAGCCACGCAATTGCAGGGCAAATTCAAATTAATGCAATGCGTGGGCAAGGACACGGATCCGTGCCAAGGCAATCAGGCGCGCGTGCCCGTGGAAATCACGGCTTTCACCAAACAGACCAATCATTTGAATGGCAATATCACCTGTTCCATGCCGCCCGATTCGCCGGATTGCATGGACTACGTGACTTTTGAACCTAAGAACGGACTGGCTAAATCGGCGATCTATGAGGTTTACGTCTCGTCGGACGTGAAGAGCCTCGGTCAATTCGGCGATTCGATGGACGAAGTTAAGACTTGCGCCGAACCAGGATCCGGATATTGCTATCGATTCAAGACGAGGGCCGACGATTCGGCTTGCGAAGTGGGATTTGTTTACATGGATCCGTATTCAATCGCCGTGTCTGGAAACGAGAAAACAACGTTCTCTGCCTTGCCGGTGGCCAAGGACGCGGTTTGTAACTTGTTGACCTGTAAAGGTTTTGATTGGAGTTGGTCGCTCAAATTGAAGAACTTACCGACTCTACTGGCTACTTTTATCACGCCGTTGAAGACGGAAGATTATAACGGGCAGACCCACGTTTCCTGCACGCAGATAGTCCAGGCGGGCGACGAAGAAACTCCGGAAGAGCCGGTGAACGTGCTGGCCAAAGAAGTTCTATCCTCCAAGGAAGGCATTGGCGAACTGTACATTAAACGTTTGGAACCGCAGGTGATCGACCATTCTCCTGATTGCAAAACGGCCTGCGTCAACGCTTATTTGTGGGCCAGGTTCAACACGCCGCTTAACCCGACGAGCGTCAACAATAAAACCGTCCAGGTGTATGAATGCGCCAACGAAAATTGTTTGCCGGGAGATTTGGTCGGCAGACCTAACTTGAGCCAGGTTTTTAATTTCAAAATTTCACTTTGGCCGGAACAGGGGAACAATAACAATTTATTGAATGGGGCTTTTGGGACAAGCACCGTGCAGTCCAAGAGTTTCATCATGATTGATCCGCGCGATTACTCCGATCCCAATAAGCAAAATCCTCCTTTGGTGCTGCAAGCCGATAAGTTTTACACGGTCAAATTGGTCGGCGCCGTGCCCGGCTCGATCGTGGGCCAATATGGCACGCCCATGCCGCAGGATTTCATTTGGAAATTCAAAACGAATTCAGGCGACGCGGCTTATTGCCAGCCCGACCGCATGTCGGTTTTCCCGGACCAAGCCATCGAACGCAGAATAGGGGACAGGGAATTTTTTCAAGCCAAGGTATTCAGTCAGCCTGACCAATGCCGATCCGACGGGCAAATGCTTTTGATTACCAGCAGTTTCGGTTGGACGGTCGCGGACCCGCAAGTCGCGGTCTATTCGCCTTTCCCGCCGCCGGCTCAAATTGATGCTGACGGGAACTTGCCCCTTGGCTGCACCAGCGAATGTTTGGCTACCGGTTCCGAAGGCGTTTACGGCCAAACCGCCAAATGCGGCAACGGGATAGTTGAAACCACGGACAATAAATATTGCGATCCGGCGACTCACCTGACCAAGGCCGGTCAGACGTGCAAGATCTTGCCTATGCCTTCCGGCGCGGGCGAACAATGCGACGGCAACCTGGTGAATGATCCTTTGGCGGCCAAATGCAGTCCTAAAACTTGCCTTTGGGAAAACACTCCTCCGATCAGCTTGGGCACTTGTGGCAACTTCGTCCCTGATTACCAGAAAGGCGAGATGTGTGATCCTGGTTTGCGTTGTTTTGAGACGACCACTTCCACGGTCGTTTCCGGAACGCCTTGCGATTCGCCGGGCCAAGACGGAAACGTGAGTAGCGCGGATTGCGTCAAAGCCGGCGGCAAATGCGAAATCAGAGCTTTTAATGGCTGCACGTCGGGATGTAAAAATCAGGGATCATCCGCCATGCAGAGTTCGGAATGCGGTACTGGCTTGATCGGCTATGGCGAGGATTGCGACCAAGGGCCGAATAACGGCATTGGCGGCTGTTCTTCCGATTGCTTGCATAAGGGATCAAGCAGCAACATCGGATCGGTTTGCGGAAACGGCAATCTCGAGACGGGCGAAACCTGCGAATCTTCCGGACCGGGCGAACCGGTACCGGCTTGGTGCGACCCGGTTAAATGCTTGAAGATGGGTAATCCGGTTTTTGAGACCAAATCCCCAGTCGACCCGACGGATGGGACCTGCGGCAATGGCGTCATTGATCTGAATAAAGGCGAAGAATGCGATGGCGGGAACCACGTCGGCGGAGATGGTTGCAGTTCCGTTTGTTTGAACGAAGGGTCATTCTGGGCTTATCCGGGCAACGGGGCCAGTTTGTGCGGCAACGGTAAATTAGAGAAAGGCGAGACTTGCGAAACGTCCAACGGCAAAGGCAACGGTTTAATCGATCCGGTCCAAATCGGCGAAATAGTCGGCAAAGGAGTCATTGACCCAGTGACTAAGATCAAGCAGACCAAACTTAAAGTCAAATACCTTTCGGTGGAGGCCGAAGCGACTTTTGGAGTCCAGTGCGGCAACACGAAAGAGGAGGATTGCAGCCAAAACGGCAACGAGCTGAGCACTGAATCCGGTTTGGATGCCGACGGCTGCTGCAACGAGCGTCCCAAACGGGTCGACAGTTATCCTTTGGCCGGCAGCTCAGACGTTTGTCGGAACACCTTAATCTCAGTTAAATTCAACGTTCCCATGGATGAGGCTTCGGTCCAAAGCAATTTCATCGTGGCGAAAGAAATTAACGACACGAAATGCCCGGACGGAACCAGCCAACTTGCCTTCAACGCGCAATCCGATAAAGGCTTTTGGCCATGGTTAAGATTTAATTGGAACAGGTTGTTGGCTTGGGTTAAAGGCCAGCCTGTTCAGGCGAGCGTTTGGTGCGCTCAGACCGTAGCCGGGCAAGTGACAGCCTCAACCTCAACGAAAGATTTTTATTACAGCCTGTCCGAAGCGCTTGAACCGAACACTAGGTACGTTGTCCATCTGCAGGGCGGCAGCGCTGGCATTAAATCCAAAAACGGGGTAATCGCCTTAGCCGATACGATCGCCGATCCCAGTTCACCCTCGGGCGATCTTACTTGGTGGTTTAAGACGGGGAGTGACATCTGCCGCATCGACGGCATCACGGTCGAGGATTTGGATCCCGACCATCCGACCTATTTCCAAAAAGCCAACGA
>JAQURS010000019.1:0-1562 GCA_028715505.1 Patescibacteria group bacterium
TCAGGACGATTCCTGAAGTGCCAAGCGTAACTTCTCCGCAAAGGGCAATCTTTCCGAAGCTGTGACATATCGGCAGTTCTCCAGGTTCTGATAAAAGCGATCCTCTTCCCAGCGTGGAAAAAGATGCAGATGAAAATGATACATTTCTTGATTTCCTGATGGTTCGTTGTGTTGTCTGAATAAGGTCCCATCACAACCATAGGACTTTTTCATGGCGATTGCAATCTTTTTTCCCGTACAATAGATCTTTGCTAGCAGCTCGTCTCCAATATCGTAGATGTGCTCAACATGTGTTTTTGGAATAATGATGACGTTGCCAGGATTATTAATCCACCACTTTGGAGAAATGTACGCGAACGTAGACTCATCCTGATAGATGATGTCGGTGATTTTGTTATAGTCTGACTCATGGCCCTCTACAAAGCGACAAAAGGGACAGACATACCCTTTTGGTTCGTGGTTATACATGCGTGTGAAGGTAGTATAAAAACAAATAAACCACAAGCTTATTTAAGAAAACCACCCGGTGATCCAAGGGTCGATACAAAACGCCCCGGCAAAAAACCCTGCCAAAGCCAAAAATGCTTGAACAAATTGAGCCTATTTGTTATCATCCCGGGCAGTCTTAGGGGCGTCGTATAATGGTAGTACAACGGTCTCCAAAACCGTTTGCGCGGGTTCGATTCCTGCCGCCCCTGCCATGAGAAACCCCGTCAGTTTACCCTGACGGGGTTTTTCATATAAGCTGTAAGCATGTACGGATTGACCAAAAGCGAACTTCGCCTGCTTCGCGGATTGAAAACGCCGGGCAAAATCCAGGATTATTTGGATTCCATGCCAATCAACCACGAGCCCGAAGGCGATACCTGCCTTTCTCCCCGACGCGTGATCCGCGAGCGCAGGGCGCATTGCATAGAAGGTGCCATGTTGGCCGCCCTGGCTTTGCGCTTGCACGGAGAGCCGCCTTTGGTTTTGGACTTAACCAGTAACGCGCGGGATTTTGATCATGTAATCGCCCTTTTCAAACGGCATAACTGTTGGGGCGCCGTTTCCAAAACAAACCACACGGCCTTACGTTACCGCGAACCGGTTTATAAAACCTTGCGCGAGTTGGTCATGTCCTATTTCCATGAATACTTCAACGACGACGGATATAAAACCTTGCGCAGCTATTCCAGGCCCGTCAGCCTCGCCCGTTTCGATAAAAAAAATTGGATGACCAACGAAGACGACAATTGGTTCGTGGCCGAATATTTGGCCGACATCCCGCACATTCCCCTTTTGACGCGCCCCCAAATAACCGCGCTTCGCAAAGCGCATTCTTTTGAAATTAAAACCGGAAAAATTGTAGAATGGGAAAAATCTAAAACGAGGCGATCTACCCGTGCAAAAACTTGAGCACCTCGTATACCAGAAAGGCCGGCCAGACTAAGGCTTTTAAGAAGCCGAGAACACCCACCCAAAACGTGGCTGCATGGCCGATATAATATACGGCCGCGCCAATCAAGCCCAGCCCATAGACGACATTGCCGCCACTGGCAGGAGCTCCGCAACATTGATTT
>JAQURS010000019.1:1662-6332 GCA_028715505.1 Patescibacteria group bacterium
GATCTTTTCGTGGCTTTTCTGACCTATCTTGAATATCGTAGGTTAGAAAAAAACAAATAACCTTGATTTATCCGCAACCGGAATTGATTTTCGTGGTAAAATAGGCGCATGCAGAACGAGTCGCACGCAACGAACGGCCTTTCCAAATGTGCCTACGTTGTTTCGGTTAACATGGGCTATGGCCACGAACGCGCGGCCTACGGTTTGAAAGAGCTGGCTTACGGCGGAATTATCACGGCCAATGATTATCCCAGCATTCCGGAAAAGGATAAAAAGCTGTGGGTGGAAAGCCGCAAAGGTTACGAAGCCATTTCAAGGCTTAAACCAATTCCAATTTTGGGTAATTTGGCGTTCACCGTCATGGATAAGATACAGGAGATCCCCTCTTTTTATCCGCGCCGCGACCTTTCCGATCCGACCTATCAGGTGAAACAGACTTATTACATGATCGAGCACCTCGATCTTTGCCGGCATTTGATCGAGAAACTTTCTAAAAAACCATTGCCTTTAATCTGCACGTTCTTTATTCCGGCTTTTGCAGCTGAAACATTCGATTACCCGGGCGATATCTATTTGGTGATCTGCGACGCGGATATTTCGCGCGCTTGGGTGGCCAAGGATCCCAAAAAGAGCCGCATTAAATATTTCGCGCCGAACGGTCGCGTGGTCGAAAGGTTGAAACTTTACGGCGTACCCGAAGAAAATATCTACCTGACCGGATTTCCCCTGCCAAAGGAAGCGATCGGCGATTTGGCCGGCAACATCACCCGCCAGGATTTAATGGCCCGCATCTGCAACCTCGATCCGAACGGCATTTTCTTGAAGAAGTATTCCCGCGTCATTGAAAGCGAACTGGGCGGCAACACCTGCATCATCAAAAAGAACCATCCGCTGACCGTCATGTTCACCGTGGGCGGAGCCGGCGCGCAAAAACAACTCGGCATCGATATCCTGACGAGTTTAAAAAGAATCCTGGTTCGTGACGGCCTGATTTTAAGGCTGGTAGCCGGTACCAAGAAGGAGATAGCCGAAGAGTTCTACCAAGCCATGCGCGATCTCAAAATCACGCGCTTGTTGAATAAAAAAGTTTTCATCGATTATTATCACGACCGGTCGACATATTTTCGCGAGTTTACCCGTTCTTTGCGCAAAACCGACATTCTTTGGACAAAACCCAGTGAGATGTCTTTTTATTGCGGGATGGGTTTGCCCATCATCATGGCTCCGACCATCGGCTCGCAGGAAGATTTTAATCGCACCTGGTTAATGTACATCGGCGCCGGCCTTGACCAAGGCGACCCCAAATCCACCGGCGAATGGCTATTTGATTGGATCAATAGCGGCGGCATCGCCCGCGCGGCCTGGAACGGCTATATGGAAGCCCCACAACACGGCGCCTACCGCATCGAAGGCATCATCACGGGCACCAGGATGAGCGTTGAAACGCTACCGATGATCGTTTAAATGCTTGATCGAATCGCCCATTGACAAATGGGCGATTTTATTATTCCATTGCCTTAATTTCAGCAACGCACAGCTCAGGAGGAACAGATGACCCTTGATCTCGCCCTTGCCAAAAAGAAGGAATCCCCGGCCCGCAACTATGCGATTATCTGTATCTCCATGTACAAAGGCGATCTCGAGCTCCTGGACGCGATGGTCGCCCGGCTCAAGGCAAAAGGCAAAACGAACATGAGCCGAAGCAGGCTCATACGCTACGCCTTGAGGCAATTCGGGCTGGAAGAATCCGTCGGCGGTCGCTGATCCTTCAATCTCTAAGTTCCAAACGGAACTTTTTTTATTAAAGAGCCCTGCTTTTACAGGGCTCTTTTTCTACATGCCTGAACTGGCTTTGGCGAATAGGATGAAAGCCAAAGCGAATAAGGCCATCATGACAAAAGGCGCGAAAGTAGATGGCCAGTTGCGTTTGCCCGGCTTAAAGCCTTTAAGCAGGAGCGAGTTACTGACGACTGAGACGGAACTCAAGGCCATGGCCAAGCCGGCTAGCTCGGGACGGAGCACAAGGCCCAAACCAACTAAAGCGCGCGCCGCGATCGGAATGCCGATCACGTTATAGAACAAGGCGAAAAACAAATTTTGCTTGATCTTGCCCATGCTTTCGCGCGAAAGCTGGATAGCCGTGCCCACGTCACGCAAGTCATTACGCATGATGATTATCCCTCCGGTTTCCATGGCCACGTCCGTGCCAGAACCCATGGCAATGCCAAGGTCAGCCTGAGCCAAAGCCGGCGCGTCGTTAATGCCGTCGCCTACCATGGCCACGACCTTGCCTGATTTTTGCAAGTTCTTGATCTCGTTGGCTTTATCCTGCGGCAATACTTCAGCTAACACGTTGGTTATGCCTGCCTGTGAGGCGATGGCTTTGGCCGTCCGCGCGTTATCGCCCGTCAGCATAAAGACTTCGAGGTTCATCTTTTTGAGTTTTTCGATCGCCTCTTTGGTCGTGTCCTTGATAGTATCCGCCACAGCGACCATGCCTAATAACTCTTGCTGATCGGCGAGTAACATGACTGTCTTTCCTTGTTCTTCGAGCTTTGAAATTTTACGATTTAGTTTTTCGATTTCCAATCCGGCAACTTCAGACATCATTTTGCGATTTCCGAAATAATATTTCTTGCCTTCCATTGACCCGGCCACTCCATGACCGGCGACAGCCTGGAACTCATCGACGGTGGTCAGTTCGACATTTTCTTCCTGGGCATAGTTGTAGATTGCTTCCGCCAAAGGATGTTCTGATTGTCGCTCAAGCGACGCGGCCAACATGAGCACCGAATTCTCGTCAGAATTTCCCAAAACTACGATATCAGTTACCTCTGGTTTACCTTTTGTCAGCGTCCCGGTTTTATCGAAGACAATCGCGTTGACGGCCCTGGCCCGTTCTAGCGGTTCCCCGCCCTTGATCAGGATGCCGTTTTCCGCGCCTTTGCCCGTGCCGACCATTAAGGCAGTCGGGGTCGCCAAGCCTAAAGCGCAAGGACAAGCGATAACGATGACGGCCGTAAAAGCCATCAAAGCGTAAGCCAAGCCAGCTCCGAGAAGGAAGAACCAGACAATGAAGGTGAGGATGGCGATGCCGATGACAGCCGGGACGAACCACCCGGAAATTTTATCCGCTAAATCCTGAATCGGCGCTTTCGATCCCTGAGCCTCTTCAATCAGGCGGATGATTTGCGACAGGGCCGTTTCCGATCCAATCCTGGTTGCTTTGAACTCAAAGCCTCCCGCTTTGTTGATGGTTCCGCCGATAACCTGACTACCCACGTTCTTTTCGATCGGAAGACTTTCGCCGGTGATCATTGACTCGTCGATCGAGGTTGAGCCTTTCGTTATCTCGCCATCGACCGGGATCATCTCGCCAGGGCGAACGATGACAATGTCGTCATGAACGACTTCCTCGATCGGAAGGTCAATCGTTTTGCCGTTACGCACGACCCTAGCCGTCTTAGATTGCAATCCCATCAATTTGCGGATGGCTTCGGAAGTCTTGCCTTTGGTTTTGGCTTCAAGCCATTTTCCTAGTAGAACGAAGGTAATGAGGAAGGCCGCCGTCTCGAAATACAACCCATCTATTTTTCCGCCGATGCCGATCAATGATTGGTTCTGCAAGGCGTAAGTCGCGTAATTCACGAGACTATAAACGTAAGCCGTGGTCGTTCCGATGGCGATCAAGCTGTCCATGTTGAACATGCGCATTCGCAACGAAGACCAAGCGCCTTTGTAGAATCCAGCGCCAAGGATGAACTGCACCGGCGTGGCTAAAATAAGCGAGATGATGCCAATCCAGGGCTTAAGGGCAACCGACCCAAGTAACCACGGCAAAAAATCCAGCAGCATGAAGTAGAGCATCGGGGCGCTAAGGACAGCCGCGGACGTGAACTTTTTCTTCCACTGTCCGATTTCGGCCTCCCTTCTTTTAGCCTCGGCCGCGGGATCTTTTTTGGATTCTTCCTCCGCCCTGTAGCCCGCCCGTTTAATGGTTTTGATGAGATCCGGCACGCCTACCTGATTTTCGTCAATCAACACGCTGGCTTTTTCCGCCGCGAAATTCACGTTCGCCTGCTTTACTCCCGGGAGTTTCTTCAGGTTTTTTTCGATCATTAAAGCGCATGACGTGCAATGCATGTCATTAACGATCAGATTAACCCGATGTTCTTGCTTTACCTCTGGCGTTTTCATACTTCTAAGCTAGCCGTGTAATGCGTATCAGCCAAGGCCTTTTGGACCTCATCCAATCCAATTTGGCGGTCAGCGTCAATTTCAGTTTCCCCCTTTAAATCCTTGATCCTGACTTCCTTAACGCCCGGCAAATCCTGCAGGGAAAGTTTGGTCAGTTTGATGCAGGACTCGCAGTCAAAACCGGAGACCTTGAATTTACTTGTAATCATATTGGGTTATTTTACATTTTTAAACGTTTTTATTCCACGATCACCTGGCCGCGGCTTTCATGAACGGCACGTTGGGCTGGCTACTGACGGCGACGACTATTTCTCCCCGGTACATGCCCATGGAGCAGGAAAATGGGATGGTTCCCGATCTGCTCGGAGTGAATCGGAAGACGTTCGCCCCGGGCTTAAGCACGGAGTTTATGCCGATGGCCGAGGCCACGAGGGACCTGGCGCAACCGTTAGCCTGATTGTTTATTTCCCATC
>JAQURS010000020.1 GCA_028715505.1 Patescibacteria group bacterium
GCGCCGTTGGTGGCGATATCGACGTTGGCACCGGAGTTGTACACGGTATCCGTGGCATTGATGTCCGTGGCGTATTCAACATACGTGCGGATCGTGCGTCCGGCGCGGCCAGCCACATCGGCATGGAGCGAGAAGACGCGGGTCACGCCATTCGGGATCAGGTACGGGGTGTCGAAGTTAAGCGTGATATGGCCCTTGGTATCAATCGAGGTGGCTGAAGCGACCTTCGTGGTGCCCTGATACAACCCGAAGTTGGTCAGGTCGGCATTGTCCATCGTGCCACCCTGGTACAGGGTAACGCGGTTGATTTTAATGTCGTTGGTGTTGGCCGTCAGCTTGAAGCTCGAAATCTCAGTATCCTTGGCACCGATGTTCGGGTTAGCAGGCTGCGGGCCCTTGTTGATGTCGAGTCTACCAGCTGAGGCAGTACCGACAACGAACACGTTACCGCGAACCGGGAATGAACCCGTGACGGTTCCCGTGCCGGAGAGGACAACGCTAGCCGCATCGAGGATCTCGAAAGCGTGGTTGCCACCAGTGGCGGTCGGGCTGCTGAAGTCGGCATAAATGTAGAACGACTTCATGCTGCCAGCCGGGATGGTGAGGTTGATCGAGTTGAATTCGACGTTGTTGGTCGTGGCGTTAACCGAGCGGCCCGTGGTCAGACGGACGCCGTTCTGGTCATACAGGTACACGTTGGAGAAATCCGTCGTGGAACCGACGCCCACGCGATGGAAGCGGAGGCCCGTGACCAAACTATCGGCATTGCCGGCGGTCAGGACGACTTTAACCATCGGAACGCTCATGGCGTTCTTCGGAACGGTCGCGCCAGCCGGAGTGTCCGAGGCCAAAGCCACGGTCACGCTGCCGCCAGTGACGACGGAGCCGGTGGTGCAAGCGACGTTCCAGAAATTATCAGCTTCCAAACCGGTCACATCGGCGCCCGCAGTGTACGAGATGGTCGTAGGCACGGCGTTGATGGCATTCCAATGATTGGCGTTGAAAGCGGCGTCATCCGCGATCTTGCGCTTCTGACCGTCCATAACGACGTACTTGAGAGTATCGCCGGTATAGGTCACGAGCTGACCGTCGGGATGGACGTTAGTGGCGACCGAGGAGCCGACGCTGTAGTTCTCGAAGAACGAATCAGGCACGTCGACGACGCGGGTAGCCCAAGCGTCACCGTAAAGAGCCTTGGCAACTGATTCGGATTCGACCCAGTGCAAGACACCGCACTTGGTGACGGCGTAGGTCTTGGGATCAGTAGTGATCTTGACGAGCTTGGTGCCCGGGCGGATCGTCACGTTCTTCCCAAGGGAAATGGCGGCGAGTTCTGCATCCGAAATGGTCTTAACGGACGAGAAATCGTTGAACCATGAGAAGTAAGTCTTCTCGTTCGGGAAAACATAGCGCTTCCCGTCGTTGGCGTAGAAATAAACCGAGGGACCCGAAGCCTTGATCAAGTCGCCAGCATTGAGCGTGGCGGCATTGGCCGAGACCGGGAAAGCCAACGAACCAGCACCCACGGACCAAAGAATGGTCACGAGGGAGACAAAGGTTGAGAGGACCTTCTTAAATGAATTATGCATAGAATAATCTATTGTGGTGTTTGCGGCTGCGCCACGTGGATTAAACATGGGCAACCGCGGTTTGCGGGGTGCATCCAGGTTTTGAATGCATGCCCGCGGATTGTGTGAATGAGTAGGTTGATCACTCCCCGAGCTGAGCTCGGTCGACCTTTTTGGAGGATCGGCGAGGATTTTTCGTTTCCGGGCGCTGGAGTTCGAGATCCCATAGGAATCTGCGCGCTCGCGGAACGTTTTTACACGTAACGCGACCGCTTGGCGATTCGTGTTTGGCACGATTCGCTTTGCGTTTCGCGAGATTCCCCCGCCCGTCAGGACATCCGTCTTTTTGACAGGTGCCCTGTGCCGCGTGGGATATTTTGTTAATGCAAAAATTAAGGCGCCGGTTTGGTAGTAGTGGTAGTCGTCGAATTAGTTTCTGGTTTAGTCGTTGTGCTGGTCGAAGCGGCCGGCGTAGTCGTCGGAGTCGTGCTCGTGCTCGAAACGGCAGCCGTCGTGCTCGTGCTCGCGTTCAAGTTGCTCAACTCAAAAGTCTTCTGCGCCGCGAAAGCCTGTTGCGTTCCAATTTTTAACTTTTCGACGGCCTCGTCCATTTTTTGTTCAGCCACGAGCTGGTCGGCTTCGGTCAAGGATTTTTGCGCCTGAGTCACTTGTTCGATGGCCGTCGCGGTAGAACTGGTCATGGCTTTCGTAGTGACAGGCAAAGGCATGGAAACGGTCGACGTCACGAAATCCGGATTCAAACCGACGGCTTCAGCCATGGTTCTTGCCACCGACTCATTATGCGATTTGACCACGTCAACCACGTCCTGTTCGGTAACCACGTCTCCGGCCGACTTATGAGCGTCGACTAAAACCTCGATGGCTTTAACCGACGTATCGGAAGCGGCCACCTGGGCCTCGGTGACTTTTATTTTTTCTTCAGGCGTCATGGCATCCTTTGACTGCTGCAAAGCCTGAACTACGGCATTGGTTTTTTCATCGACGATCTTAGCCGTCTCCTTGACGGTCTCAGGCGACGTTTGCGACTGCAGATCGCCCAACTGTTGTTTGATGGTATGCAAATCCCTCTTCAGGGTCTCGGCCGTTTGGATAACCTTGTCGGCCCGGTTCGTAGTCGGCGAAGCTACCACTTGCTTCATTTCATCCACGCGACGTTCCGTAAATTCGGTCTTGAGTTTAACTTTGTCCTGGGGATTCTTGGCCAAAGCGATGCGCGCCTGTTCGGTCGCGAGTTTAACGCTGTAAAGCAAATCGCCCGGCAAAGCCTTCTCGGCGGCCGAGACTGACAGCAATGAACCCCCGAAGATCGCGACGACCACCACCATCACGGCAAACACCGGAGTCCTGACCCATTTGTTGACGGCGAAAATCGGAGCGAAGAATTTAATCCACTCTTTAATGGCCGATTTCTTTTCGACGGCCGTCCTGGGCATGGAGTTCCTCGCCTGCATGAGCAAAGTCGAGCGGGTAGACGAAACCCACGCCGCATCTGGTTTCGTGTGGCGCGCCATGGACCTGATCTTTTTGAATTTTCCTAGCAGCTCTTGGCTCATGGTAGAGGTTCGTTAGCTTGCTTGATGGCTTTCAGCCCCCGGTGGTAGATCACCCTCACGTGTCCCGGCTGTTTGCCAAGGATGGTGGCGATCTCCTGGAAGCTCAGGCCGTCGATCAGCCTTAAGGCTAAAACATCCCTGTAATCTTCCTTTAACTTGTCCAACTGGTCGAGTACAAGCGACAATTCGCTCCTGGCCTCGATCAACTCGCTATTCCTGCCTTTATCCGTGTATACATCATGTGACGTAATTTCGTCCTCATTTGTTACATCGCCGTATGATTCTTCGGGAGTTTGCTCTAACCTGCGATAAAAGTCGGCCACTAGGTTGCGGGCGATCTGGTATAAAAGAGCCCTCACATTAGATATGGGCCGTGCTTGCTGTATATGTTGCCAGAGGCGCGTAAAGGCTTCAGCCGTCACGTCTTGCGCGTCCTCTTTTTTAGGCAATTTAAAAACCACGAAACGATAAATAGACTCCACGTGCCGGTCGTAGATTTTCGCAAAAGCATCTGCATCCCGTTTGGCTCTGATGCGGTAGAGCAAATAACGGTCAACAAGTTGCGTCATGTGGTCTGATAATTGGCTCTCCTGACAAAGACAAGTAAACGTCAGCTTGCCATAAAAACGTTTAATTAGCAATCATTAGACTGTTCAAAAGCCCAAAAAATAAGCCTTTTCCCGTTTTCGGCAAACTTCTATGACCAATTATCTTGATATTTGTCCAATCTATCTTTGACATTTTCCCTGATTTCCGTTATCATCCAAAAAGACTTATGCCAGCCGAGCAACCCAAAAATCTCCGGTTAAGCGTCTCCCAAGCAGCTAAACTCTTTGGCGTCTCAGACCGTACCATCCGACGCGCGGTTTCCCGCAATCTGATCCGCTATATCGTGGTTCGGAACCGTTACCAGCTAAACTTTGAATCACTTTTGAACTGGTCACAGCAAAGCGCTCACCTTTCCAATAAATTAGAAAAACACGGCTTAGGTCAATGGGTAGAAAAATGGAAAATTCACAATCCAAAATTTTCTCCAAGACCTCCGGACGCCTAAGATTTATAGACAGCTTCGAGTTGTTTTAGATGATTTTCCCAGTTGTGATTTTTAATTGCGATTTCACGGCCGGCGTCGCCCATCTCGATTCTCTGTTGCGGATCAAACGATTCCATTTGTTCGATGGCTTCGATCCAGGCATCCACTTTTCCAGATCGAACTAGGAAGCCATTTATCCCGTCTTTAACCATCTCGGGGATTCCTCCTATGTCGGATCCTATGACAGGCACGCCGTAAGCCAAGGCTTCCAAAATGGAAAGCGACGCGTTCTCGTACATAAGCGTCGGCATAACTAAGGCTTTGGCCCTTGAACGATGATTGATGAGGGCTTCACCTGTTTGGAATCCGATGAATTTGATATTTGGCGCGGACAACTCCTCGCTTAATCTCTGCAGATTCAACTGATCCGGTCCTTGGCCGATGACGAGCAACTCGGCGGACGGAATCCGCGCGAAAGCGCGAACGACGGTTTCAACTCCTTTTTCCTGAGAAAGCCTTCCGATATAAACATATGGCCCGGTACCCCGTTCGGCAGATATTTTTTCTGGAATATCGACCGGATTGGCAATGTGTTTGAATTTGCTGGGCGGTTCTCCCCAATCGATCATTTTCTTTTTCAAGAACTCGGACGGACAGATGAAAGTCCTGACTGTTTTTTCGTATGATTGCCGGAACTTCGTGAGGCTCATCTCGCCCACCGCCAACAAATCCGGCCAAAAATTGTTCAGACAATCATGACGGATGGCCTGGGTATAATGTCCGCCTTTGCAGCGTTCACAGATTTTACCCTCCGTGAACATTTTATAATTCGGACAGGCTAGTTTGTAGTCATGCAAGGTTTGAACGCATGGAATTTTAGAGTTCCGGATTTCGGCCAGGATGCTGGTTGAAAGGTGATGATAAATATTATGGAGATGGATGACGTCCGGCTTTATGTCGTCTAACAATCTCGAAAACGACTTGGCAGCCTCGGCGTTCCAAACGAAATCAACAGCCTTCTTAAAGTCTTTGATGGGCCCTTCGGATCGATCGTAAGCGTTCCTTTTCACGAAATACTTTTCATCTGCCGATCCGGTTTCTTTTTCGGACCTGGTCGCGAACACGTGGACTTCGTGGCCCAACTTCTTTTGGCGGGCCATGAGTTCGTGGACGTAAAACTCCGCTCCGCCTCGCAGGTCGAAAAATTTATTGACGTGCAGGATTTTCATATATTTGTGCGTATTGCCCGGCCATGTGCTCTTCGGAAAAACGCGACCAATTGGCGGCCGCGGCGCGCCCGGCTTTTTCCAGAAAAGGCCGCGGATCTGCCAGGGCAGACTGGATGGCTTGCGTCCAAGCGGCTTGATCGTTGGCCGGCAAAAAGGTCGCAATGTCGTCGTTGATCAGCTCACGGAGCACTGGCAGATCCGATGCCAGGACTGGCACGCCCGCCGCGGCCGCCTCGACCACCGCCAAACCAAATCCTTCCCAAAGCGACGGAAAAAGGAAAAAATCATGATTAGCCAAGAGCTCGGGCACGTCCTCCCGCGCGCCCAAAAACCTGACGCGCGGCGCGATCTTCAACTCTTCCGCCAAATGTTTGAGGCTGGCTTCGAGCGATCCCGTCCCGACCACGCTTAATTCCCAAGGTTGCTTAATGCCGGATAAAACTTTGAGTATAAACTCCAGATTTTTTTGCGGTTCCAAGCGTCCGACAAAAATCAATTTTGGAACGTCATGCGGAGGCCGGCTTGGACGGCGCATAATGCGTTTCAAATCCAGGCCATTGTAAATCAAACGAATTTTATTTTCCGGGACGCGGATGTCTTTGATCAAATAACTTTTGACTTGTTTTGAGATCGCGACGTATTGATCGGCTAAATTCTGAGTGGTTCTTAAAGCCACCTTTCTCCAAAAGCCAAAATCGACGTTGAGATTATGCTCGGTGGTGGCTATCTTCGGCACGCCCGCGCTCTTGGCCGCCAACCGGCCCCAAAAATCGCTGCCAAAAAGATGGGTATGCACCCA
>JAQURS010000021.1 GCA_028715505.1 Patescibacteria group bacterium
GGTACGTTCCTCTGGTCCGATAACTCCGAAGCTGGCAACCATTCCGCTACGACCCAGACTTCGTATGATTGGACTAACGACGTCCTGGTTGAAGACCTGTCACAGAGTGCTGTCGTGAGCAACTAATTCCTCTCTCCTCTTCCTCTCCTCCGCTTAGCGGGGGAGAGGGGAGGATGATGGATTGGAAGTTCAAAGCCCCGGATTCGTCTGGGGCTCAGCCCGGGCCCTTCGGGGTCTAGGCCAAACAAAAAAATTTAAAACCCTCCGATGCATATCGGGGGGTTTTATATTTCATCCGACCCTGCTATTCTATGGTTCATATGCAACGACAAACAGCCATCAAGGCGCTCAAAGCCATTGTTTACGCGGGTATTTACGGTGGCTTGCTCATGCCGCTCGTTTTCATTCCGATAGTCATATTTCCTTTCGTTTTTTCAAAATTGATTGCTTTTCAGATCCTCATCGGTTTAACATTCCCGGCTTACTTGATCCTGGCTTGGATTGAGCCTCAATTTAGGCCGCGATGGTCACTGCTTTACGCGGCGATCGGGGCTTATTTTTTGGCCTTGCTCCTCTCGGTTATTTTTGCGGTGGATCCTGTCCGGGCTTGGTGGGGCAACCAAGAACGCATGAATGGATTATTTACTTTAATGCACTTCTTCATCTGGCTGACCATGACGGTCTCACTCGTTAAAACATGGCCGCAGTGGCAAAAGCTTCTGAATTATCAAATCATCCTGGGAGTTTTCATGGGTTGCGTGGCTTTGTTGCAGAGGCCTTTCCCCAACCTTTTACTTTTTCCGGCCGGCGGCCGCGTGGGCGGATTGTTGGACAATCCGATATACATGGGCGCTTACCAGCTTTTCATTCTTTTTTTCCTGGCTTTGCTTTGGTTTAAGACGAAGAGTAACGGTTGGCGGGCTTGGTACGTAATCGCCTTCATCGTTTCGATGCTGTCGATGTTCGCCGCCGGGTCGCGTGGACCGTTCATGGGATTGATTTTTGCCATTGTCGTTTCGGTGATTGCCGTGGCGATCATGTACAAGAATAAAAAATTTAGAATGGGTATCTTGGGAGTAATGATTGCCGGGGCTTTGTTTTACGTTGGGGTAGCCGTTTGGGGAGTGAATACCCCGGTTTTCAACCAATTCGCCAACACGTTTCCGACCGCCGCCCGCATGTTCGAGCTTCGGACCGGTACAATGGGACGTTTCATCGCATGGAACATCGCTTGGGAAGGTTTTTTGCAAAGGCCGGTCACCGGTTGGGGCTTGGATGATTTCCATGTCCTTTTCAACCGGCTTTACAATCCGCAATCTTTGAGGGCGGGTTACGCGGAAACTTGGTTTGACCGGGCGCACAACACGATGTTTGACGTGATTTCAATGACCGGTCTGGTAGGTTTGGTGACTTTCGCGGGCGTTTGGGTCCTGCTCTACGTCACGGTCATTCGGGCTAGGCGCAAAGGCTATATCGATATTCCCACCACGGCCGTATTGCTTGGCCTGCCGGCCGGATATTTCCTCCAAAACCTTTTCGTCTTCGATCATCCGGCGGCGTTTAGCA
The DNA here is from genome assembly GCA_028715505.1 of Patescibacteria group bacterium. GTDB lineage: Bacteria > Patescibacteriota > Patescibacteriia > 2-12-FULL-60-25 > 2-12-FULL-60-25 > MWCR01. The sequence continues at coordinate 1,567 of JAQURS010000021.1, forward strand.
TGAGCTATCTGCTTTACGCTTTCGTGATCTGCATAGGCTTTCCGGTTTTCGCAGGGCAGGAGGGCGCCAAGCCTCCGGTTGGGACCAAAGCCGCGCCATGGGTAAGCTTCGGGTTGATTCAGGCGGCTTTCCTGCTCTTGGTGTATCTGACTTCGGTCATGCCTTTTTACGCTTCGTACCTGACCATTAAGTCTAATAACGCTTTCGCGGCGGGCGACCTTGAATCGATGTTGAGTTACGCGAAAAAAGCCGCCACGATCCAGACGCCTTATTTGGACGAGCAGACATTCCTGCATTCAAGGAACTTGATCACCGTAGCCGAAGCGGGGCAGTTAACCCAATGGCCAAAGTGGAAAGAAATGTTCCAGTTGGTCCAGGACGTGACGGAACGGCATTTGGTTAACCATGGCGTGAACGTGCATCCTCGTTTCATTTACGCCAGCTTGCTCGAGGCGGTCGGGCGGGCCGCCCAGGATCCAGCTATTTTGCAGAAAGCCGAAGTGCAATACAAAGCTTCTATAGTCGAAAGCCCCAAGCGCCAGCAGATCTACTTTGGTTACGGAAAGCTTTTAGGCGAGCTGGGACGCAAGGACGAGGCCATGGCCATGTATAAAAAAGCGGCCGATTTCGATCCCGAAATAGGGGAGGGCTGGTGGTACGTTGGCGTCAGTTATTGGTTTGACCAGAATAACCCCAAGGAAGGTTCGCAATACATAATCAAGGCCGTCAAATCGGCTTACCCGTTCGCAATGAGGAGCGCGGATGACGCGGCTTTAGTGGCCAGGGCTTACGACATGAACAATGATAAAGACGGATTGAAGTCACTCATTAAAATCCTGCCTAACTTGCCCGCTGCCCCGTCCGCGACCTATATCGAAATCGCCAAGAGCATGGAGCACCAGGGCCTGATTGAAGAAAGGAACATGATTCTGGGGGCCGTTATCCAGCTTGATCCGCAAACGAAAAAGCAATTCCAACCTTTGATTGACGGCCGAGCAACGACCATCGACCAATCGATTAAGATGGCCGCTTCAACTTCGACAAACTCAATCACAATCCCCGCGGGCTCACAGATTGGACCGAAGAAATAATTATTGACAGAGGGTTTTGATCGTTTCATCCGACGAGCGCTTCCAATCAAAGCGCTCTTTGATGTCACGGTAAGCTTTTTCGGCCAAATCTTCGCGAAGTTTTTGGTTATCCGTTAGGTCTAATATGGCTTTAACCATGGCTTGATCGTCATTCGCATTAACGATTATCCCATTTTGGCCAAGAGTCAACCGGTTTGCCCCAACGTCCGTCGCCACGCAAGGCACGCGCGAGGCCATGGCTTCGAGTAACGTGATGGACATGCCTTCCTTGGTGGAAGGCAGAACGAAAACGTCGAAAGCCCTCAAAAGATTCGGGGCGTCCAAGCGACGGCCTGCCAGTTTGACGTAATCTTCTTGTTTAAGTTCGGCGTGTTTACGTTTGAGCTCAGGCATAAGCGGGCCGTCGCCGATGATAACGAAATTGATGAGGGGATTTTTTTCATGAGTCTTTCGGCAAACGTCCAGATACCACGATAGATTTTTTGGCGGATAGGCGTTGGCCACGGTTCCGACGACGATCGAATGCGGAGCGAGCCCGAGCTTTTCGCGTGCCGCGTGCCGATCTATTAAATTGTTTTCGTGAGCCGTAACGTCCAAACCGTTTGGGATAGTTAGAATTTTTTCCTTAGGTTTGATGCCCATCGAAAGCGCCAGGGATTCATCTTTGGGATTGATGCAAATGATGACGTGCTTCCAGCCGGCGGAAATTTTTTCAATCCAGACGTAAAAATCTTTTTTCCAAGCCGGAAGGATTTCGTTGAACACCCAGCCGTGGGCCACGTAAACGATGCGCGGGACTTTGGCGATTTTTCCTGCCAGTGATCCGACCACGCCCATCATGCTGCTGTTCAAATGGATGACGCTTGGTTTTTCACGTTTGAATAACGCGATGAGTTCAAAAAGAGAAAGCAGGTTATTAAACGGATTGATGTCGCGAGCCATCCGTTTTAGGCCAATGAATTCAACCCCGGCTTTCCGGCATTTTTCGCCTAGCTCACCCTTGCCCCCGGCACAGACTTTTACGGGCAAATTTCGATCTTTCATCTCCTTGGCCAAATTAAAAATATAGGCTTGGGCTCCACCCCAATCCTGGCTCGTAATCATGAGGAGAATCGGTCCTTGGCTAGACATAGCCAGATAATACACAAACCCTTGCTTTTTAGCTAGATTTAGTATAAATTGCCCTTATTATGGGTCAAAAAACCATACTAGTGACAGGGGGCGCGGGCTTTATCGGTTCGCGTCTTTGCGCTCGGTTGGTTTCCCTTGGCCATAGGGTTATTTCGCTGGATAACTATTTCACCGGATCAAGGGATAACCACGTGGCTGGAGTCGAGTACCGGGAAGGGCACACCAAGGATATCGAAAAGTTGGTGCCCGAAAAAATCGATTTAGTTTTTCATTTGGGGGAATACGCCAGAGTCGAAAAGAGCATGGAAGAGCCGAGCCTGGTTTTTGACTTGAATAAGGCCGGCACTTTCGCCGTACTTGAGTACTGTCGAAAACGCGGTTGTAAAATCGTCTACGCGGGATCTTCCACTAAGTTCAGCGATGGAGGTTTAGGTCGCGACCTGACGCCATACACTTGGACCAAAGCCACCAACACCGAGCTCGTCAAAAATTACGGACAATGGTACGGCCTGCCTTACGCCATAACTTATTTTTATAACGTCTACGGGCCAGGAGAAATCAGCAACGGCCCATATTCGACCTTGATCGGAATTTTCATGCAAGAGTTTAGGCGCGGCCAGCCTATGACAGTCGTTTCTCCCGGAACGCAAATTAGGAACTTCACGCACGTGGAAGATATCGTCGACGGATTGGTGTTAGTCGGCGAGAGCGGGCAAGGCGATGAGCATGGCATTGGCGCGGCCGAAGCGTATTCGATTTTAGACGTGGCAAAATTGTTCGGCGGCGAGATCATGATGCTGCCCGAGCGTAAAGGCAACCGGCTCGATTCGGTCATCAACGTTTCCAAAGTATCCGCTTTGGGTTGGACCCAAAAACACGTCTTAAGCGATTACATCCGGGATTTCGTGCAGCAGACTAAACGCGAAGCCGGAATAGAGAAACGCGTGCTGGTTTTCTCGACGACTTTTTCACCCGCGGAAGGGCCGGCCGAAAAAGCTTTGCTCGAATTGATGCGCCGCATGCCAGACGTGCAGTTTGACGTGATTACCACGGCTTTTTCGGCCGAGGCAAAAGACGCGCCTTCCCCGTTGCCCAACGCCACTGTTCACCGCGTGGGTTACGGACGTCCCACCGACAAATACTTGATGCCGATTTTTGGCGCCCGCAAAGCCAAAGAACTGGCCGCTAAACATAAGTACATTTTCGTTTGGTCCGTCTTGGCGAGCTACGCGGCGCTTACGGCCATGGCATTTAAACGCGACGTTGAACTCCCGCTTTTGATCTCTTTAGCCGACCAGAAAATAGACAAACTGCCGTGGCATACCCGTTTCCTTCTTGGCAGAATCCTGAAGAGCGCGGATCAGATCTCGGCTACTTCCGCTAGCCAGGAGGCGGTCGCTTCGCGTTTCAAACAGACTGTCTCGAATCGAATGGGCGACGTATTCGCCAACCAGATTCGTTTTGTCTACAACGCGATTTTAAAGGAGCGCAAATCGATATGAGAATCGCGGTTTTTGCCACGGATGATTTCATCCCTCCGGTGGGTGGAGCCGAAGTCGCCATGGGGGAAATAATTAAGCACAATTCTGACATTGAGTTTAATTTGTTCGTGCCTAAACTCATTAAAGGGCGGTCGCGGATCGAGACGGTCGGCAACGCCACGATTTACCGATTTGGATTGGGGTGGCCCAAGTTCGATAAGCTTTGGTATGTCTTAGCGGCTCCATTTTACGCCCGGTTTAAGCATGGAAGGAGGGCCTACGCCTCATGTTGGTCCATGATGG
>JAQURS010000022.1 GCA_028715505.1 Patescibacteria group bacterium
GATTTGCGTGTTTATTTTATGCCCGTATTTCATAAGTTTTGCTGCCACATCATAGCCCAGAGCATTGACAAAAAGCAATTAAGCCGCTATTTTGCGGGGCAAGGAGGTTACGCATGCACCTTACATTGAATGAGTCTCTAGTGCCGCTCGATTACAAGCGGGCAAATGAATACGAACGTTCCGAAATGCAGGCTTCGGACGGCCAACCCCTCTATGCCGTTGATGGCGCTCCGGGACATGTCACTCTTGGGGATTGGAGCCGCACTCTGGCCGGCAGGGCGGTTTATCTGACTTCGCTCCGCAAACTCGGATGGAGCGGGAGGGATCAGGCCGTTTATGTCGACCGGGCCAAGAACCCCGAAGAGGAAGGTCTAGCTGACTTTTTCCACGTCGGAAGCACTGGTCAAGCGGTTACTACCAGTCAAGGCGTGCCGCTCCAGGTCTTCATGCCCGAAAAGATGCTCACGGCGCCTTCGCCCGCTGGCGCGCAAACGGCCAGGGTGATTTTCGCGGCGAACGACGAAGAAGGGTACTCGTGCATTCTCGAGAACCTGCGGACCGATCCGTTGATCAGTGGCATTCACGGGCTCGAGGATTTCTGGACAAACAACGGGAAACTCTGGGTCATGTCACATGGTCCCAGGGCTTCGATCCAAGAACCGGCGGAGCGCGTCCTCGGGATCTATGGCTTCGACGGCCGATTGGAGCAGGAAGCCAGGATGGATTGCGTCGCTTGCGGGCGACCCGTGCTGGCTGATGGCAAGTTGGTTTTCCCGATCCAACGCATGGCGAACGGACCGTGGGAACTCACCACTGGAGATGAATGCCTCTGGAAGGGTTATGACATTTCCAACCTCTTCGCTCTCAAGAATGGCGTGCACTGTCTGGTATCCGAACAACCAGGCGAGTGGCACAAGAAACAAGGAGCGGAGATATTGCGGATCGGAAATCACGGTCAGCTCAAAGGCGACGTTACCATGTGGCAAGGGGGAGTAATGCTCTTTGTCATGTCGTTGCGCAACGAGGACTATGTCGTTTACGACAAACCCCTCGATATCAATCGCTTCGCCGAGATCAACCGCAGGCGGGTCGTCCTCCACAAGGGCGTTCCGGTCTACCCGGCCAGGATCAAGAAGAACGGCCCATGGCATCTGACCATGCGCGATCAGGTCGGCGAGCCTTGCGACAAGATCCTGGAAATCGAATCCGTTCCGAACGGTGAGAGTGTTCTCAGGGTTTGCCTCATCAGGGCCGGTAAGATCCTGAACCAGAATCACAAGATGTGATATTTCTTCCGACGCAATGTCGGACGGGCACGAATCTGTGCCCTTTTTTATTACCCCCTCATCCCAAACCCTTCCCCCATAGAATAGGGGAAGGGCGAGCAATTTTGTTAATAAAAAATGGCCCGGAACCGAGGAAGGGTTCAGGGCTGGGGGTTGCGCTGGCTGGCCGCCAGGAGATCCTCAACATCCTTGATCTTAAAGGTGGAGGAAGCCCGGCGGACGGGAGCAGAGATCAGTTTGTTGTAATGGATCGCGCCGGCCTGGGCCGTTTCGACCGACATCCTAGGAGCCAAAACCAGGTAATGGCGCATCGTTTTGCCGCCATCAGGTCTCTGGTTTTCGTGGCACCAAATCGGGGCAAGGCCGTGTGATGTGATGAACCGGCCCATGTCCATGGCGTTTTTCTGGAAAAACGGGTCCTTGGGAGAGAAGATGATCCAGAGGGCTCTTTCAAGAGCCGGACATTCATCGGTGAGGGTACTGCGGATCGCGATTACGTTCCTGGCCAGGAGAGTTGTCTTGGTCATGACCACGATAGGCGGCGTTTTGGTTTCCTGGGCGACATCGTTGAACCTCTTGATGAAGGCGATGTAACGCTCCAGATCTCCGTTGCAGCACGTTTCGTGGATCTGCCCTTCATCGGCTCCGCAATAGATGAGCTGCTTCCTAAGCGTGTCACGGTACTCCGTTGCCGAAGGCCCGTGCGGGAAAAGGGTGATGCGTGATTGAATGAGCACGTTGCCTCCTTATGGCTTCTCAATCTCCATTGATTGAGCGCTCTAGTCTTAGCATTATTTCGCTCTGTTGACAAGAGTATAACCCCTTCTTTGGCTATGGACAGGCCAAAATTGGTGTTCTAGAGTTAGCTTTATGCCTGAATTGCACATCATTGCGCACAATATACGTTCCACTGAAAACGTCGGAGCCATTTTTAGGACGTGCGATTCGTTGGGAATTTCCAAATTATGGCTGACTGGTTACACGCCCACGCCCGAACATCCCAAAGTAAAAAAGACGGCTTTGGGCGCGGAAGCCTCGGTCGCTTTTGAAAAGACGATTAACGTCGAAGAGCTGATCGCAAAATTAAAAGAACAAGGATTCAGGATCGTCGGTTTGGAATTGGACGAAAGGGCGCGAGCTTTGGATCTTTACGAGGCTGGCCCAAAGGTTGTTTTATTGCTCGGGAACGAAGTCGAAGGAATCAGTCCCTACTTGCTCGAGCAATGCGACGACTTGGTTTTCATCAAACAAAAAGGCGTCAAAGAATCCCTGAATGTTTCGGTGGCCGCCGGTATCGCCATGTACTCGATTATGTTAAAATCATGATATGCCATTCCTTTCGATAGTCATTCCGGCTAAAAATGAAGAAGCGAATTTGCCGCGCCTTTTGACGAGCGTTAAAGAGCAGACTTTCAAGGACTACGAAATCATCGTGGCCGACGCCGAATCTAAAGATAAGACCACGGAAGTGGCCGAATCCTTTGGCGCCAAAGTGGTGCCTGGTGGCTTGCCTGGTCCGGGGCGCAACAGGGGGGCCGCGGCCGCGTCGGGTCACGTCATTTTGTTTTTGGATTCCGATGTGGTTTTGGTGAGTCCGAAATTCTTGGAAGACAATTTGACGGAGATGAAAAAGAAAGGCGCTTGCGTGGCCACGGCCAAGGTCAAGCCATTAACGCGCAATCCCATCGACCGCGCATTGCACGAAGTGTATAACGCCTACGCCATTGCCACGGAAAGGATGATGCCGCACGCCCCCGGTTTTTGCATTTTCGTTAAAAAACACATCCATGAAGAGATCGGCGGTTTTGACGAAGCGGTTGTTTTTGCCGAGGACCATGATTACGTGCAACGCGCGGAAAAAGCAGGATACCGTTTCCGCATTTTGCGATCGCACCCCATTGCCGTTTCCGTTAGGCGCCTCGAAAAAGACGGGCGGCTGGCGATTGCCATCAAATACACTTTGGCCGAATTGCGCATGATGGGCGGCGGATCCTTTAAAGAGATGCCCAAAGGCGGCTACGAAATGGGCGGCGACGTTTACGCGGTAGCTGGCGAAAAAGAGCAGAAAAAAAATAGCAGTTGAGAATGTTGAACTTCATCAGCAAAATTTGGAATAAAGAGACCTCGAGCGTGACCGCGGCCGCTTTATTAATCGGTTTTGCTTCGCTGGCCTCGCGGATCGTCGGCTTGCTGCGCGACCGTTTGCTGGCGGGGCATTTTGGCGCCGGTGACGCGCTCGACGCTTATTACGCCGCGTTCCGCTTGCCGGACTTCTTTTACCAATTGATCGTTTTAGGCGCGCTTTCGGCCGGTTTTATACCTGTTTTTACAGAATACCTCGAAAGGCACGGACACGGCGAAGCGTGGAAGCTGGCTGAAAAAGTTTTTACGACCATTGCCTTGATTCTCGGAGTCGTTTGCCTAATTCTGGCTTTATTTGCCGATAAGGTCGTGCCGTGGACCGTTCCTGGTTTCAGCGGAGATAAGTTGGCCATGACAATTTCGCTTTCGCGTATTTTGCTCATTTCCACTTTCACGCTTGGACTCTCGGCCGTCATGGGTGGAGTTTTGCAGGCCACGCGTCGTTTCGTGGCTTTTTCGTTGGCGCCGGTTTTATATAACGTCGGCATTATCATCGGCATCATCGGGTTTACGCCTTCATTTGGCGTGGCGGGCGTAGCTTGGGGAGTCGTACTCGGTGCCGGCCTTCATCTTCTCGTCCAAGCTTTGGTGGCCGTGCCCATGGGATTTAGGCGAGTTCTCCCGCCCAGCTTTAAAGACTCGGGCGTGCGGCAAATTTTGAAACTCATGGTGCCGCGCATCGCGGGTTTGGCCGCCCAACAAGTAAACTTAATCGCTTTGTTGGTTTTGGCCTCGACTTTGGAATCAGGTTCGATTGCCGTTTTTAATCTCGCTAATAATTTGCAATACGTGCCGATCGGGTTGATTGGAATTTCATTCGCCGTGGCGGCTTTTCCGGCTTTTTCAAAATTTGCCGCGCAGAAAGACATGGAAGGCCTGCGCCAATCGTTTTTGACGACGACCCGCAAGATCCTTTTCTTCATCGTGCCTTGCACGGCATTGATGCTGCTCTTGCGCGCGCAAATCGTCCGTCTGGTTTTGGGCGCGGGCGCTTTCGACTGGAACGCGACCATCAGGACCTCGGACGTGCTCGCGATTTTTGTCCTATCTCTCATCGCGCAATCCATGATCCCGCTCGCGGCCCGCGTTTTTTACGCCATGCAGGACACGAGGACGCCGCTTTACGTGAGCATCGTGTCTTTGGCCGCCAATTTGGGTTTAGCAATTATCCTAAAGGGGCCGTTCGGCATCATCGGTTTGGCTGCGGCTTTTACGGTCGACGCCTTCGCGCAATTTTTGGTCCTTTGGTATCTGCTTAGAAGAAAGTTTGGTCATCTCGAGAGCAGGGAAGTCGGTTTGACCCTAACGAAAATTGTCCTGTCTTCGATCGCGCTGTTCGGTTTTGGTTGGTTGGCGCGCCAAGCCGTTGGCACCGTTTTTCAACTTAGGACTTTTTGGGAAGTTTTATTGCAGGCTGTCGCCGCCATCGTGGTGGGCGGAGGCGCGTTTTATTTGGTCGCGACCTTGCTTCGCATAGACGAGATGAGGGAATTCGTGAACACCGTCAAACTCAAGCTTTATCGCCAGGCCAAGATCGAGGAAGGGGCGGAAAAAGCTTCCATCTGATATCATACTGTTCAATATGAGAAAATCTTTAAATTTTATGGCGCTCGCGACTGTTTTCGCGGGGCTTTCTTTTTTTGGTTGGGGTTGCTCGCAACAACAGCCAACGGTAATTAATCAGCCGGTTGACCAGACTCAGACGGCTACGACTACGGAGATTAATGCGACGACCACGGAAGAGGTCGTGGCCGTGCAGCCCAAGCCTTTGGCTTATTTGCTGCTGACCAAAGAGGCGGACGTCAAAGTTCGCCGTGGCGTGGATGAGACCAATGGCGTGCCTGAGATGGAATTGTACGAAGGCGATGAAGTCGAAGTCATTTCCGGCCAAGCTAGATTGCTTTATCCGGACACCGGCGAATCAGTGTTGCCTCAAGGCACGAAGCTCAGGCTGTTGCCTCAAGGCCAGCCGGGGGAGAATGGACTGGGCGTCCAGCTTTGGTTGGAAGCCGGAAAAGTCTGGACCAGGCTCGAGCGTCTGTTGGGCAAGGATGAATCAATGTCCGTCGACGCGAA
>JAQURS010000023.1 GCA_028715505.1 Patescibacteria group bacterium
TCGTAAAAAAAGTTGGGATCCAACCCTGCCACATATTTTAAATCCTGATTGCGCGAAAAAAGGACGGGAAATTCGTCCCATTGCGAGTGAAAAACCCTGTCCCCTTTTTTCGCCTGATTGGAAATCGCTTGCGTGGCTGCAAGATATTGATCGTCTTTGAACTCAGGTTTGCTATGCAGAGATGAATAACCTTGAGCCACGCTGTTTGCGAGCACGAGTAATGTGGCGATCGCGATGACGCCTGGAACCAAATATTTAAAAAGTCTGCTTTCTTCCATTTGCAACCAAGCAAACAACTTTTTCCAATCGACTAACTGAGCCAAGGCGGCCGTCCAAACCGCTAGAGCTGGTTGCAGGTATTCCGCGAAACGCGAGCTCTTGAACGTCAACGCAACCAGCACGGCAATCAAAAACGACAAACTGACAATCAATTTCATTCTGTCTCTTATCTGAGAATTACGAGCAAAAATTAAACCAGGAACAATCAAAAGTAAAATAATCCCGAAAACGGATGTCATGGCAATGAACGCGCCCGGGCTGGCAGCTTCCCATTCAATGCCCATAGGCAAAATATTTTGCGGAGTGAGGACGCCGATCTTGATGACCTGAACCCAAAGCAACGAAAGCAATTCGGAACGGCCGGGATGGATTAAAATCCCTGACGCGATTCCCAGCAAGGAAGACAGAAGAGCTGTCCAGTTGGCTGATTTGATAGACGCGAACCATGATTGATTATCAATTGCTTTGTGGTGAAGCGCTTGCCCGACGATTAGAATCAAAATCGAGCCTGGCAATATGATCCAACCACCGTGCGTTAAGGCGAAAAGGAAAGAAACGGTAAAAATTATCCAAGGGCTAGAATTGATAACTGCCGCCAACCCTATCATCCAAAGCAAAACCGCGAGCGGCGAAGCTTTGCCCAGCACCATGCGGGTTGAAAAAGGATTCGAGAGGGCGAGAAGTATTGGCCAAAGCCAAAACGGTTTTAGGCGGAGTCTGTAAAAAACAAAAGCCAGGCCCAATAGACTTAAAGTCGCGAGAAGCAAGGATGAAACGCTCGATCCTTGAGTCAAACCCAGTAAGGCGACAAACGGACTTTGGATGACATGAAAAAGAAAATGTTGATCGGCAAAATGAGAGCCCAAAGAAGTTAGGTCAAGCCAAGGAAAACTGGTAACGGGACCACTTTTCCAAGTCAGCTTGGCCATGGTGGCATGATAAAACGCGTCCGGGTCGGGCAACTTGTCCCAAGGCATCAGGATTGAAAACCAGGCCAAAAAAACAAAACTTAATGCGAGAAAGATCCCCCCTGCCCCCCTTGCTGAAGGGGGGGGTGGTGAGTTATCCGACTGCGTTTGCATGCGCATGAGTATAACACAAAGGCGCCTTGGAAGGCGCCTCCGTGTTTTCGCTGCGCAGCGAATATTACGGCGTACCGTAAGAAACGTTGATCAATGAGCCTAAGACAAAGTTAGAGACTGCGAACGCCGCGACGATAATCAGCAAACCCACGATGGCCTGCTGAATGATGGACGTCGCCTTCTGCACCTTCTTCTCGTCCCCTCCGGCTGTCATCCAGAGGAAACCGGCGTAGAGCATGTAGAACAGAAGCAATATGCCCAAGAAGCCGAGCGCCACATTGATGATGCTGCCGATCATGCTGGGCAAACTCTGTTGGTTGGCAATGCCTGCTTTCTGCCCGACGGAGTTTGTCAGATCCCTGGCTTGATTGAAAGGATTATTGCCAACGGACTGAGCTAAAACCATGCCCGGCAGGATCAACGCCGTTGCGATCGCCGCGAAACAGGTAGATTTAAGGCGTAGATTCATAAATTAATTTAGTCGTTATTGTTTGGCCGGAGTTTGCGTCAAATTCCCAGTCTGGGTGTTGGCCAAAGTCCCGATAACATAATTTGATATAGCGTAGGCCGCCACGATGATCACGATGCCGATGATGGCATTCCTAATGATGCTAATCGCTTCGGTTACGTTCTTTTGGTCTCCCGCGGCCGTCATCCATTTGAACCCGCCGTACACCATGTAACCGAACAAGAGGACGCCCACGAGCCCCATGACGGCGCCTATCAGTTGTCCGATGAGCGTTATCATGTCAGGACTGTTAGACCCCGCCAATCCCGCGCCACCGGCGGCCTTTTTGGCGCCGGCGCTAATGGCCTGCAAGCCCTGAGGAGCGGCCTGAGCCAAAGTAGCGCAAGTAGGCAAGACCAAACCCAGCCCAACTATTAGGACAACCAATGCACTCAGCTTTTTCAATTTTTTATCCCCCATATTTTAATTATGTGGAAGTAGTCGCTTCGATAAGCTGCCCGATGACAAAGCTGGTGATGGCCCAACCCGCCAAGATGATGGCTAAACCGATGATGCCTGAGATGATCCAACCGCGGGCCTCCTTGGTCTTGGTTTCGTCTCCTCCGGCGATCATGTATTTAAAGCCTCCCACCAAAACGATGATGACGGCGATGATGCCCAGGAATCCCAAAGCCACGTTGATGATATTGGCGGCTGTTTGACGGACGTCAGCGCCTCCGAGTTTAACCGTGTTGCCCACGGCTCCCACTCCGAGGTCGTTGGCATTCAAGGTTCCCTGCTGCGCGAAAACCGCGAGAGGAGCAACCATGCTGGCCGTAATACCTAAAGCTACGAGCGTTTTTGTAATTTTGGTCATGTGTTAACACCTCCTTTCGAAATCATTTGTGGATATAATAGCACATCCGCACTGTAACGTCCTTAACGCGTCCTTGAACGTCCTAATCGTCCTTACGGGTTGATCTTACAGCAAGCCTGTGAGGCCGAACAACCATTCGCGCCCATCGGCGACGGACATTCCATTTTTGAGTTAATGGCATCTGGAGTCATGCACGAGTAAGAGGCTGGACAGGTCGCGGCTTGAGTTCCCGAAGGAGTCTGACTCGCGCTCGAGGCCACGCTACTCAGCGTCGTAATCACGTAATTAGCCAGGACGTAAGCGAAAACAATGATCACGATGCCGATAATAGCGTTTCTAATGATCGCGGTCGCTTCGGTCACGGCCTTGTTGTCTCCTCCGGCCATCATCCACTTCAAGCCTCCGTAAAGCATGTAGACGAAAAGTAAAGTACCAACCAAACCCATCACGCTGCCGATGACTTTGCCAATGGCGTCTTCAATCCCGCCCGACGGTTTGCCAGGCAAACCCGCCGCGCTGGCCGTCTGCTTCAACCCGCTCATAATATCCTGGGCGTGGACCGTCGAAGCGTAAGACCCAATGGACAAAGCGGCCGCTGACAGGATAAGGACGAATAATATTTTCGAAAATTTCATAATCAAATTTAAAATCCGGCGCTAAAAGTTTCGATGATCCAAGTCACGAACATGTATGATCCGATGACGATCACCAAACCCATGACCGCGTTGATCAACGTCTTCTTGCCGGTTTCCGCGTTCTTCGCGCTGTCACCCGCGATAATGTAAAGGAATCCGCCGTAAACGAACATGGCAAAGAATAAGGCTCCGACTAAACCCAGGATCCATTTAATCACCCGACCGAAAACTTGCGGCAGTTTTTCCGCGCCGCCGCCTAACGGGCAAGGAAATTGGAAGCTGGTTCCAGGCACGTTGCATAGCGATTTATCATAAGCTTTTGCGGTGGTTTTAGCATCTGCCCCACCCTGCTTGGGTTGGATGCCCGAAGCCGTACCGGCCGGGACGCAACAACTCTCCAAACAATCGAACGGATTAGGCGCCACTTCCATGCCGGTCCCGCAGCCGCTGCTGCATGTGCCCCCGTGGTCTTTGCACGCGTTACCTTTGGGAATACAACAGCTGTCCGTGCAGCCGAGTTTGCTGTTGGCATAACTGTCGGTATTCGCGTCGCAGTCGTATTTGCAGGCTCCGCCGGCCTCGGCGCAAGTCTTAGCCGTGTTGACGGCCAAAGCCGGAGGCGACAAGAAAGCCGCGGCCACGAAAGCGCTTAGGCCAACCATGATCAAACTTAAAAAAATCTTTTTCATACTCAAGGAGCTTTACAGCACACGCTGCCCGCGCCGCAGTTGTTTCCAAAGTTTGCTGTATTAATAATCGTCCCTCCCTTGCCAGTACATTCACTCTGCGTGGCGCAACTCATTTTATTGTAAGCGCCATAGCCGGTGTCAAAAACTTTTTCGTTGCAGATCGTCTTCCAGCCGATGGTGCTGCATTTGTTGGGGTCTGGCGCGAATTTGCAATCTTTCTGCCCTCCAGGGAGGTTGGGCATGGGATTTGGCGTGTTATACAAAGATTGGCCGCTGGATGAGATGCAGTCGAGGTAAGCCTGGCCTTTTAATGAACCGCAATTAGACGTTTGCTCCGGGATGCCGGCCGACTGTCCCGCCTGGACGGCTCCGGCTTGGCCTTGCTGTTGCTTTTGTTCGGCTTCTTTAAGTTGCGAACTGACGGTGGCCGCTTGGTTGCTGGCTTCGGTGGGCTTCTCGGCGGTCGCTCTCCCCTCTTCGGCCGCGATAATCGTCTGTTCGGAAGTCAAAGCCGTTACCAGATAACCGGCCAAAGTATATGAAAAAATGACGATGAAAAGACCAATGGTTGCGGCCTTTAAAGCGTCTTGTCCTTTCTTAACTTGGGACTGATCGCCCCGCGCCGTCATCCACATCAATCCGCCGTAAACGAAAACCATGAGCGCGATGCCTCCCAAAATTCCAAGGAAAGTTTTGATAATCCTGCCTAAAATAACCGGGATGGAAGTCGTATTGCCAAGCGGATTAGTCAATTTGAATTCAGAGGGAGGCTTGGTGGCTGTCCCACCAGCAGAACTGGAAGATTTAACGCACCTTGCCTGCTGACAGCATACTTTTCCCGAAACGCCTTGCGGACAATTCGCACCAGCCACGATATTTCCTTTACAAGCACCTGGATCCACGCATTTATATGAGAATAATCCGCCTTTAGGCGGCAAAGCTTCGGCCGAGGCTCCGCATTCCACCACATCCTCCTGGCTGCAGTTAGCCTGATCGTCTGAACCTATTTTGTACTGGTCAGCGCAACAAACGTTAATGGCGGAACAGTCCTGGTAAACTCCGTTCGAAACGCAATCCGAACCTTCAATCCGGCAGCCGGCGAATTGTTTGCCGTCCGTACAGCCTTTATTCGGACTGGCTACCATGTCGCCTACCTTAACCTTAACGACGTTGCCGCTACAGGCCGGCTTGCTTCCCTGAGGAGGTTCGCCGCAAGCGTTTTCAAAGTTCATGGTTTCCGCGGCTTGGACGAAAAACATCGGCGCCGCGAAAAACAAAAAGGAAACAATCGATATTAAAAAATTTTTAATTAATCCCTTTGGCATAATCATTTGTTGCTCGGGGCTTGGACGCAACATTTATACTGCGGATCCTTATTCGACATGCACAGTTTACTCTCGCACAAATATTGGCT
>JAQURS010000024.1 GCA_028715505.1 Patescibacteria group bacterium
TCAACATGTACCCAGCGCAGCTTCAAGCGCCGGACAACATGTCGGTCAAGGTGGTCAACACCTCGCCGTACTTCGCCTGTCTGATCTCTCCGACTTTCGGTACGGGACAGCCCGTTTTCCGGATGCGCTTCGGCGGCTTCGAGCAGGATTTCCTGGCCAACCCCGGTTGGGCCCAGGTCGGATGCGCCGCCGTGCTCATGCCCAATCGAACCCAGAACAGTGAAATGGGTCCGGAAGCGTGGCTCTCGGTCAACCGCGTGGGGACATACAACCTCGTCGTAAAGTTCTATACCTACGACGGCAACGATCCTCAGGATACGGGCATCGTGATCCAACAGTCACTAAGCTTCCCGAATACCTGGCGGATCAATCCCCATTGCCCGCAGTGGTATCACATGGGTTGCCTGCACAACTTCGCCTTGCGCGCGGCTCTCGAAGCCCCGAAAGATGATTCTGTGTTGGCCGCCCTGGACGTTCCCGTGCTCTTCATTTGATGGCGAGTCCTTCGCCTTCGCAAGCCGCGTGTTTCACCCCTATTCAAGGGATCTCGAAACACGCGGCTTTTCAGTTTAGTTAATATAAAAGAAATCCCCTCGAATTGCTTCAAGGGGATTCCTCCTTTGCGGATCGCCGCCAAGCATGGTTGCGGCGACTGCGTAATTTTTCTCATGCCGCCGCATTATCGTCAAGCGTTGATGGTGGATAAAAAATAAAGACGTCCTGGCAGGGCGTCTTTATTTTTTTATTTTTAAATCGAGAGCGGCGGTTTGGGTTCATTATTGTTCACATTGTTTGTTCCACTTTGCTGTGTCGGGGGAGTCGGAGGGACCGGCAGCGGAGTCGGAGGTTTAGGAGGAGCCGGAGGCACTGTCGGCGGTTTGGGCGCAATCGGGGGAACAGGCGGAGGAACTGGAGGAGCTGGTGGTTTAAAAATATTTTCCGGCTCGTTTTTACTTTTTTCTTCTTTGGAGATTGGGGACTGAGGTTGGGTCAGATCCGGTCTGCTGCCTAGGCCTCTGCCCAACAGGGGCACGGTAGGCGTGGGTTTAGGGCCGCCAAACGGACTCGGACCGTTGTCTTTCCTTTCCGGTACGGTGGGGGTTTCCTGCCATTTAAACACGATGAATCCGATGATGATAAGAACGATTAAAGCAAGGATGGCGAACAGGACAACCTGCGTGCGGAATGATAACTTTGGGAGCTTTTGAAAGAGGTTGGCCAAGGTGGAAGAAACGGAGCTTCCAATGTTGGTTGGGGTGGTTGTCTGGCCGGTGGAAGTGGATGTTTGTTCGGAGGGACGCGAACCGCCAAAGCGGTAATCCCAAATCGCCAACAGTTGTTTGTCCTTATCCGACAGTTTCGAATTGCCGAACGGATCAGTGGAAGGGATGTTGTTCGGATCTAGTCCTAGGCTGTTTTCTCCCATGACGGTCGTCAATTTATTTAAGAAAGCATAATGCTTTTCCAAAGCTTGGTTGTCGGTTTCGGATCGTTGATCTTGAGGAACTTGCATGATGTAACCAAACGCGGATCGGTATCTATCCGGGCGCTGTTGCATGGCGATGCATGATTTATCTTCGCCTTGGGGCATGGTCCAATTATTGCTGAAGATTTCCATGGCTTTCGTGTCCTGCGCGTCGCCCGGAGGCAAAGCGGACAGGATGCCTACATTCGCCGTATCCAGCATGCTGTTCCACCAAGTAGCGAGGGGCATTTGTTCGCCGTGGCAGGGAATCATGTCCAAGAGCGCGCCTTTCAAGGTTTTGTAAGCCTGCGGGTCATTGTTATTCTGTCGCCAGAGGTCTAAGCCTTGTTCGTAATAGGCCATGGCTTCCAAATTGGCCGTTTGCCAAAATACGTCGCTGGAGGTTTTGGCATCCAGGTTTGAAAAATTCCAAGCGGCGGTTTTGCCGGAGTAGGTGATGGGGACCAGCGTCGGTTCCTGTTTGAGTTCACGCAAAGCCACGTTCCAGTTGGCCGTGGTAAAGGTGAAGAAAGCTTCCAGTGTGCCGGTAGGAATCTTATCAGCCCAAGCTTTAGCCGTTTGGAAGGCAAAAGGGATGTTTTCTCCGGTAATGGGTTGCAAAGCCCGAACGTCCACGATCGCGTCAGCGTCTTTGGGCAACGTGAGACTAAAAGCGATCGAGCGGATCGGTTGGTCCAAGCCGTAATATTTTTGGTTGGCAGGGGCGGACAAAGGTTGCTCTTTGCCGTTGACGAAAATGGCCGTGATCTCGGGCGCGTCGCCTTCCTGCCCGGCGACTGGGACGTAAACTTCCATGGTCTGCGTGGCCGAAGGGTTGTGCAGGCGATAAGTCATTTGGACCGGTACGGCTTGGGCCGCTTTACCTGTGCCTCCCTGGTCAAAACGGTAAGTTACGCGGGCTTCGGATATTTGGACCGGAGTTTGATTGGCCGTTCCGATCATTCCGAGCTGCAGGCCGGGCAAATTGACCTGTTGGGCAGAAGCTCCGATGGGGAGCAGGGCAAGGAAAGCGCCGATGCTTATCAAACAACGCTTTAGGGTCGCTTTAAACATAATAAAAATATGGGCTTAAATTTACCCATACTTTGGCCTAAAGCCTGGTTTTTGTCTACTTTACTGGTTGGCGGCCGCCGGGTCTGGAGGTAAGGGTTCCTGTTTGTCCTCGTCCTTCCAAAGATTGACTTCTTGCAATGTTTTTTCGGCCAAATCTTCCGCTTCGTCGATATCCATCATTTCATCCAGAATAAGATGATTAATCAAAACGGCGCGGCATTCGGATTTGGTCCTGACGTCGCCCTTGTCGTCGTAACAAAGCTTCTTTAATTCTTCAGAGTTTGCCATATTGTGCCTGTAAATTAGCACGTAATATTTACCAAGTCCAATCACTTATTTGAGATTCGCCGTCAATACGTTTGGAATGGGCGCGGAAGGTATTTCGAACTCAGTCCCGTTTAGCTCGTAAGACAAGCCGGTTGAAGGCCCGCCATCCAGATTGACGGCCACGTCAAAATTTTCGGGCTGGGTCGCGAGCCACTGAGCGGCTTCGAATAAAGATAGGGCGCCTGATTCCGTGATCACTATATAGGGTTTACCGGATTGATCTTGGGCGAGAATAGTACGCCGAGCGTATTTTTGTGAATCGTCTTTAATGACCGGCTTCCCGTTTGAAATCAAAGTGGGATAAGTCAGGAAAGCTTGCTCGTTATTTTTCGGTTCATCTTGTTGGGAATTGACCAAATGCATGATCTCCAATCTACCGTCCTTGATTTTGATCAAGCCAGAGTAGCTTTTAGGATCTGCTTGAGATTTTTTATCCGGCCAAGGCTTTGAACTTTTTGATTCAAGGTCCTTAAAATATCCGGCTGGCTGGTATTTCTCGTCAAAATAGGCGGCGTTGATTACCAAGTTAGCGGTCGCGGTGTTCCTCCAACCCGGAACGGTTTGAGGGTTGGACGGGTCGTTGGCCAAAGACCATTGCCAATCGTTTTTGTCCATGGGCGCGATGATCCAGCTGACATTCCGGCCATCTTTGTAACTCACGCTCCTCCTTTGCCAACCGTCCGGCAGTTTTTGTTCAACATTTTTGGGCTGCTCGTTGATGACTTGGCCGAGGGTAATCTGATTAGATGATTTGCTTTGCGAAACCGAACAACCCGCTCCCAAAAGAAGCAGGCCGAAAAGCATCAGGCCTAGTGTCGCGCGTTTCATGTTTTTAGAACTTACCATTAATGGACGTCGCTTTGCCATCTATTTGGATGATTTCAGCCGTGAATTCCACGTCGTTTTTCCAAGAAATTTTGCTCCAGCGCGGTAAGGGCTTGCCCGAGGCGTCGCGAGCTTGGCCGTCCGGGGAGCCCGCGGCTTTGTCAGTCGTGATCGATTGCGTAGCGTCACGCGTTACGTCGTAACCGATGAGGGGAATAGCCTGGCAGCCCGCGCCGCCGCACGTGTCTGGAACGAAGATGGCTTTGGTGCCGGCCGGATTCCAGATCGGTTCGCCATCCGTGGGATATTTCGTGATGGGACGGACTTGGCCCGTTTTTTGGTCGTAAGCCAGGGTGACGTAATTCGTCGGCATGCCCGCTCCGCAATCGCCGGTGGTAGTGCAAGGATCAGGCGCGTAAGAGATCAGGACGATGGTTGAAGAGGGGACAGTCTCGGTTTTGATTAGGATAGGCGCGGCCGCGTCATCCGTGACGTTTAAAGTCTGCAAGACTTTGGGTTCGGCTGTTTTGTCGAGCAAGACCAATCGGTTCTCACCCAGGCAGTACGAAGCGGGCCGCCTTTCGTCGCCAAAAAGGTAAACTTCTTTAACCTGGCCCTTACACAGATGCGCGAACTGGAGTTTGTCGGCCATCTTTTGGGTTAGTGTTTCGAATTCATTCGCCGATTTAGCCGGTTCGGAAGTTTGGGGAGTTGAAGTCGCGTTAATTTGAGCTTCGGCGGGCGGCTGCTTCGCGATATTTTCAAATTTGGCCGTCAGCTCGTTCATGGAGCTCGAAACTTTATTCAATTGTTGGTTTTGGAACGTCACGATCGCGCCCAAACCGACCAATCCCAGCACGGCCAAGCCGACCAGGATCCAAAGAATGATTTCTTTTCTCATAATAAGATTTAGAAAGGATAGCATTTTCGGTGGCATAACAAAACACCCGGCAG
>JAQURS010000025.1 GCA_028715505.1 Patescibacteria group bacterium
AAATAAGAAAGCGCCAAGACTCCGATAAAGGCCAAGGCCACGCCGAAGGCCTGGTGTCTTTTGATTTTTTCCTTGTTGATGGCCAGCCCGAGCATGGCGCCCACGGCGATGTAACTTTCGGATATGGTCGCGGCGATGCTAATTGGAATCAAGGCCGCGGAAAAGGCGTAAAACATCCAGGCCGCGTTGTCCAAAAAACTTTGCCAAAGCACGATGTGCGGGTGTTTCCAAATATTATGGATAATATTTTTTGCTTCGGATTGCCGGATGAGGATGGCGAGGGTAACGAACATGGCCGCCGTGTGCGTAAACCAAATCGTGAAAAGGGGAGACATACTGCGACTGCAGATGCCAATTAAAAAATTAGTCGCGCCCAAGCCTACGGCGCCGAGTAAAGTATAAAAAGCGCCTTTTTCAAATTTAAAATTTTTGAGACGGCCGAGTCCGGTCAGCATGGTCATGAGCAGGCCGATCGCCACCAAGGCCATGAGGGCGTAAAAATACCAATCCAGTTTTTCGCCCCCGATAAGCCAGCTTAGGATGATGGTCACCGGCAGCTCGGCCCCGTTCAAGGGCAACATGACGGATAATTTACCGAGTTTCAATCCTTGAAAATTCGCGAAAGCCGCCAAAATGACGACCGCCGCGAGAGCGAACAGCATGAGCCAGTTATTTGGATCCGGCAGTATCCTTTTGATGTCTTTAATCACGAACGGCAATATGCCAAAAGCTCCGGCAAAGCCGATGAAAAACAGGCTTTTGACAACGCTGATGGCCCTTACGGTCCTTTGAATAAAAAAATCGCCGATGGCCCAGCCAAACAGCGCTCCGAACGCAAAGAGCAAACCCATGTTCATGGTTTCATTTTATCATTTTTTCCGTTTTTTGGCCTTCCAGGCCAAAAGTTCCTTGGCGGATTTGGTATTTAACACGTCGGCTTTGGTGGTCCAGCCGCGGCGGGCAATGGCAATGCCGAGCGGCAAGAAATCGAAGTGTTCCGGCGCGTGCGCGTCCGAGTTAATGGTGATTTTTACGCCGGCCCGGATAGCGGCGCGCACCAGCACGTCGCGCAAATCAGAGCGCTCGGGGAAAGAGTTGATCTCGAGCGCCACATTGTACTTTTTGGCGGCCGCGATTACCTCGTCCATATCCAAATCAATCGGTTCGCGTTTGCCGATGATGCGGCAAGTTGGATGGAAAACGCAATCCACGTATTTATGCGAGATGGCTTTGACCAGCCGTTTGGTTTGCTCGGCGCGCGGCAGTTTGAAGTGAGAATGGATCGAGATGCCGACCCAATCCAGTTTGGC
Organism: Patescibacteria group bacterium; assembly: GCA_028715505.1. GTDB lineage: Bacteria > Patescibacteriota > Patescibacteriia > 2-12-FULL-60-25 > 2-12-FULL-60-25 > MWCR01. The sequence goes on from JAQURS010000025.1 coordinate 1,311, forward strand.
TAAAGCCTCGTCTGCCAGGTCGAGCGAACCGTCCTTATGAACGTCGCATTCCGTGCCCTTGAGTATCGTGAAACCCTTTAAAGTTTTGTTGAGCTTATCAATCTCTTTACCCTGTCTGGCCAGGCGTTTTTCATCCAAACCGTTGATGAAGGCCAGGGATTTGGTGTGGTCCGTCACGACCATGTAATCCAAGCCGCGTTTCTTAGCCTCCTTGGCCATGTCCAAAATGCTTAAAGCGCCGTCCGACCAATCCGTCTGAACTTGAAAATCGCCTTTGATCGAACCGTATGGGATCAGATTGGGAAGCTTGTGTTTTTGCGCCGCCGCAATCTCTTCACCGCCCACGCGCAGTTCGGGCGGGGGAGTTTCCATCTTCAATTTTTCGTAAATCTCCTCCTCGGTTTTGCAGACGATCAACTTGCCGCTCTCGTGTTTGCCTTTCTTCCTGATCAAAGTGAATAATCCGTACTCATTCAGGGTATAGCCTTTGGACAAGGCGTATTCGCGCAACATGACGTTGTGTTTTTTGTCTCCCGTAAAATATTGGAGCGTGGCGCCATAAACGTTGTCGGGCACGACGCGCAGATCGGCATCAATCCCGATTTTAAGCCTGACGGATGATCGGGTTTTGCCTTTTTCATGAACTGTTTCGACTTGTGGCAGACTGACGAAAGCGTCCATGACCTTGCGCGGGTCTTTGGACGTGGCCAAAAGGTCGATGTCGCCGATCGTTTCTTGCTTGCGCCTGATGGAACCGGCGTAAGTACAGCGGCTCACGCCCGGGATTTTGGAAAGCTCAGTCACGATTTTGTCTGCCACCGGCAAAACGTAACCCAAAAGCTGCCGGTCGGACGCTTCGACCATCATCTGTAGTTGTCGCGATAGTCTTTCCTGGCTCTTCTCGCCCCAGCGCGGCAGGGATTTGATTTTACCCGAGGCCAAGGCGCGTTTCAGTCCGTCTAAATTTTTGACCTTAAGGTGCTGGTAAAGCTCTTTGATGTGTTTTGGCCCCAAACCCTCGATCCGCGAAAGCCCCCAGATGTCGACCGGAAATTTTTTCTTCATTTGCTCGTACTCCTTAACATGCCCTGTCCTGAAAAATTCGTCGGCTTTTTCGGCTGTCTTTTGCCCAAGTCCCGGCAGCTTTTTAAGCTCTTTGACCCCGCCTTTGCGCCAGGCAGCCTCCACCTCGTCGCCCAAGCCGGTTACGGCCTCGGAAGCGATTTGGTAAGCGCGTGGCTTAAAAGGTACCCCGTTCATCTCGTGGTAATAGGCGTACTCGAAGAAGATTTGGGCGAGTTCCTGATATTTGGTCATGGGCATATCATACCGTGATTATCCTTTTTGTGTCATGGTTTGCCCGTTTGCCCGTTGGCAAGTTCGTATGTCCCGCAAGTTAGTCTCCCAAATCCACCCTTGGCTTTACACGGCCTGCGTGGAAACCCACCGCCTAAGACGCGGTTTGTCTTTGGTTGGTTCAAAGCTGGCCAAAGTGGACGCTGGCCGCCAGTTGCCGGTCCGCTGTTTCACGCACCAATCGTTGCTCCTGCGCAAGCTGGGCGACGTGGACATGCGGCTCCAATACAACAAGGTCACGAATCTTAAATTGGCAGCGGCTAAAATTAACGGTGTCGTCATCCGGCCGGGGGAGACCTTCTCGCTCTGGAAACTGGTCGGCAAACCCTCGGCCAAAAAAGGTTACCTCGAAGGCATGGTTTTAAAAGACGGGGAAGCCAAGTCGGACATCGGCGGCGGTCTATGCCAAATGGCCAACCTCATCTTTTGGATGGTCCTGCATACGCCGCTAACCGTCACGGAACGCCACCATCACAGCTTTGATGCTTTCCCGGATTCAGGTCGCGTCTTGCCTTTTGGATCGGGCGCCACTATTTTTTATAATTATTTGGACCTTCAGTTTCAAAACAGGACGGACAAAACTTTCCAAATTAACGTTTGGGTTACGGACGAGCATCTGAAAGGTGAGATTTGTTCGGATCGAGAATTGGAACACGGATATCACGTCAAAGAAAAAGGTCATGAATATCTTTTTGACATGGCAAAAGGCCAGTACTTCCGGACTAATTCCTTGTGGCGCGAGATTAGCAACCGTCAAACGGGTCAAAAAATCAAAGAAGAGTTGATCGATACCAATTTCAGTTTGATGAAATACGCCCCTCCAGCCGATGCCAGGGTCGTTAACATCTATTCCGATTTGCGCGATCTCAGGCCGCAGCTCGCTTAGAATCGATTTTGGCCACGACCGTATCGATCTCTTCTGGAGAGAGGAGGTTTTGCGTTAATTTTTTAAATATCCCGGCCTTAACGGGATCAGTCCAGAGCTTATCCGGCCCGCCAGGGGTCTGATTCTTCTTCCATTCCCGCATCATGGTTTGAATTTCGCGCATGGGAATTGAAACCAAGGCAATGTCGCGAATTCTTTCTTCGGGCGTGAGTTTTTTCTTGGCCTGCCTAATCTGATTTTCCTTTTTTTGAATGACTTCGGGAGCATTGGTTGAAGTGAATTGTATGCCGATCCGGTCTTCGTCGCTGGTCTGCACGTCCACGCCCCTGGCCGCGGCCTTGCGTCTGATGATGAAGTCGATTTTTAGCTCCATGTCTTGGTAGGCATCGGCTTCGATGATCTCAAAATCTAAATCTTGGTCGATTGCGATTTTTTTAAGCAGGTTTTTGACCATTCTCTCGGCATATACCCCGGATTTTTCTTGATTTTCTTGGCTGACCATCTCGATGTAGCCTTCTTGTTTGAATTCGTGCACGTGTTTACTCTGCGATTCTTGCGTGGCGATTTGGCGATCGAGCAATCCCATGATTTCCCGCTTGGCCTGCTCGATAAAATACTTTTTGCGCACGGCTCGCGGCACGCTTTCCGGATCGAGATGGTATTCCAAATCCCAATCCCCGTCAGTCAGTAACTCGCCCAACGTGATAGCTTTTTCTCCCTGCTCGGTCTGGCACAACAATGTCCCGTTTTTTTCTGATACGTGCCTGGCGTTTTTAGGAATCGATTCTTGACCGAACGGGTTTGGATTATCCATGCCCGCCAGTTGCTCTCTAAGTCTGGCCATGATCTTCTGTTTGTGTTTTTGGAGCTTAAAGACGGTTTCTTGGGTTTTTTCCGGCGTCCCGAACCGTTCGGCGGCTTTTTCGATCATATAGTCCAAAGCCGCGTCCATCTTTTTTCGTTGTTCTTCGCTGTTGTCCGGTTT
>JAQURS010000026.1 GCA_028715505.1 Patescibacteria group bacterium
AGCATATACGTTTGGGCTGGAGGGTTCATGACGAGCCCGTTTTACCCCTTGCAATTTGTCCGGGTACATGATAAATTCTCCCCACAAATTTGGGTCCGTGGTGTAGCCTGGTTAACACGTCTCCCTGTCACGGAGAAGACCGAGGGTTCAAATCCCTTCGGACCCGCCATACAAAAAACACCCTTCGGGGCGTTTTTTGTTTTTAGTCTAAGCGGCCAGTTTTTTGCTCTCGAGGCAGGATTCCAGATACGAGATGATGGCCAGGCATTGCGATTCAAAATTTTCCATGACAGCCCTTCTTTCTTCGGCTACGTGGGTTTGGTGGAGCTTTTTGAAGTTTGGTTTGTTGTCAGTGAAAAGGCTGAGATTGGTTGGCAAAAAATGGCTTTTTTTCAAAAGCGTTTTTAAATAATTAATATGCGCTGCCAAAACCCCGGCCGGGTTATTGCGGAATTTATTTTCCAGCATCTCGAGATTCTGTTCTTTGCTTAGAGTCTCGAACCACTTTCTGCGAGCCAAATGATCTTCCTCAAAATTGTCGTGCACGTAAGGCAGTTTGAGCCAATGCATGATGGCCTTATAAGAATCATAAATGTCATCCGCTATAGAACCGAAGACGTTAAATTGCGCGCGATCGAGTTCCGGCATAGCTTCGAATTTTGAAGGCTCGATCCGCACTGCGGCGACTTCGTACGGACTCATTTGAAATGGATTTTCGTTTTCCAGTTTGGCGGTTGATGCTTCAAACATGCAAGAAATTATATACTATCCTTGATTTTTGGTATAATTATCAAATATGTCCAAACGTCCTTTGAATAACGGCAACGGCGCTAAGCGCCAGCCAAGCAAAGTTGATGTCGGTTATTTAATAAAAACCGCCGCCTGCATCGTGGTATTTTTGGGGGCCGTGGCCCTTTTTTCGTACGTTTGCCGCCAATTGGCCGCCAACTATTTATTGTTAATGTCGCCCAGCATCGCGGATACGATCCCGTGGCTGTCCAACCTTGGCATTTCCATCTTGTTTTTGACCATCATGGCGGGAGTCGTGGCTATTTTGGTTCGGCCTTATTGGTTGGTTCTCGCGATTTTTGTTGTTTCCGCTGTTTTATATCCGTTGATCGTCGGCTCCAGTTTGGCCAGTTGGATCGTGGCTGGAGTGTATGCTCTTTTGATGTGCGTGTTTTTGGGTTTCGTGGCCAATCAGCTCAAGAACCAGATTAATTTTTCCGCCCATCCGCTGTCCGACATGAAACTTTTGTTGCTTTCCTTGGCCGCCGTCCAAGTCTGCGTGGCCTTTGGATTAGGTTATGTCCAAGACGCGTCGCGTCGCGGTTATATTTTGCCGCCCGAAGTGAAGACTCCCATTGCTTCTGGATTGCTTGGACAGGCTAAAGCCAACATCGAAAGCCAAAAGGCCACGCCGGCGCAGAAGAAGATTGCCATAGATGATGCCACCAAAAAAGCCCAAGCGACGGTCGATGATTTCGAAAAGCAATTCATACCCATCAAACAATACATCCCTTTTTCTTTGGGATTCCTGCTTTTCATTCTCCTTCAAGCAATACTTTTGGTTTTTGGTTTTGTTCCCATCGTTTTAGCCAGGTTATTGTTTATAATTTTGAAAGTCACCCGTTTCGCCGAAGTAAAGGTCGAAACGAGAGAGATCAAACATCTGACTTTGAGCCACCTTCCTTTAGCCACCGACAAATCGTCAAAATAAAAAAGCGCCCCAATGGGCGCCTTTTTATATTTATCGTTACTCAACGCTGCTAATCAAGTCCATGAATTCAGCGGCGCCTGTTTTGGCGTCCACTGTCTTGGGTTTAGCCGGTATGCTGACTGTCGCGTCCTTGCCGTAATAAAACTTGCAAGTTTTAAGCAAGGGAAAGGCCACGCTGCCGGTATCCACCGTGATCGTGGTCTCAAGCTTGGTCCATCTTTTAGTGGACTTGTCGATATACACCGAAATTTCGTTCAAGCTATCCTCGTTTGCGAAAGTGGCGCCCACCGCGTCCGTGACGATGTTTTTGACGGAATCCTTGGTTAGTTTTCCTTTGTAAACCGCTTGTGACGCTTTGCCGTCGGCCCAAGCGCTAAAGTTCATGGAATCTTGGCTGACGGAAGTGGTAATTGTCGAATCTTTTTCGCTGTCAAACATAGCTTTGGCCACGTCCTTGTTCTTGATCAGCTTCCAGGTATCCTTGGAAGTGCCGCGGTAGTAGACGCCTTGCGAATTGACGACGAATTGGAGACTGAACTGCGGGGTTTGCGCCGTATAGGTCACGGCTTGGTCGTAAGTCAACTGACCGCTTAACATGGCCGTGTAAGGGCGCACGGACGGGGATTTCACGCGGGTCGCGGAGGCCTTCATGCCCTTGCTCATAAGGGTCATGGACTCTTTTTGCGAAAGGAGGGGAAGGGCGGAGACCAATAAATCGGCGTAATTTTTCGTGTCACCCGTCAGGCCGGGGGCTTCGGTAACGGCGCCAGCAGTTAAGGTGCAATCGTATTTATAACTTGGCAGATTTGCCATCTGTGCCCAGCTTTGTTTGATGAAATTACTGGGAGGAGGGACTTTCGTGGCCGGAGCGTTGGCCGGGGAAGCCATTACCAGGCTGCTGGCCAAGAATGCCACCAGGGAAACTTGAATCATAAAATTCTGTTAATGATTAAAAAAACGAAGATCGATCTTTACATAAATTGGTGTTTATTAATTTTCATTGACCCATAACCGGGTCTTTTTCATTGGGTAAAACTTCACCTGGTTTGAGTTCGCGCTCTGCCCCGACCGTAACCGTAAAATCGGGAGTTTTTTTGAAGGCAAGACCATTTTCCGAAGTGACTTCGTAAGTCAAACGAACGACGGCCGAAGCGCCTCCGCCGGATAAAGTTTGCGAGCCGACCAATTCGGCGCTGGAAAAGCTATAACTAGAGCCGGCTGCCATACAGGCTTGTGATCCGCCGACGACTCCCAAGATGAATTTGGTTTGGTTGGCAGCCTTATCGTATTCCATGCCATAGAGAGTCATTTCCACTAAGCAACCGTCCGGCGTCTTCATGTCCCAATTGGCGCCGAAACATCGTCCGCAATCCTGCCCGCAAGTCGCGTCATCCGTGTCATAACAAAAATGGGTTTGCGCGCGTTCGCGTCCCGAGGAAGTGAGTAAAGTATAACCCGGCGCCTCGATGTTGAATTCGCGGACCAACCGCCCAAAAGACGGAGCAGTCGCCAAACTGGCATCGCCAACCGTGAAGTACCTAAACATGCCAGATGCGATATCCATGGTGGCCTGTGGATATTTTTTGACTGCCTTTTTTGGTTCGGTGGGGGCTTTCTTTGATTCAACAACCAGGTCTTTGATGGTGTTGCAAACTTTCTTTTTAGCCCTGTCCGTGGCACAGATTTGAAAAGTGTATTTACCGGCTTTGGTCGGCTTGCCGGAAAGGTTGCCATTCATGTCCAGTTTAAGTCCTGCGGGCAGACCGACCCCGGCTTTAAAAGTATAATTAGGAACGCCCCCAGTTGGGTTGGTCGTAACCGGATTTTTCTGCAGAACCTTGCCACAAAATTGGCCTGGCGGGGGTGTCGGACTACAAAACGCAAATCCAGGATATTTTTGGCCGACTACGCCGTTGGGCGGCTGTCCTTGCAGCAGCCATGCCATCCCTCCGGGTTTTAAAGGTTGAAGTTTATTTTTTTGTGAAGCCGCGCTGGCCGTAAATGAGTAAACTCCGGCTATCACGATGGTAGCCAAAACTCCGCCCGCCATGGCGGGAAGGAAATTTTTTAACATAAAAAGCGCAAGATACGTCCAAAGTATACCATTTTATGGCAATTTAAGTGAAAAAAGCCGGATTTATTGCTAGGGCTCAAGTAAAGCGTTAAGATCTTTCAAGTTTTTATATGTCACCCCAAATTTTGGCAGATCTCCGCTCTGTGCTCGAAGGTTGGGGCATAAGCTCCGATGATTGGTACGTGACGGGTGAGGCGGCCATGGTCCTGAGCGGCTATCCCGTTGATTATCGCGA
>JAQURS010000027.1:0-1168 GCA_028715505.1 Patescibacteria group bacterium
ATCGATATTAAAAAATTTTTAATTAATCCCTTTGGCATAATCATTTGTTGCTCGGGGCTTGGACGCAACATTTATACTGCGGATCCTTATTCGACATGCACAGTTTACTCTCGCACAAATATTGGCTCTTCTCCTGTTCGGGCGTGACCATCATGCAAGAATAACCAGCCTTCTTGGCACAAGCATCATCCGTCCCGGTGTTAGTGCCAGTCGGTGCCATGCCGGTATAACCCAACGAAGTCGCGACGTAAGACACGATTGTCCAGGCGCCCATCACGAGGATGACGCCAAAGGCTCCGCGGACCAGGGCGTTCTTGCCTTTAGTGATGTAATCGGACCGGCCGAAAGAAACGGCATACATGGCGCCTCCGTAAACAAAAACCAATAAAAACAAGGCTCCCGCCAAACCCATTACCCATTTGGCAAAGTTCACACCTTGTTGGACAATGTCATCAATGGTGCAATTTCCATCCTTGGTGCAATCAACTAGCAATAAGCCGGTTTTTTCGGGATTCTGATATTTCCACGCAGCCGTGCTGCCAGTTTGGGGGATACTCCCTGCCGTCGATCCTGATTTACTGTTACTGCTTTTAATAATGGCGCAACAGACAGTGCCTCCGTTGGCATCGCTGCATCCGTGGCCATCGCCTAATTTTTTATTGGGTGAGGCGCATTGCGCGTCGGATTTTACGCAGGAAGTACTTTGGAAAATCGTTCTATCGTCGCCCACGTAATCGTTATAACAAGCGCCGAGGGATTTCGCTGGTTTCAGACAACAGGCTTGTGGAGCGACACAGCCAAAACCATCGATGGCGACACTTCCCTGAGAAGTGCAAGCGTCTTTAGTGGCGGAGCAAGCTGATGATTGAAAATCCGTCGCCTTCGGAAAACCCGGAATAGGCGTGCCGCCCGTCGGATATTTGTCCCAACAGTTTAAAGCCGCGTGCGCCGTCATGGGCAGAAAAACAAAAAAACCTACAATCAAAAAAGACCAAATCAAACTACCGTTTTTCAATCCTCCATTAAAACGCATAATACGGGGGCATTATAGCATAATTGGACCCTCAACCCCTAAATCCCTGGATACCTAACTCCACCTGCCTCCTCTTAAACAAGAGGAGGTTCTGACACTCCCTCTTGAAGTAAGAGGGAGTTGGAGGGAGTTAGG
>JAQURS010000027.1:1268-3665 GCA_028715505.1 Patescibacteria group bacterium
ACCTAACTCCACCTGCCTCCTCTTAAACAAGAGGAGGTTCTGACACTCCCTCTTGAAGTAAGAGGGAGTTGGAGGGAGTTAGGTGCAAATAAACTGTGGTGAGGGTCATTGCCCCGCGTTCATCGTCTGACCTACCTTGTCTTGCGAGATTAAAACTACGCGGTTCAAATCTTCGGGGTCAGTCGCGGCTCCGTCGGTAATCATGGTGGACATGGCGCTTTCCATGGCATCCGGATCCGCTCCCTTATACCAGGATTTCGAAGTGAGGATTTGCGAAGCAAAGACACCCAGGTTTTCATCCTCCAAATACTTATCAATCAAAGCCTTGTGGGCCGGCGGACGCTTAGCTAAATCGAGAAATTGCTTTTCGTTATCCTGCTGCGTCATGTAATTGATGAAATTCCAGGCGATATCGGTATTTTTTGATTTTTTAGATACGGTCCAGACCCAATAATTGGCAAAATTCACGACCGGATTATTCTCGATCTGCGGCAATTTCGCGATGGCCAGGTTTAATTTGGGCGCGCGGGCCTTAATGGTGGGCAAATGATAGGCGTAGCCGAAGAAATAAGCCACGCGGCCTTGGGTAAAAGCGTCCAACGAGTTGGGCATGGTGGAGTTCCAGGTGTAAACCTGCTTATCGGGATTGGCGAAATCTAGATAAAAGCCCAACGCCTGAAGGCCGGGCGAGACTTCCCGCTGTTCCGTCAGATTTTCGGGCATGAAGGCAAAAGTCGGATAACCGTCATCCGAAGTCATCACGGCTCCGTTTTGCATCATGAGCACGGAAACGATGTCCGTCGCCCGTTCAACGTTCGCGGCCAAGCCCATGGCCGTCCCCGCCTGCAGAATTTTGCCGGCGCTGTCGATTTTAACCAAACGCGGAATAGTCGCCTGGAATTTGTCCCACGTATCCGGAATCGTCGGGATACCGGCCGCGTTCAACAAATCCTTGTTGACGTACATGGCCAAGGTATCGACCGACATGGGCAACGCCACCACCTTATCTTCCAAAAGTGGCGCGGCGCCCTCTTTGGCCGTATTAACCTTGCGAATCACGTCGCTGGCCACGGCATCCGGGTAAGACTCTTTCAATTGCTTTAAAGTAATACTCCTTTCATTCCTGAGCTCGTAAGTATAGGAGCGATTGGTGCTCGAACCTTCGGCAAAACGGTAGGCCATCTGAGTGGTGGCCGGCATGGGAGAAATCTTGGAGAGGTATTTGCCGACCCAGGTGTTGTGAACCAGAAAAATATCCGGACCGCGGTCTTCGGCCAAGGCGTTTATGAGCGCGGATTCGTATTCTTCAAGCCGCAAACGGCGATAATTAATGGAAACCTGCGGATGCGCGGCCGAGTAAGCCTGGATGATCGGCGAATAAACGTCCATGTCGTCGATGACTGACCAAATATTCAAAGTTTTCGGCTCCATGGCTTTTATGGTCGCCGCGTCTGGACCCTTGGTGCAACCCGCTCCCCCAAAAACCAAGCTGAACAGCAACGAACCGACCATTAAACGAACAAAAGTGTTTTTCATAAAACTACGGCCATTATAGCACGAGGCGGGCCGGTGATATATACTTACGGACGATATGCCGACCATTAAAAAAGCCGTTATCCCAGTCGCGGGATTTGGAACCAGATTTCTTCCGGCCACCAAAGCCATGCCCAAAGAAATGCTGCCAATCATCGACAAGCCCGTCATCCAGTACGTGGTTGAGGAAGCGGTAGCTTCGGGCATCACGGAAATCATCCTCGTGACCAGCTCGGCCAAACGCGCCGTGGAAGATCATTTCGACGACAACCATGAACTTGAGACTTGGCTCAAAAAACAGAAAAAATTCCGGGCTTTGGAAGCCATCCAGTCCATCAGTCATCTCGCGAATTTCGTTTACGTCCGCCAGAAGGGACCTTACGGTAACGCCACGCCTATTTTGAACGTGAGGCATTTGATTGGCGACGAACCATTCGCCGTTTTATTCGGCGACGACGTGATGACCGGCCGCAAACCAAGGCTAAAACAGATGATTGAGGCTTTTGAAAAATATGAAAACCCCATCCTGGGCGTCATACCCACGGACGATCGGGGCACGGAAAAATACGGCATCATCGAACCCGGAGCAAAGGTAGGAAAAGGCGTCGTCCAGGTAAAAGGCATGGTGGAAAAACCCGGTCCCCAAAAAGCCCCTTCCCGTTTGGCCTCAATCGGGGCTTACATTTTAACCCCCGATATTTTTGACGCCATTACCAAAACCAAGCGCGGACATAGCGGCGAGCTGGTGCTTTTGGACGCGATTTTTAATCTCATGAAATCCAGGCCGGTTTACGCCAAACTCCTTGAAGGGACCTACTTCGATACCGGCTCCAAAATCGGTTGGCTGGAAGCTAATTTAAAAAC
>JAQURS010000028.1 GCA_028715505.1 Patescibacteria group bacterium
GCCACGATTTACCGATTTGGATTGGGGTGGCCCAAGTTCGATAAGCTTTGGTATGTCTTAGCGGCTCCATTTTACGCCCGGTTTAAGCATGGAAGGAGGGCCTACGCCTCATGTTGGTCCATGATGGCCAGCTATGGCGGCTTTGCCGGCTTGATCTTCACTTGGCTTACGCCCAAGATCAAGATGCTACTGACCTTGCAGGAAGGCGATCCGCCGGAATACATCATTAAACGCGTAGGTGTTTTCCGCCCTTTATTTTACCGGATATTCAAACGCGTGGACGAAATCCAAGCCATAAGTCATTTTTTGGCCGAATGGGGGAAGAAGATGGGATTTAAGAGCGAGCCGGAAGTCATTCCGAACGGAGTGGATCTGGCGCGTTTTTCGGCGGACGTGGCCTTGGAAACAAAACATCAGATCCGCGAAGGATTTGGATTTTCGGATTCGGATATCGTTTTGGTTACGGCATCGCGCTTGGTTCTCAAAAACGGAGTCAATGACATCATTCTCGCTTTGAAGCACTTGCCCGAAAATTATAAAGTTTTGATTATTGGTTTTGGGGAGGACGAGGAAAGCCTCAAATCATTGGCCATCGAGAAGGGATTAAGCGGACGGGTTGTTTTTGCCGGACGGCGCGATCACGAAGAACTGCCAAGGTTATTGAAGAGTTCCGATATTTTCATCCGACCATCGCTTTCGGAAGGCCTTGGAAATTCATTTCTGGAGGCCATGGCGGCCGGACTTCCCATAATTGGCACGCCCGTGGGAGGCATTCCGGATTTTTTGAAAGACGGAGAGACGGGCGTATTTTGCAATCCGTCCGATCCGGAATCGGTGGCCAAGGCGGTTAAGCGAATTCAAGAGGAGCCCGGATTGAAGCAGGGGCTGATCGAACGGGGTCGGAGATTGGTGATGGAGGGATACAGTTGGGACAGGGTGGCCGTTGATATGCGGCAAATATTTAACGACCTGGCCAGCCGAACATAAACATGGAACAGGCTAGAAACCAAAATGGGCTGGGGGAGACGAACGCCACGGGATTTGGGCGAGGTGTTTTCATGTTCACGTTGGATACGGAATTGGCCTGGGGCATGAGGGGAGATGAGCGATGGACTAGGGAATTTGAAAGCACGCGGCCAGTAATTAAAGATCTTTTGGCTTTGCTTGAAAAATACGATATCAGCGCGACCTGGGCCATGGTCGGCGAACTTTTCCAGCCGGGCCAGGATCCCCTTTACCACGCGCCTGAATTGGTGGATTGGATTAAAGATTGTTCGGTCAAACAAGAAATCGGTTCGCATTCCTTTTCCCACCCCGTCATGGACGATCCGAATTTCAAACCCGGCGACATGGACGCCGAACTTTTAAATTGCGCCAAAGTCGCCCAATCCGCCGGAGTCGAACTCAAATCATTCGTTTACCCGCAAAACCGCATAGCGCACGTCGATCGTCTGGCGCCGAACGGTTTTACTTCTTTCCGCGGCAAAGATCGCAATTGGTACAAAAACTTTCCTAGGATTCTCAACAAGATCGCCCATGTCATCGATGAATACTTGGTTTTGTCTCCGCCGGTCGGTTTGCCGATAAAACGCGGAGGGGTTTGGGAAATTCCGGGCAGTTATTTTTATCCGCATAAAAAAGGTTGGGCAAAACATCTCCCGATTTCCGCTCGCGTCGACAAGTCCTTGGCTGGATTAAAAAATGCCGTGGCCGAGAAAAAGATTTTTCATCTTTGGACTCATCCTTTTAACCTGGCGTCCGATCCGGTTAATTTATTGAACGGGTTGGAAGAGGTCTTTAAAGAGGTTAGTCGATTGCGGGAAGCGGGCCAGATCGACGTTATGACCATGGATGAAATCGCGCGGGTCATGTCGGCCAAACCGGAAAACGAAAAAGTCCTGGTTCTGGACGGTCATCTGCCGAGCTCATTGGCTTGCGTCAGGTCGTTGGGATCAAAGGGACTCGACGTGACCTGCGGCGCCGAACAGCAGAGCGCTTTGGCTTTACATTCAAAATCCACCAACGACGCCTGGGTTTATCCGTCGCCACTCGCAGACCAAGAGGCTTACGTCCGAGCTGTCGAATCTAAGTTGAAAGAAATGGGCGGCCGTCCCGTTGTTTTCTGCATGAGCGACAATACATTGCTGCCTTTAGCCAGGAATCGCGTGAGGATTGAGGCGGTTGGGAGGTTGCCGATGTTTGAAGAAGAGAATTTTAACATCGCTTTCAACAAGGCTTTGACTTTGAAGTTGGCAGAAAAGCTCGGAGTGCCTGCGCCTAAAACTTTTTTTGTCGAAACTCAAGCGGACGTCGATCAAGCTCTGACTGAATTATCTTATCCTTGCGTCATCAAACCTCTTCAGAGCTGCCTTTGGATCAGCGGTAAAGGTGTCAGGGGAAAAACTGAAATCACGGAAACCCGCGAGCAAGCCAAAGAGATCGTTGAGCGCATTCACTCGCAGACGGGTATCTGGCCGCTGTTGCAAGAGCGTTTGACCGGCCAAGAATTCGGGATTTTCGGAATCTGGCAAGAGGGACGTTGGATCGTGAAATTCGCGCACAAACGCCTTCGTTCCCTTGATCCGAACGGCGGCGCGAGTTGCTTACGCCAAAGCATTGAGTTACCGGTCGAGATGGCCGCTTACGCCGAAAAACTCATGTCCGAACTCAAATGGCAAGGGCCGGCCATGGTGGAATTCAAATTGGACAAATCAGGCGGCGCGCCCAAGCTCATGGAAATCAACGGACGCCTCTGGGGATCTCTGGCCTTGGGTCAGGCTTCGGGTGTGGATTTCCCTTATCTGATTTACCTTCAAGCGTGCGGCCAGACGATCGATCCAACGGATCAATACAAAGTTCCGGTCACCGCCCGAAGTTTTTTGGCTGATTCAGTCAATCTCTTGAAGACTTTGGTCAAGCCGCAAGGGCGGTTAAGATCAACGGCTTTAAAAGAATTTTTTTCATCCGAACCTAATTTGGTTTATGATGTGGAGAGTTGGGACGATTTTGGTCCGGCTTTTTGGCAGATTATTAATGCCATCGCCAGAAAGATATGAGTCAAATCCGCGGTTATCTCCATCTCCATTCGCGCCATTCGTATGACGGTAAATTAAGTCTCCCCGAACTTAGGGAGAAGTGTTTGGCGTTGGGCATGAACTTCGCGGCTGTCACGGAGCATACGGACGGGTTAGACGCGGATTCAGTTGAGAAAGTGGTCAGTGAATGTCGAAGTTTAAGCGATAGTAACTTTTTATTTATTCCTGGATTTGAATTGCCTTATAAAAATTGTCATATCTTGCTGATCGGAGCATCGGCCCTGGATCTTAAACTTGATTCGCTCGAAGCCATCAAACTCGCCAAGCAACAGGGCGCGTGGATCGTGCTGGCTCATCCGCACCGCAACCAATATAAGATTGACGATGATTTGGTTGCCTTATTGGATGGCATTGAGATTTGGAACCAGCAATACGACGGCAAACATTTCCCAAGACTGAAAGCTTTGAAAATGTATGAATCACATCATCAGATCAAGAGTGATTTGTTGGCCACGGCTGGGTTGGATTTTCACCGCGAATCGCACTTTGGCGGTCCATACGTCAAACTCGCGCC